>NZ_LOYJ01000100.1:0-1441 GCF_001526245.1 Burkholderia sp. MSMB1498
TGGCGGTTGGCGGTTGGCGGTTGGCGGTTGGCGGTTGGCGGTTGGCGGTTGGCGGTTGGCGGTTGGCGGTTGGCGGTAGTGATTGTCGCCGGTTCGAACGGCCGTGGAACACGGCGTCGCTTGGCGGCGAATGGACTGCCCGGACATCGACGCGTGAATCGACGCTCGAATCGCCGAGCCCGTCGCCGATGCCGCTCGGCAGCGCCGCGCAAACGATGCGAATGCACCGCCCGGGCATCGCGCACGCTCCGACCTCCGGCACGTGCCGCGCAGCCCTCCGTGCCGCACATGCGTCATCCGCCGTCCGGAAGGCGCCGCGCCACCGCGCTCACCGCTTGATCGACACCGTGATCTTCGTGCCGTCGCGCATCGAGATCGACTTCGAGCCGCCTGTCGAGATCGACAGCCACTTGACCTGGCTCACCGTCACGACATTCGGACACTGCAGCGTCTTGCCGCCCGCCGCCACTTTCTTCGTGCCGTTCGGCGCGCTCGCCTGGAAGCTCAGCTGCACGTTCGCGACGCCCTTGCTATCGACGGACGGCGCAAGCCGCACCTGCGCCTGCCGGACCATCGCGCCGTTCGCGTCGCGCGGCAGCGTGTCGGCGCTCGGGCACGCGTCGGACATCGGCACGGCGCCCGACGGCGGCACCGACTTCCAGTTGAAATCGTCGGTTTCGCCGGAGCGGATCTTGCGCGTCTCCTGCATCGTGCCGAACTGCTTCGAGTCGACCTTGACCGTGTATTGAAGCTGGCCGTCGTTGCCGCCGAGCACGCTCGCCTTGATGGGCGGCGCCGCGTGCGCCGCATACGCCGAGAGCAGCGCTGCGACGGCGCACGACGCAACGAGCGGCGACAGAATGCGTTGACTCATGCTGACCTCTCCTTTTATGGCGACGAACTGCGCGAATCGCCGGGTTATCGATGCATGACGCAATGCCAGTCTAACGCGAAGCGGCACGCCTGGCGCCTGCCGCGCATCGGGTGTTACCCCTGCTTGCACGATCTGCGTCAAGCGTGCGTGGCGCGCGATCGACGTTCGAGGTTCGCTCGAAGAGGGCCATGCACACGCGATCGACGCGCCCGGAACTGTGCACGCGAGACGGCCGCATCACCGCCGCTCGCCAGCCGCGGCGCCTGCTTCGCCCTGCTTGTTTCGCCCTTTGTCGTGTGCGATGAAGCACGGCTATGCCTTGATCGCTTTCCCGCCGTCGGCATGCACGTGTGGGTTGCGGGTGGCGCGCGTGCGCGCCGTCGTCGCGATACTCGTCGATCCAACGCACGCTGGCGCACGCTGCTGCGCCGAATCGCTTGCGCGACCGCATCGAGCCCGCCGTGAACCTCTCGCATTGAACGCTGTCCCGCGAGAACCGAGAACCGAGAACCGAGAACCGAGAACCGAGAACCGAGAACCGAGAACCGAGAACCGAGAACCGAGAAC
>NZ_LOYJ01000101.1:0-396940 GCF_001526245.1 Burkholderia sp. MSMB1498
CCGTGTGCACCTTCGCCGCCAGCCCTTGGAATCCGCAGCGCATGTCGGTGACGCCGGCCACCAGCCAGACTCGGGTACCCGTGGGAAGAGAGATCACGATTGCATGCTCCCCAGTACAACACGTAGCGTGTCGGCGTCCACAATGCCGTCCACCTTGACGACCACCTCACCGAATCGAATCTCGATTGTCCCGGCTCGAGTAGTGCGGTTGCCCACTGCCCGAGCTTCCGAGGGCATGGTCACGCGCTGCGCCGGCGTTTCATCGACCACCGCCACCGGAATCAGCGACGTCGTTTGGGCCAGCAATTGCTCGCGATAGCGACGCCGCCACGTGAACAGCATGTTTGCATTGATGCCATTCTCGCGCGCCAGCTTTGCGACCGAAGCACCCGGCTCGCATGCCGCGGCCGCAAGACGGCGTCGAAACTCGCGATCATAGTTTGGGCGCCCCTTGCGGCTCCCGGGCTTGGCTTCCGGCTCTGTCACGGTGATGTCCATCAAATCGAAAATGATGGGCACCACTTTGATGTCGCTTCTCGCCCTCGTCTACGACGGTCGCCGTGAGGCGCTTACGCTGCACGGTCGCTGCGTCAATGTGAATCGGGTTGGCAAACTAACTTTGCAATTTGCCAAGGCAGGGCATATTGTTTGCTGGAAGTGCAAGAATAAGCATGCTGTGGCATGCGCGGTATTCATTCCAGTGTTTGGTGGACATGTGAACTGCCGGCGTGGTGCGAAGCGTTCCTTGCGGCCTTAGGTTGCACTGCAACTCCACTGCGAGCGGAGTGACACATGGTTCTGGGTATTGACGACCTCTTGCCAAGCTTGGCTCAGTCGCTGGAGGGAATTGGCTTTCTATTCGGGGCTGGCGCGTCTCGGGAAGCCGGTTATCCGATGATGGCGCAGTTGACGCGTAACGTCGTCGGGTGTCTTTCGAGCGCAGAGAGAGTCGCACTTGATACCGTGTTGAGCACGGCCGGACGAGTTTACGATGACGCAAGTGCAACGCCGAATATTGAAGAGTTGGCCGATTTTACAATTGCGCACGCATTGAATTCAGGTGAGGCGACGTATCAGGCATTAGAGGAGCGATTTAGAGAATTAATCGTAAGTAGTTTGCTTGGTGTTGTCGACCCTGTTTTGGATTGCCACATCAAGTTCTTTGAAAATCTACAGCGTCGGACATTTGGGCTACCTTGTACCGTTTGGGTTTTCACAACCAATTACGATTTGTTGCTTGAGACGGCGGCTGCGATTGCTGGTGTTACGTTGGAAAACGGTTTCAGCGGCGCAACGACTAGGTTCTTCGATGTGGGGCAGTTCAATCAAGTCAGAGGGACGATTGACGGAATTCGTTTCGCACCCCAGCCGCGACTTGTGGTGAAGTTAATAAAGCTTCACGGCTCCTTGTCATGGATTGCGAAGGGCGCGCAGATTCTGGAACAACATCCTGGATCATTGGGCGCAACAACTCCAAGAACGATCGTATTGCCACGCCGTCGAAAAGTCATGGATACGCTCGCGCATCCGTATGATCTGTTATTTTCGCAAGTGAGCCGCGTTCTGGGTACGGAGTGCAGGTATCTGATTAGTTGCGGCTTTAGTTTCGGGGATGAACATATCAACCAAACCTTGCTACTCCCAGCGTTGCGCGCCGGGAAATGTCGGTTGACTGCATTGTGCGACATTGAGCCTGTCGGCCTGTCTTCATTTAAATCGTTGCCGTCAGTTTCAGCGGCTTTTTCGACATCATCATGGAAGGCTGGCTCAGTGTCAGACAATAAAACTGAGTTATGGAAGTTCAGTGCCTTTGCGGCCGCCTTTTGAAGGGGTGCACGATGGACTATCAGATTGGAAGAGTCTGCGCTGTTTCCGGGGACGAAATTATTGTTTCGGTTATGGAGTTTCGTAGTAGCGCTGACGGGGAGAGCGGCGTGCCTGACAGTATGACCGTGCATCTATCTACTAGCATGGGGCCTGCACCGATACTAATTGGACAGCCGGGTACGTTTGTTGTGGTTGCGCTACCTTCGGCCCGCCTTCTCTGCATGGTAACAGGCGTCTCTATGAAGGAGGGCCGAGTATCTGCCGCTGAGGTGAAAGACGCAGTAGTTGGCGGCACTCTCCTGGTCGACTCATCGTCGCGATTGCTGACAACCGTGCCTGTCGGCACGATCAACTCAGCGGGCAAATTCGAGAGAGGTTCAGACGTACTGCCTACCGTTAATGCCCCCGCATTTGCCACACCGCCCAGCCTACTTGATTCGATTTTTACTAGCTATGCGGAAGGTGATTTTGCTTTGGGACGACTATCATTGCTGCCGGAGCAAGAGGCCAAGATCAACTTGGACGCATTTCTGTCGCGGCATGCCGCTATTCTCGGGCAGACTGGTGGAGGCAAGTCATGGACGGTTGCGTCGTTGTTACAGAAGCTTTGCAGTTTCAAACAAGCAACCGCAGTGCTATTCGATTTGCACGGAGAGTATGCAGATGCATTCAACGAGGATGCTGACGTCATATCGGCAAGCGACCTAGAGCTTCCGTACTGGCTGATGAACTCGGAAGAGCTGTTGGGTTTAATGGTCGACAGAAGTGAATCGGCTGCGCCAAACCAGATCGCGAAATTCAAAGAATTGCTTCAGGCTGCAAAGGAGAATCACCCCGAAAATCAGGGGTTGGGAATTAAAAAGATAACCATCGACACTCCCGTTTTTTTTGATTTCTCTGAAATACTGGAGCGTTTCCGTAAGCTGGACACGGAAATGGTGGCTGGCAGTTCAAAAGAAAAGCAGGGGCCGTTGTTCGGTCAATTTACAAGGTTGTTGATGCGTATTGATTCGCGCCTGAATGATCGGCGATATGATTTAATTTTCAAGCCGGTGAAATATAAAAGCAGCGCGTCAATGGAGGATTTATTTAGGCGCCTTCTGGGCGAGAGGGTTGGTGAAAGAAAGAAGGTTGTCGTGATTGATCTTAGTCCGGTGCCATTTGATGTTCGCGCATCCGTTATATCTTTGATATTGCGCTGTTTATTCGACTTTGCATACTGGTTTCGTCGTGTTAACAAAGCGAGACACCCTATAGCAATCTTTGCGGATGAGGCGCACATCTACTTGAATGAGCGGGAGAGTACTTCAGAAGCCGCACGTCACGCGGCGGAGCGGATTGCAAAGGAGGGGAGAAAGTATGGCGTTAGCCTGACGGTCATCAGTCAACGGCCCAGAGAGGTCTCGTCCACGATCCTGTCGCAATGTAATAGCTTTCTATGCCTCAGAATCTCGAATCCGGATGATCAATCTTACGTCAGGAATCTACTGCCAGATTCCGTGCGTGGGATATCAAGCATGTTTTCGACGTTGAGACGTGGCGAGTGCATCTTGCTAGGGGATTCCGTCCTTATGCCAACTCGGATACGTATTGATGAACCGGCGCCGAAACCTGAAAGTGACGATGCATCGTTTTACAAGCATTGGACCTCGGACCCGCTGGATCTCGACCTAGCCAAAGTTCTTCACGCATGGCGCTCTCAAGATGTTACCTGAAGGCATCGATTCAGGTACTCGAAAGACGGTATTCGATCGGCCGTCATGTCCGGTTTGTAGGGCTCAGTGATGCACTGCAAGGCGCTATGTAGCAGAGCGTATTCGCATGATCGTCTGGCGACTGGTGTCATACAGCTTCGCGACACCGGCGACCGTCGCACCTTCGCTCAATAGCTTTCGCACTTCCTCTTGCTGCGGCTTCGTCAGCGCAGACGGGCGGCCCATCGCCTTCCCTTCTGCCTTTGCTCGCGCGATACCGGCCTGCGTCCGCTCGATCAACAAGTCGCGTTCAAACTCGGCAACGGCGTTTAATACCTGCATCGTCATACGGCCGGCTGCACTTGTCAGGTCAACTCCGCCGAGTGCAAGGCAATGAATCCGAATGCCGCGATCTGCCAGCGCTTCGACGGTTGCACGCACGTCCATCGCGTTCCGGCCGAGTCGGTCGAGCTTCGTCACGATCAATACGTCGCCTTCTTCCATCTTGAGAAGCAGCTGTGCAAATCCCGGCCGCTGGTCCGCGCTGACGCTCCCGGAAATGCTTTCGGTAACGATCCGGCGCTTGTCGATAGAAAAGCCGGCCGCCTCGATTTCGCGGAGTTGGTTGGCTGCCGTCTGATCGGTTGTGCTGACGCGGGCGTATGCGAAGGTCCGAGACATGCTGCACACTCAATGTGTTCGAAAGGGATGTACGAATCATACCCCGTGTCCAAAATTAGTAAAGCCTTATTTTCGGACATCGCTGTGCCCCATGTTCGAAAGGGAACGGTTTCGGACGCTGTGAATCCTGAGCAGCCGATTTGGATTGCCGAAATTTTGAAGTTGGTGAACGGCGCTTCATTTTGCGCAGGCTCATGTCCCTCCCACTTATGCAAAGGGTCGGCACATTACATAATGTGGCTAGAGGGGGTGACGCTACCCCGTCGAGTACATCATCCGCAAGTTGGCGGTCGATAAGCGGAACTGGCGTCGACAGCCCGGTTTCCCGATGCAGTTACGCCATGAACAACGATGTGTTCCAGAGTTCGAGTGGCGCTGCGCGTGCGGTAGAGTGCGGAAGCGATGTTGCGACAGGGCGGCTGAGACAGCAGTCAACATGGGACGCACCGGTGTGCAGTCACGGCCTGACTCAACGCGACAACCCGCCCCTCAATCATTCCACGACGTACGCTAATTTTCTCTTGTACGTTTTTTGAGGACGCAACTAAAAAACATACAACAATGCGTCTGCTCTGCTGACCACAATCGCGAAAGTGCTTTCAGTCTGTTTGTACGCTATTTTTAATATGTACGCTTTTGGCGTACACTGAGAGTTACCGTACAAGGAAATTCTTCGATGGCTTCCCCTGATCGCCTTACCGCTACCGAGCAGCAAGCGCTAACACTAGCTTGCGAAGCATTTTCTGACGCGACGCACCACTATCGCGCTGCGCCCATGGCTGCAAACGAGAAGAAAGATCTCGCGCATGCTCGGGTTTCGGCAAGCTACGGGGCAGATGCGTGGATCCGATTCACCGTTGCGGGGAAGCGCTTCGACATGCCAGTGGTTATCAACGCGGGTACCCGTTCGCTAGGCGCAAGTATCATCGTCAACCGCATGCTCTCGCGGCGCGCGCCGAACGATGCGCACCCACTGATGCTTGTCACACAGCACATAACGTCGAGGCTGGCGGATGATCTTATCGCTAAGGGAATTCCGTTTCTCGATACAGCGGGTAACGCATACATCCACGAGCCCGAAGCAACCATCATGATCGTCGGGCGTGACAAACCCACACTGAACCTCAAGGACCCGACGTCGCGCTCGACGACGCCCAAGGGACTGCGCATGACCTTCGCGCTCCTGACCCAGCCGGGCCTCGTCCACGCCCCCTATCGCACGATTGCGGATCGCTCGGCTGTTGCCTTGAACACAGTCAACTTGGCGATGGACGATTTGATATACAGAGGACTAGTCGTGCACAAAGGCGCGCGCCGGGTCATTGCCGATCGCCGCCGGCTCATCGAGGAGTGGGTGAGTCTATTTCCAACGCGTTTGCGTCCGAAGCTCAGCCCACGTCGCTTCACCAGTTGGACCAAGGAGAGTAACTGGTGGAGCCGACCCGGGGTTCTCGACCTCGATGCTCGCTTGGGCGGCGAAGCCGGCGCAGACATCCTGACCCACGAGATCAAGCCCGCGTCGATGACGATTTACTCTCACGGGGGTATTACGCCGCGCTTGATGATGAATGGGATGCTTCGGCCTGATGATCGCGGTAACGTCGAAGTACTCGAGACGTTCTGGCCGGCCAAGGCGGAAGAAGGTTGGAATCTGCCTCACCGGGAAGTGGTCCATCCACTCCTTGTCTATAGCGATCTAATCACATCTGGCGACGACCGGAATCGTGCCGTTGCCCAAACTATTTATGATCAATACCTTGCAAAAGAGCGCACTTGAAGTTCCTGTCGAACGTCCTGTCGAGGCGCTCACAGTCGCGTTACTGCGCGACGTGAAAGACGCGTGTGCACAACTCGGTGCGAAATTCGTGCTCGCGGGGGCGACCGCGCGTGACATCCTCATGTGGCATCTTCACGATATAAGGGCTCCCGTCGCCACGCGCGACGTGGACGTCGCTGTGTGCGCTGTTAGTTGGGAGTCCCACGACGCGCTAATCGAACTGTTGGTGCAAACGCAGCGCTTCAGGCGTCATTCCAAGCAGCAGCAGAAGCTGCTGTTCAAGCGCAGCGCGGACGACTACGAAAGTGAGCTCGACATTGTGCCCTTCGGTCAGATCGAGGGCCCGCCGGGCGAGATCCACTGGCCCCCAGATGGCGACATCGTGATGACGGTTCTTGGGTTCCAAGAGGCGGTCGATACCGCGCAGCCGGTGAGCATCGGTGAAGGTCTTGTCGTGCCCATCGTAACGCTGCCGGCGTTCGTCCTGCTCAAGCTCATCGCGTGGAAGGACAGGCGACTGACGAAAAATACGGACTCCGCGGACCTGCTGTTCGTCCTGCGCAACTACGTCGATGCCGGAAATATCGAGCGAACCTACGAGCAGGCGACGGACCTGCTCACGGCCGCGAACTTTGATGTGAGCCTGGCAGCAGCGGGGCTGCTCGGGCGTGACGTACGTGGTCTTGCGTATCCAGATACGCGAGCTGCGCTGCGCGCATTGCTGCGACCGGCCGACGCCTATGAAACGCTGCGGCTGGACCTCCAAGCGCGTGCCGCGACGCTACTGGGGGGCTTCGTCGACGACTCAGACGCCCTCCTCTCAGCATTCGCGAGAGAGTTTTTGACGGAGGACGACGGGAGTCAGGACGGCACCAGTCCGCAGGTTGGCTCGACAGGCGCCGACGTCTAATACAAGCGGCACGATCCACCCTCGATATTTTCCTAGGCGAGCTGTCGATGCACCCGGCTTCTCGCCTGATTGCTATGCGTTGGACGGTCTGAAGCTTTGCGGGCAGAATAGTTGGCGTAGCAAGTCGTGAGAAAATGCGGTCCGTCGAGTCTAGGGCGGCCACCCGAAAACCGGATACCTTCACCGGCTGGCTCGGCGTTCTTCGTGAAGGCCGCACAGAAGGGTGCGCTATTGCTACGTATAAAGACACCTAGTCCAGTTCTCACGCATAAACCTCGCGCCGGCATTCGTTCGCGGCGTTCAAGGCAATGCGTCAGAAGAAGCATTCTCTCTTCCGCCGCCGCAGACGCAAAACACCGAGCGTCCCAGCCTTTTGCTGCGGAGGATGGTGAAAGTCCATTCGGGCAGATGCAAGACATCATTCCACGTGACGTGCCGGTTGGTGAGGCGATGGCCTTGCTGGCCGGTCTGCTGGTCAAATGCGTTGACGAGGATGATCTGCGCACCGCGCAAGAGCTGATGAAGCACGAACTGTTCAACAGTCGCACATTGGAAGGTGTCGTGCTCTACGCGCGACGTAAAACTGAATCCGCGCTGCTGGAACGAATCAATGCGTTGCATGAGCAGATTGCCGAGCGCGCGGAAGAACACGAAATGTCGCGCGCACATTTGGCGCTGCTCGAAGCCGAACAGCGAGAACGGCAGGAGCAAGCAAAGCTGGAAAGGCAAAAGGCCATCAAACCGGCTCAGGCGGCGCGGCTCTCGAAAGCGAAGAATACGAAGATCATCGAAGAGTTCAGTCGTCGTCGGCGTAACGGTGAAGACTTTCAGGGACGCAACGTTTGTTCGGACATTGCGGCTCGCTTCGGCGTCACGGCGGATCACGTACGAAAGTTGAAAAGGGCGTGGCTCGCCGGGTGAACCGGTAAAACGCGATTGAGGTAACGACAGTCTCGTTTTACGTGACCGAAACGCGATTGTCGATACGTCGATCGCGTTTCGTGCTTCAGGCTTCCGGCCTGTGTCGATGGTGGCACAGCTATGCTTAGGGAGCACGAATGTCCGCAAAAAACACAGTCGCAACACCTGCCCCGGTTGGACTGCCGCTTGATGGTTTTTCGCGTTGGGGCGATCTCCGTCCTTTCATTCCCTTGTCCCGCGAAACCGTCCGCCAGCGTGAGTTGGAAGGGCGCTTTCCGCGTGCGAGTCGTCTGACGCAGCGCTGCACGGTCTGGTCGAATCGCGAGCTTCATCGCTGGATGGCCGATCCGTTGAACTATCGCGCTGTCGACGCGGCGAACCAGACGACGGAGGGCGCGTAATGACGGTCAACTTGATGAAGGCGCGCGAGCGCATGTCGACGCAGCCGTCCGTTTATACGCGCCGCACGTGGCTCGACGCTTGCGCGGCGTTCGAAGATGCGCGCGTGGCGTGCGGCGATCCCAATCTGCTTCGCATGGTTGCGTTCTTGGAGAGCGTGTCGACCGCCCTCTGGGCGTCGGATAGCCGCGCCTGCCATCTGGCGGCGATTCATTCGACGCAAATTGCCCGGCTGCTTGTCGCGCCGGGCACTCTGCTGCCCGTGGCGCGCGCGGTGCTCGCGAGCGAGCTGGAAGATGCTGCGCTCGACGTGGGCGACGCGTTGGACGATGCCGGCCGGCCCCTCACCGATCCGATGGTGCAGCGGATCGATGCCACTACCGACGTGCTCCGGTCGCGCGGTGACGACCAGCACGCCCGCGCCGCCGTGCGCCTGCAACGCATCGCGGTCACGCTGATCGAAAACGGGCTCAGCGCATGACGATCGCGCGCACCCAATGTCACTTTGGCATGGCGCGGTGCTGCCAGCGTCGGCCGTTCCGCACCATCGTTTCGGGCCTGTTGCCGTGCGAATTTGCGCCGCGCGGCGACGCGCGGTATCCTGTGAGCGTCGCTGAAACAGCAGCGATCCGGGGTGACAGCCGGAAAATTCCCGAGGCGGACAGCCGCCTTCGCGCGGTTTTTTTGCGTCCGCACACTAAGCGCCTTCAATGGTCGGGCCTTGGTGGGGGTGCGTTCGCGCACGCCGGTGTCCTCGGGTTCCGGTCTGTCAACCCTGCCATGTGCCCGGCCACCTCGTTTGACAGCGGGAGCCGGGTCGTTCAACCCACCCGAGGAGGTCGCACCCAATGCGCCAGCCGACGCACGCCCATTCCGGGCGAAACGTTCCCCTTATCCATTCGATCATTCGCGCCGCGCTGCGCGAAGCAGCCACTGCCGACACGTACCAAACCGCGCTCGATGCGACCGGCGCGGCACTCGTCGCCATCGCGGCGCTCGTGCGCGCGGAGGTGCGGCATGGCTGACGCGTTGTCGATCCACATGAACGACGGCCGCCGCATCGAATTCGCCGGCACGCTCGCGTTGTCCCACTTCGTCGCGAGCCGTGCCATGCACCTCGAATCGCTGCTGCTGGCGTTCGCCGACGACGGCTTCACGACGTTTCAAGACATGAGCGCGGGCGCGCGCGTCAACCTGCTTTGGCTGGTGCAGGGCATGGCGAGCGAACTGCGCGAACTGGCCTTTGCGATGACCGATGTCGGAGGTGCGCAATGAGCCAGTACGTCCGAACCGCCGTGATTGACGGATTCGACAACGCGCCGCCGCTCGACACGGGCGCATCGATCGAACTGCAATTCGCCGTTGACCTCGGCGCGGTCTGCGCCGATGCATGGCTTGAGCTGAAAGGCGAAGTGCGTCTGCACGACTACGCCGCCTTTCAGGTCGACGCCTTCGTGCGCGGGCTGAAAGCCGGCATGCACGACGACGGCGAAGTCGATATGCATCGCGTCACGGTCAGCGGCCACGCGTTCGTGGCGGGCCTGATGGGGCGCGTGCAACAGCACCTGTTCGCGGCGCTCGGCGTCACGCGCCATCCGCGCACGACGCACTGAGGCGACCATGATGCTCGGCCGCTAAGCGGCCGTCGGCATCATTCAATTCTTCGCGCGCCGGGCAAACGGCTTGCCGATATGGACTACTAATCGGAAAGTCGGCCCGCGCGCGTCCAATGGGAATCTATGAGTAACGCACCCATGTCCGAATTCGAGCGGGCAAGTGTCGCGCTCGGCTATGTTCCGGCCGACGATCGCGACACGTGGCGTCAGGCCGGCATGGCGCTCAAGGCCGAGTTCGGCGAAGAGGGTTTCACCCTCTGGAACGAATGGAGCCAAGGCGCGCAGAACTACAACGTAAAGGACGCCCGCGATGTGTGGAAGTCGTTCAAGGGCGGCAAGATCACCATCAACACGCTGTTCCACCTCGCAAAGCTTGGCGGCTTCGATCCGCGCGCGCATCGCGCCAAGCCGGTCGATCCAGAACAGCGCGAACGGCAGCACGCTGAACGCGCCGCCCGCGAGGCGGCCGAGCTGGCCGCGCTGGCCGAGAAACAGCAAGCCGCGTCGGCGCTCGCCGAATCGATCTGGTCGGCGGCCGAGCCCGCGCCGACCGATCACCCCTACCTCGTTCGCAAACGCATCCCCGCCGACGCGCTGCGCGTCTATCGCGGCAACCTGAGCATCGGCACGGCCGCATGCGACGGCGCACTCGTCATTCCGGCAAGGGACGCGGACGGCCAGCTGTGGACGCTCGAATTCATCCTGACCGACGGGCAGAAACGCTATCTGCCGAACGGCCGCAAGGTGGGCTGTTTCTCGCTGATCGGCGGCGCGGTGTCGTCCGTCCTGCTGGTCGGCGAGGGCTACGCGACCTGCGCGACGCTCGCAGCAGCAACGGGCTACCCGGCCGCCGTCGCGTTCGACGCCGGCAACCTGCACGCTATCGCGACAGCGCTGCGCGGTCGGTATCCGGACGCGCACCTCATCGTGTGCGCCGACGACGACCACACGACAAACGGCAATCCGGGCGTCACGAAGGCTCGCGCGGCAGCCGACGCGGTAGCCGGCACGGTGGCCATTCCCGACTTCGGCCCGAACCGTCCGGCGGCCGGTACGGACTTCAACGACTTGGCCGCCCACCTCGGCCCGGATGCGGTAGCCGCTGCCGTGCGCGCGGCGTTCGCTCCGGCCGGCTCGTCGGACGCCGACAAGGGCAAGGCTAGGTCGCCAGTCGCGAAGCCCGCCAAGCGCCCGAAAACGGCCCGCGCGCAGGATGGCACGTGGCGGTTCGAGGTCGACGACGAAGGCGTCTGGTATCACGGCTTCAACAATCAGGGCGATCCGCTGCCGCCGCACTGGATCAGCACGCGCATCGACGTAATCGCGGAGACGCGTAACGAGATGAGCAGCGAATGGGGCTACCTGCTGGAATTCACCGACCGCGACGGTATCCTCAAGCGATGGGCGGTGCCGGCCGGCCTGTTCGCGGGCGACGGGACCGAGTTGCGGCGCATGCTGCTCGATATGGGCGTGAAGCTCGGCGTCACGCAGACCGCACGCACGCAGATCGCAAACTACATCCAGATGGCGCGGCCGGACGAGCGCGTGCGCTGCGTGCCGCGCGTCGGCTGGCATCACGGCGCGTTCGTGCTGCCCGATCGCGTGATCGGCACGGGCAAGGAGGCGCTGATCTATCAGGCCGATACGCCGATCCAGAGCCAGTTCAAGGAACGCGGCACGCTCGACGACTGGCGGCGCGACGTCGCGGCCTACTGCGTCGGCAACAGCCGACTGCTGTTCTGTGTCGCGACTGCCTTCGCTGGTCCGCTACTGCACTTCTCCGGGCTCCAATCGGGCGGCTTTCACCTGCTCGGCACAACCTCCAAGGGCAAGTCGACGGGCGGCGTCATCGCCGCGTCCGTGTTCGGCTCGCCGGACTACGTGCGGAGCTGGAAGGCAACCGACAACGCGCTCGAAGCGGTCGCCACGCAGCACAGCGATGCACTGCTGATTCTCGATGAAATCGGGCAGGTCGAGCCGCGCTTGGTCGGCGATGTGATTTACATGCTCGCGAACGAGTCGGGCAAGGCGCGCGCGTCGCGTAACGGTTCGGCCAAGCCGGTGCTGACGTGGCGGCTGCTGTTCCTGTCGAACGGCGAGAAGAGCGTGTCCGCGCTGATGGCCGAGGCGAACAAGCCGATGAAAGGTGGTATCGAGGTGCGCTTGCCGGCCATCCCGGCCGAGGTCGGCGAAATGGGCGTAGTGGAAGACCTGCACGGCTTCCCGACGCCGGCCGCGTTGATCGAGCATCTAGAGCGGCACGCAGGCAAACACTACGGCACGGCCGGGCCGGCGTTCATCGAGTTCGCATCCGCGCAGGCCGATGAGTTGGCCGAACATCTGCGCACGCGCGTCGACGAGCTGGTGACGGAGTGGGTGCCGGACGGCGCGCATTCGCAGGTGGCGCGCGTCGCGAAACGGTTCTGTCTCGTCGCGGTGGCGGGCGAGCTGGCGACCGCGCACGGGCTGACCGGCTGGCCGGAAGGCGCGTCGGTCGACGCGGCGCGTCGTTGCTTCGAAGGCTGGATGGAACTGCGCGGCGGCGCGGGCAATTCGGACGAAGTGGAAGCCGTGCGTCAGGTGCTGCACTTCCTCGTCGCGCACGGCGACAATCGTTTCGTGTGGATGAACCGTGCGCAGGACGATCATCGGCCGAACGTGCCGCACCGGGCGGGCTTCAAGCAGCACGTGAAGCGCGACGAGCGCCGCACGGCGATCGCGTCCGATCGCGAGTATTACGCCGAGTTCGGCGGCAAGATGAGCACCGACGACGCCGAGCACGTCGAGACGGAATATCTGATCGAGGCGGCCGTGTTCCGCAAGGACGTGTGCGCCGGCTTCGATCACAAGATGGTCGCCAAGGCGTTGATGAAGCGCGGCGTGCTGATGCCGCGCAGCGACGGCTATCCGTATCGACAGGAATACATCCCCGGCCACGGGAAATTCATGGTGTATCGCGTTCGCCCGTCCATCTTCACGCTCGAACTGTGAACCGCGCCGCCGCCGTGCGGGAGGGCGGCGGCGGGCATTCCTTTGCGCGCGATTTCGTGCCTGCATCAAAGCCGCTTTGAAGATCACGCACCAGACGGAACCGGGCGGCGCGTGCTCGGCGAATCTTGCTGGATTCGTAACGATCCGGGTCCGTTTATCTCCAGTATCTCCAGCATTCTCCAACCCTGTTTGGAGACAGTCAAAGTCTTGTACCACAAGGCTTCGCGGCCGATTCCGACGTTTATCTCCAAATCTCCAACTCGTTTTGCATTAAGCGGATAGGCGTAGACCGACTGCATCATCCTCGAAGTCAGACGGGGCGCGGCTCTGCGGGATTCGAAGGGAATCGGCGACGTGTTTTCTAGGAGGTGTCCCCGACGTACACCGATCAGACATTGTTACGCCGACCGCAAGTTTCGTGGTGGACGGAAAGCGGGGGACCCCGCGTCTATGGCAGGGACGCGGGGGCTCACACCCGCGTCTTTTCTCTACTGACGGCCAACATAAGGGGGGCACATAATAATAAAGATCCAAGTCACCCGATCACCCCGTCGCTAGGCCGTATCCGTTTCACCGTCGAGAACCACACAGAAGGGAGTCGTTACCATGCAGGTATGGCATGGACGTAACGCCGTCCGTCCGCTCGTGAGGGAACCCGAGGATTGGCCAGACGTGGTTTGATCGTTTACCGGCGAGCCGCCGCCGTCGCGTTTGCATCGCGATGTCCGTTTGCCATTGGCAATACCGGTTCGGACAAACCCATGGTCCACCATTTTTCCCACTTGGGAAAAATGGTCAGCGACGGGATGGGTTGCAGCCGCTTGGTAACCAGTAGCCGCCAATTGTAGTCGAACAGGTTCACTTTTTGTACGAGTGACAAAGCTCAGACTGCAGAGCCGAATTTGCCGATAACCACCTTGCGCCCTTCATCGATCTGCGCGTCAACGAAATCGGCCCACAGCGCCAAGATCCGGCGGCGTTCGTCGGCATACTCAGCGCGGTTGTACACGCCCTTGATACCTTTGATCGAGTGCGCAAGCGCCTTCTCGATCGCGTCGGACGGCTGGCCCATCTCGTGCAGGTGCGTCGAGGCGGTACGGCGGAAGTCGTGCAAGACGAAGTGCTGAACCTCCATGTCGAGCGCCCTGACAGCCTGATTCAGCGTGCTCTTCGCAATCGGCCGGTCGGCCCCGCGCGACGACGGGAACACGTACTGGTGACTGATCCGGCTGTCGTGCAGTTCGCGCAGCATCGCCACGGCCTGCGGAGCGAGGTAAACCCAGTGCTCGCGATCCTTTTTCATCCGCTCGGCGGGGATGCGCCAAATGCTCGCGTCGAGGTCGAACTCGTCCCAACGCGCTTCGATTAGCTCCGACTTGCGAACCATTGTCAGCACCAGAAGGTGAATCGCGAGCTTCAGCGGCCGGCGAATGCTGGACGCATAGACGGCGCGCAGCACATGCCCGATCTCATCGGGCGACAGCACGCAGTCGCGACTGTCCTGCGTGGCGACAAAGCGCGCGACAATGGCCTGCGCCGGATTGGTCGTGACAAGCTGGCGCGCGATCGCGTACTCGTACATTCGCTTGAGGACGTTCCGTGTGGAGAGCGCCATTTTCGGAGCGCCGCGCTTCTTGATTCGATCGCAGATCGCGAGCACATCGCCGGGCGTCACATCTGAAACGGACTTGCCGCCGATGGCCGGATAGATGTCCTTCTCAAGCGCCCGATTTGTCGTCCGCAGGTATTCCTCGGACTTGTCGGCCATCTGCTGCTCGATCCAATACCCGCCGAACTCTCGCACCGTGTCGAGGCTCTTCACCGCGCCTCGGTCCTTTCGAGCATCTGCGACCGGCGACACGCCGCCCGCCACAATCTCCGCGTAACGCCGCGCCCGCTCCCGCGCGATGGTCAAGCTCAGTGCCGGATACTCGCCGATCGTGACCACCGGCTGTTGCTTGCCGTGCAGGGAATACCGGTAGCGCCAGAACTTCGAGCCGGACGTCATCACTTCGAGCACCAGACCGCCGCCGTCCGACACAGTGTAGCGGGCCACCTTCGGCTTGAGAGTCTTGATGCGCGTGTCGTTCAGGGGAATCGAGATTTTAGGCATGACGTTAGTACACATCTGAAAGTACACAGCGAATTTGTGTACTGAAATGTGTACTAATAAAGCGTGGCTGTCAATTGCGAAGGCTTGGCGAACTTTGGAGACAGAGCCAATCCAGACAATGGATTTCGGCGTTTTTCTTGCGAACCTTTGCCGTCGATTGGCGACTGGTTATTTGCCAATACAAAACCGACTAAAAATCACCCCCAACAAATCATCAGACGTAAACTCCCCGGTGATCGAATTGAGCCGCTCCTGCGCGAGCCTCAATTCCTCGGCAAAGAGATCCAGTGCCTGAGCATTCTGATCCGCGTGCCCGGCCGCATGCGCGAGATGCGCCTGCGCCGCGCGCAGCGCAATCAGATGCCGCTCCCGCGCGAGATACACGCTTTCCGCGCCCGCCTGCCAGCCCGCGATGCGCAGCAGCTCGCCGCGCAGCAAACCGATACCTTCGCCGCGCTTCGCCGACAACCGCACTTCGCACACCTCGGCGCCGTCCGCGCCGCCGCCCGCTCGCACGACCGACGCCGGCGCGTCCGTCAGATCCGTCTTGTTCAGCACCCGCACGACCGGCACGCCAAGCGGGAAACGCGCGGCGATCGCCGCGTCGTCGGCGCCGAGCCCGCTGCGCGCATCGAGCAGATGCAGCACGACGTCCGCCCGCTCGATCTCGCCCCACGTGCGCGCGATGCCGATCTTCTCGACCTCGTCCTCCGTCTCGCGTAGCCCCGCCGTATCGATGATATGCAGCGGAATGCCTTCGACCTGAATCGTCTGCGCAACCTTGTCGCGCGTCGTGCCGGCTATCGGCGTGACGATCGCGAGCTCCGCGCCCGCGAGCGCGTTCAACAGCGACGACTTGCCGACATTCGGCTGCCCCGCGAGCACGACCGAGAGCCCCTCGCGCAACAGCGCCCCCTGCCGAGCGTCGCCGAGCACATGCGCGAGCCGCTCGCGAATGCGCGCGAGCTTGCCGCGCGCATCCGCCGCCTCGAGAAAATCGATTTCCTCTTCCGGAAAGTCGAGCGTCGCCTCGACGAGCATCCGCAGCGCGATCACGTCGTCCACGAGCGCGTGGATGTCGCGCGAGAACGCGCCGTCGAGCGAGCGGCCGGCCGAGCGCGCGGCGGCTTCGGTACTCGCCTCGATCAGGTCGGCGACGGCCTCGGCCTGCGCGAGGTCGAGCTTGTCGTTCAGGAACGCGCGGCGCGTGAATTCGCCGGGCTCCGCGAGCCGCAAGCCGTGCGCGCGCCCCGCGTCGAGGCAGCGCTGCAGCACGAGCTGCAGCACGATCGGCCCGCCGTGGCCTTGCAGCTCGATCACGTGCTCGCCGGTGTATGAATGCGGCGCCGGGAAATAGAGCGCGATGCCGCGATCGAGCGGCTCGCCCGCGCCGTCCAGAAACGGCACGTAGCTCGCATGTCTCGGCGCGAGCCGCGCGCCGCACAGCGCGTCGCTCAACGCGAGCGCCGCGGCTTGCCCGGCGCGTCCGAGCGAGATGCGCACGACACCGATCCCGCCTCGGCCGGACGCGGTGGCAATGGCGACGATCGGATCGGAATCAGTGGCGAGCATGGCGAAAATTCTGAAATAAATGGAATGGGAATAAAAAAAACCGCAGATATCCTTGAATGCCGAATTGTAGCCCGGCCGCGCAATAGTATTGCGCAGACAACGTTCCACCCCGCCATTTTCCGCAATTTTCTGTTTATCTTAGTTGCGCTAACCAATTGATACGACGAATTACGGGCGCCATTCCGACCAAACGACCTCAACCACCGATCAGCAAGCATGAGCGCAACCGCGCCCGATCGCAACCTCTGGCATCCACCAGTTAAACAGTCACTCAGTTGGGCTAATCATAACCTGAATGGTTGTCTCCTTGGCAGCGGTCGAACTGCACAATCTGGCCATGCCGACACTCGAAGAAAAAGCGGCGTTCACCGAACGTCTCAAATTCGCCTTGTTGCGCAGCCCAGAAAAAGTGACCGGCGCGACGGAACTCGCTTTGCATTTCAATTTGCGTCATCACGGCGAGCATCCGGTTTCTCCGCAAACCGCGCACAAATGGCTGACGGGCCGCACAATCCCGACACCGGACAAGCTTCGCACGCTTGCCGAATGGCTGCGGGTCGACTTGCATTGGCTGCACTATGGCCCGCCGCCGAGCGCGGCGCGCACGACGCCGCAGCCGCTGCCGCGCGACGAAAAGTATCCGCCGACGCCGGAGACGATCGAGCTCGCGTCGAAGATCGAATCGCTGTCGCCGCATCACCGCTATCTGGTGCAGGAACTGATCGAGCAGTTCTACGGCGATACGTCGAAGCGCTGACCGCGCGGCGCCCGCATCAATGAAAAAGCCGCCTGCTTGATCAGGCGGCTTTTTCGTATCTTCAGCCGAAACGACATCCGGCATTCGAGGCGGCTCGAAAAAAAGGGCGAACTGCGTCGCCCCTTTTTTCGGCAAGCCGAGCGTCAACTCGCCTTTTTCTTCGCGGCGGCGCCGCCGAGCGTGCGCGTGATGTAGTACTGCTGCGCGATCGACAGCACGTTGTTCACCACGTAGTACAGCACCAGGCCGGCCGGGAAGAAGAAGAACATCACCGAGAACGCGATCGGCATGAACATCATCATCTTCGCCTGGACCGGGTCCGGCGGGGTCGGGTTCAGCTTCGTCTGCACGAACATCGACACGGCCATCAGCACCGGCAGGATGAAGTACGGATCGCGCTGCGACAGGTCATGAATCCACAGAATCCACGGCGCGCCGCGCATTTCCACGGACGCAAGCAGCACCCAGTACAGCGAGATGAACACTGGAATCTGGATCACCACCGGCAGGCAGCCGCCGAACGGGTTCACCTTCTCGGTCTTGTAGAGCTCCATCAGCGCCGCATTCATCTTCTGCGGGTCGCTCTTGAAGCGCTCGCGCAGCGCCTGCATCCGCGGCGTGATTTCCTTCATCCGCGCCATCGACTTGTAGCTCGCCGCCGACAGCGGGAAGAACACCGCCTTGATGAGCAGCGTGAGCAGAACGATCGCCCAGCCCCAGTTGCCTACGAAGCCGTGAATCTTCTCGAGCAGCCAGAAGAGCGGCTTCGCGATGATCGTCACCCAGCCGTAGTCCTTCACGAGCTCGAGGCCGGGCGCGATGCCCTCGAGCATGCGCTCTTCCTCCGGACCGGCGAACAGGCGCGCGGAGACGTCTGCCGACTGGCCCGGCGCGATCGTCGCGACCGGCTGCTTCACGCCGACGCGGTACAGCGTCGGATCGATCTTCTCGACGTAGATGTCGCGCTTCGCGCCTTGCTGCGGAATCCACGCGGACGCGAAGTAGTGCTGAACCATCGCGATCCAGCCGTTGTCGGCGGACGTGACGTAATCGGCCTTGTTCTTGTCGATGTCGCCGAACGTGATCTTCTGGAAGTGCTTCTGATCCGAGTACACCGCCGGCCCGAGGAACGTGTGCGAGAACATCGGGGTCTCGACCGACGTGTTGTCGCGCACGAGCTCCATGTACACGCTGGGCGTGACGGGCGCGGTGCCGACGTTCTCGATCTTCGTGTCGACGCCGATCACGTAGCTGCCGCGCGTGAACGTGTACGTCTTCACGACCTTCACGCCGCCCTTGACGGGCGACTCGAACGACAGCTTCAACGTGTTCTGGTCGGCCGCGAGCGACGTGGGGCCGGCGACCTGCGCGAACACGTCGTTGTGGTTCGGGAAATCGCCGCCGAGCAGGCCCGAGCGCGCGAGGTACGTGTGGTTCGCCGCGTGGTCGAACAGCGTCACCGACAGGTCGGGCTGCTTGCCGGCGCCCGCCTTCGTCAGCGTCAGCTTCGCGAGCGTGCCGCCGCGCGTGTCGATCTCGCCGTTGTAGACGTCGGTCGAGAAGCGCACGAGCTGCGCCTGCGCCGCGGGCGCGGTGGTCGCGGGAGCCGCGCCCGTCGCGGCCGCCGGCAGCGCGTTCGCCGCCGCCGCGCTTGCGCCCGACGCGCCGTTAGCCGCGTTCGACGCGGTGTTCGTCTGCGTGACGTTCGGGAAGAACATCGACGGGCGTCCGTGGGACCGTTGCCAGTTGTCGAACAGCATGACCGCTGACATGAAGAAGATCACCCATAGGACGGTGCGTTTGATATCCATGCGTTGTCTCAGAGTCGATGGGACGACGCCTCAGCTTCGTGAGGAGCGTTACGTGCGTCGGAATTGGGCGGCGGGACGAGGTCGATGCCGCCCGCGGAGAACGGATGGCATCGGCACAGGCGCCTGGCGGCAAGGTAAGTGCCGCGCGCGGCGCCATGATACTGGATTGCCTCGCGCGCGTAATCCGAACAGGAAGGATAAAAACGGCATCGGCTGCCGAGCAGCGGGCTCACGGC
The DNA here is from genome assembly GCF_001526245.1 of Burkholderia sp. MSMB1498. Classification (NCBI taxonomy): domain Bacteria; kingdom Pseudomonadati; phylum Pseudomonadota; class Betaproteobacteria; order Burkholderiales; family Burkholderiaceae; genus Burkholderia; species Burkholderia sp. MSMB1498. Next base: position 19,306 of record NZ_LOYJ01000101.1, read on the forward strand.
AAGCTTGTAAAAGCGCAGCAACGCGATCAGAACCGTTTGCATAGCAGTGGCGGCGCCGATGCGCCGCGTTCGAGCCTATCGGGCGAACAGCCGGCCGCCGTTCGCGACGGGCGTCGGCGCGTCACTCGGACGCGGGCTTCGCCCCGTTGCGACGGACGATCTCCCGGGCTGCCCGATCGAGCAGCTCGCGGATCTCGCCCGCGCACAGCGCCGCGAGCGGCGCGGATGCCGCGCTCGGCATCGCCTTCTTGTCGAAGCGCGCATGCAGGCGCAACAGGATATCCCAGCCGGCGAACTCGGCGCGACGCGTGCGAAACGCTTCGCGGGCGAGCCGCTTGACCATATTGCGAGTCACCGCACGCGCAGCGTACTTCTTGCCGATGACGAGCCCGAGACGCGCTTCGTGCCCTGTCGGCTTGCCGTAGATCACGAAGTGCGCGGTGCGCCGCCACGGGCGCAAACGAAAAACGGATGAAAATTCATCCGTTTTCAGAAGTCGCGCAGCTTTGGGGAAGGCGGCGGACGCTTGCAACGGAATCGAACCCGGGACAGCGGCTGCCTCGCCCGCATCGCTGCGGACGGCGGACACGGCGCGCGGCCCGCCCTTAGATGGCGAGACGCTTGCGGCCCTTCGCGCGGCGGGCGTTGATGACCTTGCGGCCGCCTGCCGTCTTCATGCGCACGCGGAAGCCATGGGTGCGCTTGCGGCGCGTCACGGAAGGTTGGTAGGTACGTTTCATGTTGCTCTCACTTGTTCGAGAATATCGGGAATCAGGGACCGCGTGCCCTCTCTTTCGAGGCAACCGGGCGAACGCAATCGCCGAAAATAACAGGATTGGTTTTCGCGGAACCCGCTATTTAAACCGTTTTTCTCTTGGCGGTCAATACGTTAGAGGCACATCGGGGCCGCATCGGCGGTGTCGATCCCCGGTTCCGCGCGCTGTGGCGATTGCGCCCCACTGACAATTCGCCCCTGTGGATAACTCCCGCGCGCACCGCGTTTGGCGGTAGAATCTCGCCTTATCTCCAAGAATCCCGCACGCCGCCTCGGCCCGCGCTCGCGCTCAAACCCTTGTCGCGCAAGCGTCCGAGGCACGTCTGCACGGCCGCACCGGGCCTTGTTGCGCATCCGCGACAAGGGCGGCCGCGCGCCGTGCGTGCAACCGTAATAACGACAGCTCTTCGATGAACGATTTCTGGCAACACTGTTCCGCGCTATTGGAGCGTGAATTGACGCCCCAACAGTACGTGACGTGGATCAAACCCTTGGCCCCGGTCGCCTTCGATGCCGCTGCGAACACGCTGTCGATCGCCGCACCGAACCGCTTCAAGCTCGACTGGGTCAAGAGCCAGTTCTCGGGCCGGATCTCCGATCTGGCCCGCGATTTCTGGAACGCGCCGATCGAAGTGCAATTCGTGCTCGATCCGAAGGCGGGCCAGCGCACCGCAGCCGGCGCGGCGCCGCTCGCGCCCCGCGCGCCGTTGTCGGCGGCGAACTCCGCTCCCGTTTCCGCCGCCCCGGCCGCCGCCGGCGCTGCCGATCCGAGCCCGCGCGCCGGCATGAACGCCGCCACCGCGGCCGCCGTCGCCGCGGCGCAGGCCGCGCAAGCCGCGCAGGCGAACGCCGCCGCGCTCAACGCCGACGAAGCCGCCGACCTCGACCTGCCGAGCCTCACCGCGCACGAAGCGGCTGCCGGCCGCCGCACGTGGCGCCCGGGCGCGGCGAACGCGAACAGCGAAGCCGCCGATTCGATGTACGAGCGCTCGAAGCTCAATCCGGTGCTCACGTTCGACAACTTCGTCACCGGCAAGGCGAACCAGCTCGCGCGCGCGGCGGCGATCCAGGTGGCCGACAACCCAGGCATCTCGTACAACCCGCTGTTCCTGTACGGCGGCGTCGGCCTCGGCAAGACCCACCTGATCCACGCGATCGGCAACCAGTTGCTGCTCGACAAGCCGGGCGCGCGCATCCGCTACATCCACGCGGAGCAGTACGTGTCCGACGTCGTGAAGGCTTACCAGCGCAAGGCGTTCGACGATTTCAAGCGCTACTATCATTCGCTCGACCTGCTCCTCATCGACGACATCCAGTTCTTCTCCGGCAAGTCGCGCACGCAGGAAGAGTTCTTCTACGCGTTCGAAGCGCTCGTCGCGAACAAGGCGCAGGTGATCATCACGAGCGACACCTATCCGAAGGAAATCTCCGGCATCGACGATCGCCTGATCTCGCGCTTCGATTCGGGCCTGACCGTCGCGATCGAGCCGCCCGAGCTCGAGATGCGCGTCGCGATCCTGATGCGCAAGGCGCAATCGGAGGGCGTGAGCCTGTCGGAGGACGTCGCGTTCTTCGTCGCGAAGCATCTGCGCTCGAACGTGCGCGAGCTCGAAGGCGCGCTGCGCAAGATCCTCGCGTATTCGAAGTTCCACGGCCGCGAGATCACGATCGAGCTGACGAAGGAAGCGCTCAAGGATCTGCTTACCGTGCAGAACCGGCAGATCTCGGTCGAGAACATCCAGAAGACGGTTGCCGATTTCTACAACATCAAGGTCGCCGACATGTATTCGAAGAAGCGCCCCGCGAACATCGCGCGGCCTCGGCAGATCGCGATGTATCTCGCGAAGGAGCTCACGCAGAAAAGCCTGCCCGAAATCGGCGAGCTGTTCGGCGGGCGCGATCACACGACCGTGCTGCACGCGGTGCGCAAGATCGCCGACGAGCGCGGCAAGGACGCGCAGCTCAACCACGAGTTGCACGTGCTCGAGCAGACGCTCAAGGGCTGATGCGCGCGGGCGCTTGAGAATCGCGGAAGCGCCCCAATTTAAAAGGGGCGGTTCGGTTTTGAGGCACAATACTGGTTTGACCGCCTCGCCGTCGGCGGGCCGGCGGCCCGCCCGGCAGGCGCTGCGAGGCTTGCAGGCCGTTATTTGAACGAAGGAACTCTATGCAACTGGTCAAGACCGAACGAGACACCCTCCTTAGGCCGCTGCAAACCGTGAGCGGTATCGTCGAACGCCGCCACACGTTGCCGATCCTCGCCAATCTGTTGATTACGAAGAACGGCCCGGACGTGTCGTTCCTGTCGACCGACCTCGAGCTCCAGATCACGACGCGCGCCGATTTCGGCGTCGGCGGCGACCAAGTTGCGACGACCGTCGCGGCCCGCAAGCTGCTCGACATCCTGCGCGCGATGCCCGACGGCCAGGTCACGCTGTCGCTCACCGACAAGCGCCTGACGGTGCAGTCCGGCAAGAGCCGTTTCGCCCTGCAAACGCTCGCCGCCGACGAGTTCCCGACCGTCGCGCAATCAAAGGAATTCGGCGCAAGCCTCGCCGTTCCGCAGAAGGCGTTCCGCCAGTTGCTCGGCATGGTGTATTTCGCGATGGCGCAGCAGGACATCCGCTACTACCTGAACGGGATGCTGCTCGTCGTCGACGGCGACCGCCTGATGGCCGTCGCGACCGACGGCCACCGCCTCGCGTTCTCGTCGATGAAGATCGAGGGCTCGTTCGGCCGCCAGGAAGTGATCGTTCCCCGCAAGACGATTCTCGAGCTGCAGCGCCTGCTCGAGGATATCGACGACACGGTCAAGATCGACATCGCGCAAACGCAGGCGAAGTTCACGTTCGGCCAGGTCGAGCTCGTGTCGAAGCTCGTGGAGGGCAAGTTCCCGGACTTCCAGCGCGTGATCCCGAAAGCGCACAAGAACACGTTCGAAATCGGCCGCGAAGAGCTGCAGCGCTCGCTGCAGCGCGCGGCGATCCTCACGTCCGACAAGTTCAAGGGCGTGCGCTGCATCATCGCGCCCGGCCAGTTGAAGATCATGTCGACGAACGCCGACCAGGAAGAGGCGCAGGAAGAACTGGAAATCGCCTACCAGGGCGACACCGTCGACATCGGCTTCAACGTCACGTATCTGCTCGACGTGCTCGCGAACCTGAAGGTCGACACCGTCCAGGTGAGCCTCGGCGACGCCAGCTCGAGCGCCCTCATCACCGTGCCCGAGAACGATGAATTCAAGTACGTGGTGATGCCGATGCGCATTTGATGCGCACGACTCGCCGGATACACCAAGGGGCGCCACGCCCCTTTGGCGTTTTTATGGCGATTCGGACGCTCGAGCGCCGGCGCACGACGCCGGCCCCCGCAAGGGGCGAAAAACCCGAGGCGGCCCGGGTTTTTTCGGCAGAAGCACCGCGCCGCCACTTGAGCAGCCCAGCAGAACCGGAAGACATCCATGACTGAACAGCACAATTCGCAGCCCGAAAATAGCTACGGCGCGTCGTCGATCCAGATCCTCGAAGGCCTGGAAGCGGTGCGCAAGCGACCCGGGATGTATATCGGCGACACGTCGGACGGCACCGGTCTGCACCACCTCGTGTTCGAGGTGCTCGACAACTCGATCGACGAAGCGCTCGCCGGCTACTGCAACGACATCCACGTGACCATTCACGCGGACAATTCGATCTCCGTGACGGACAACGGCCGCGGCATCCCGACCGACGTCAAGCTCAACGACAAGCACGAGCCGAAGCGCAGCGCCGCCGAAATCGTGATGACCGAGCTGCACGCGGGCGGCAAGTTCGACCAGAACAGCTACAAGGTGTCGGGCGGCCTGCACGGCGTCGGCGTGTCGTGCGTGAACGCGCTCTCGAGCTGGCTGCGCCTCATCGTGCGCCGCGACGGCAAGAAGCACTTCATGGAATTCCATCGCGGCATCGCGCAGAACCGCATGCTCGAAACGCGCGACGGCGTCGACGTCTCGCCGATGCAGGTGATCGGAGAGACCGAGAACCGCGGCACCGAAGTTCACTTCATGGCCGATCCGACGATCTTCGGCACCGTCGAATACCACTACGACATCCTCGCGAAGCGCATCCGCGAGCTGTCGTTCCTGAACAACGGCGTGCGCATCCGCCTGACCGATCAGCGCACCGGCAAGGAAGACGATTTCGCGTTCGCGGGCGGCGTGAAGGGCTTCGTCGAGTACATCAACAAGACGAAGAGCGTGCTGCATCCGACGATCTTCCACATCAACGGCGAGAAGGACGGCGTCGGCGTGGAAGTGGCGATGCAGTGGAACGACAGCTACAACGAAAACGTGCTGTGCTTCACGAACAACATCCCGCAACGCGACGGCGGCACGCACTTGACCGGCCTGCGCGCGGCGATGACGCGCGTGATCAACAAGTACATCGCCGACAACGAGATCGCGAAGAAGGCGAAGGTCGAGACGAGCGGCGACGACATGCGCGAGGGGCTCTCGTGCGTGCTGTCGGTGAAGGTGCCGGAGCCGAAGTTCAGCTCGCAGACGAAGGACAAGCTGGTTTCCTCCGAAGTGCGCGCGCCGGTGGAGGAAGTCGTCGCGAAGGCGCTCGAGGAGTTCCTGCTCGAGACGCCGAGCGACGCGAAGATCATCTGCGGCAAGATCGTCGAAGCGGCGCGCGCGCGCGACGCCGCGCGCAAGGCGCGCGAGATGACGCGCCGCAAGGGCGTGCTCGACGGCGTGGGCCTGCCGGGCAAGCTCGCGGATTGCCAGGAGAAGGACCCGGCGAAGTCGGAAATCTACATCGTCGAGGGCGATTCGGCGGGCGGCTCGGCCAAGCAGGGGCGCGACCGCAAGTTCCAGGCGATCCTGCCGCTGCGCGGCAAGGTGCTGAACGTCGAGAAGGCGCGCTACGACAAGCTGCTGTCATCCGAGCAGATCGTGACGCTCGTGACCGCGCTCGGCTGCGGGATCGGCAAGGACGACTACAACCTCGACAAGCTGCGCTACCACCGGATCATCATCATGACCGACGCGGACGTCGACGGCGCGCACATCCGCACGCTGCTGCTCACGTTCTTCTACCGGCAGATGCCGGAGATGATCGAGCGCGGCTACGTGTACATCGCGCAGCCGCCGCTCTACAAGGTGAAAGCGGGCCGCGACGAGCGCTACCTGAAGGACGACGCCGAACTGAACGCGCACATGCTGCGCCTCGCGCTGCAGGGCTCGGAGCTCGTGCCGATCGAGAACGGCACGCCGATCTCCGGCGACGCGCTCGGCGAGCTCGCGCGCTCGTATCTGCTGGCGCAGGGCGTTATCGGGCGGCTGAGCCGCCTGTACGACCCGGCCGCGCTCGAGGCGATCATGGACGGCGTCGCGATCGATCTGTCGAGCGAGGCGTCGACGGAGGCGTCGGCGAAGGCGCTCGCCGCCGCGCTGTCCGACGACTCGAAGACAGAAGTGCGCGTCGTGCCGGCTTACGATGCGGTGCGCGAGCAGCGCTCGCTGCGCGTCGAGCGCACGCATCACGGCAACGTGCGCGTGTCGGTGATCGACGAAGAGTTCCAGCACACGGCCGATTATCAGCAGCTCGTGAACACCGCGAATACGTTCAAGGGCTTGATCGGCGCGGGTGCGGCGATCAAGCGCGGCGAGCGAAGCTCGAACGTGTCGGACTTCAAGGAAGCGATGAAGTGGCTGATGGCCGACGCCGAGCGGAACATGTCGAAGCAGCGGTATAAGGGGTTGGGCGAGATGAACCCCGAGCAGCTGTGGGAAACGACGATGGACCCGGCGGTGCGGCGGTTGCTGCGCGTGCAGATCGAGGATGCGATTGCGGCGGACGGGATCTTTACCACCCTCATGGGGGATGAGGTCGAGCCGCGTAGGGCGTTTATCGAATCGAATGCGTTGAGGGCGGGGAATATTGATGTTTGAGGTGTCGTGTAGGTAGACGCATAACCTGAGAATCTGGGACCCATAAGTTGAGAAACTTATGGGTCTTTTTTATTGATAGTTCAACTATAAGCTAACCCATCGCCCCCGAACGGTCACCGGTCAATACCATACAGCCGAGCCGCTTCGAGCAATCCGCCTTCAACGATTTCGCCAGATTCCCCGCTTCCGCAAGGTCGAATGGAAAGACGATAGCGGCCATCCTTTCTTTGAGACAATCTCGTTGTGAGTTCCCGTGTGCACGCCGGCCCATGCAAAGAGTGTCGCATCCGAGATGGCATATGACTTGAGCCGGATGTCAGGTCCGCAATAGCGTTCGACGAGAATCTCAATGTTCCTTTCCGCAGCAATCGCGCGGATGCTGCGCATGCCGGCCAGCAAAAAATCGCGCCGACGAGTCTTGGCAATCGGCTCAAGACCGTCGACGACCCGTATGACCCTCCGATGATGTAAATTTCCAGGCCTTCCGGAAAAGATAGGCGGAAGCGGTGCCGGATATGGGTGGCGCTGCCGGTGCAGACAGCACGGCGATGTGGACGGTCCACGCGTTCATTTTTGCAGCGCCGGCCTCATCCGGTTGACACAGTACGTAGAAGCCGGAACCCAGCGGCCGATGGCGCCCGATGACATCCATGTTTGCAATTGGCTTGAAACTCCGCCGCTCATTGCGCCTCCGCTGCATGCTGCGGTTGCGCTCGCTGAACTCCACAAGCGATACATAGAACGCGATCGCATTTCGATCGAACGAGCGGGCTGCATCATTGCGGCCCGCAGTCCCTCCTTCGGTCGTTACCAAGAACAAAGTCCGCACCGTCAATCGCGATCGCCGTACCCCATCGCGCTCACCGCCCCACCATCGCCCTCAACACCCCATCCCGTCGAATCAACCCGTGATAAAGCGCGGCGGCGAAGTGCGCGAGAAACGTCGCGAAGAACAGATAAGCCAGCCACCGATGCGCATGCCGCAGCCAAGCGAACCAAACCGGATCGGCCGGCGCGATCGGCGGCAATTGCACGCCGCCGCCCAACGTCACCGGATACCCGCCCGCCGACAGCATCGCCCACCCAACCACCGGCATCGCGATCATCAGCGCATACAACGCGAGATGCGACCCATGCGCCGCGAATTTCTGCCACCCCGGCAAATCCGAAGGCAACGCCGGCGGCCGCGAACTCAACCGCACCACCACCCGCACGCAGGCCAGCGCCAGCACCGCCACCCCGAGCGGCTTATGAATCGAAATCAGCACCGCGTGCCGCCCCGACACCGTCGCCACCATCCCCGCGCCGACAAACAACATCGAGACGATCATCGCCGCCATCGCCCAATGCAGCAGCCGCGCCAGGGGGCCGAACGTAGTCTTCATCATCGTTTCTCCGAAAGCGGATGCGCGGCGCCGGGCATCCCGGCTTCTTCGCTCGTGCGGCGCAGGTACGAATCCGCATACGCGGCCGAGCGCGCGGCGAGCAGCGGGTCGCCCGACGCGCGGATGCCGTTGGGCAGGATCGTCGGATCGTAGTTGACGTCGCGGCACGGCCCGCTGCCCTGCGCCTCCACGCGGTCGAGCACGAGCGTGCCCGCATCGATCGTCGTGCGATTCGCGGGCCACGCGCGCGTCGCGTCGTCGACGGGATCGCCCGGCTCCGCCAGCGTGAGCAACAAACGCCAGCGCTGCGGCCCGGAACCGATGCGCCGCGTCAGATCCTCCTGCAGCACGTTCGGATCGCCCGCCTTCGCGACTTCGCCCGCCTCGGCCGTCTGTTCCGGCGCGACGCGCCACCGCACCGCCTGCCGTCGCCCCGCCGCATCGACGAGATAGAACGCGTTCAGGCTGTAATACGTCTCGGTGACGTAGCTCGCGCCCGGCCTCGCCGTCTTCGCCCACGCGCGGAACGCGGCCGTCTCCGGATGCGCGTCGAAGAACGCCTTCAGCTTCGCCGGATCGGGCTTGCCCGTCTTCGGGTCGGGCCGCCCCGCCACCGTCTGCTCGTAAAACGCGCGCGGCGTCGCGACCGGAAACACCGGCATGCTGTTCATTCCCGTGCGCCATTGCTCACCGTCGGGCGCGCTCAGGCGCAGCGCGAGGCTGCGAATCGGCACGCTGTTGTCCGGCGCGTACGGATTGCCGCCCGGCAGCGCGAAGCGTCCGACCACCCGCGCGCGCGCCGCCGCGAAAAAGGGCGCGGTCGAGTACGCGCTCGCCGCGCCGTTGCCTTCGAAATAGCCCGTCACGCAGACGCCTTTCGCGTGATTGCGCCGGTAGCCCGGATGCAGGCCGCCGTTGCGCTGCAGCGCGTCGACGAGCCGCTGCGGCGTCAGCCGGTGCGGCGCGAGCCAGCCGCCGACGTAGCCGAACGACGCCGCGACCGCCGCCGCCGCGCCGCCGATCAGCGCCCATCGCCAGAGGCCGCGCACCGGCTCGGCAGGCGGCGTTGAAGGGTGTTCCATCGTGTACGCTCTCGACCATCAGGTCCTGTGTCGAACCCGCGTATGACGGATCGCCGCCCGGTTTATTCCACGAGGAATTTTTTCGCGCATGCGTGGAATAAACTCGGGCGACCGGGCGTCTGACGCTTTGAATCCACTCCGACGCCGGCATCCGCCCCGCCCATGCCCCCCGCCGATCTCGACGACCAACTGCGCGAACTGCTGCCGCGACTGCGCCGCTTCGCGCTCTGGCTGACCCGCGACGTCCACAGCGCCGACGATCTCGTGCAGTCGACGCTCGAGCGTGCGCTGTCGCGCTGGTCGACGCGGCGCGACGATTCGGCGCTGCGCAGCTGGCTCTTCACGATCCTGTACCGGCAGTTCGTCGATGCGACGCGCCGCGCGAAGCGCTACGCGTGGCTGCTCGGCCGGATCAGGGACGACGACGAGCCGCAATGGCCGTCGGCCGAGGATCACGCGATCGCGCGATCGATGCTCGACGCGTTCGGCCGGCTGCCGACGGAGCAGCGCAGCCTGCTGCTGCTCGTCGCCGTCGAGGGATTCAGCTATCAGGAAGTCGCCGAGCTGCTCGACATTCCGATCGGCACCGTGATGTCGCGGCTGTCGCGCGCGCGGCACGCATTGCGCGCGCTCGGCGACGGCGAGATTTCCGCTCCTTCGCTGCGTTTGATGAAATGAACATTCCGCCCGACGAACACGATCTTCACGCCTATGTCGACGGCCGGCTCGACGCCGATGCGCGCGCGGCCGTCGAGCGCTGGCTCGCGCTGCATCCGGCGCGCGCGGCGCAAATGCTCCGCTGGCGGCAGGATGCGCAGCAACTGCGCGCGGCGCTCGATTCGGCCGCGCTGCCCGCGCCGACTGCGACGCTCGATCCCGCCGCGCTGCGCGCGCGCCGCGCCGAACGGGCGCGCGCGCGGCTCGCGGTGGCGGCGTCGCTCGTGCTGTGCGTCGGGCTCGGCGCGATGGGCGGCTGGCAGGCGCACGGCTGGCGCAGCACGCCCGCCGCGCCGATGAGCGACGCCGTCGCCGCGTACAAGCTGATGGTCGTCGATCGCAGCGCGCGCGTCGACGTCGTGCAGAAGCGGCCGGGCGAGTTGCAGGCGTGGGTCGCGCGCGAGGTCGGCGCGTCGGTCCGGTTGCCGGACCTGAGCGGCGCGGGCTTCGCGCCCGTCGGCGGGCGTCTTTTCGCGACCGAGCGCGGCGCGGCCGCGATGGTGCTGTACGAGGATGCGGCCGGGCGCACGCTGAGCTTCTACGTGCGGCCGCCCGAATCGGCGAATCGCTTGCTCGCGGCCGGCGAGCGCGCCGACGGCACGCTGCTCGCGCGCTACGGATCGGTGCGCGGGTTCAACTATGCGGTCGTCGGGCGGGCGGACAGCGTGGGCGAGGCGGCCGTCGCGCGTGCGCTCGATGCGCAGACCTGACCGCGGGCGCGACGGGCGCGTGGCTTTCGTGCGATGCGGTTGCCCGCGAGCGCGTAACGCGTGCTCGTTGTCGGCCGGCCAGCGTGCCGACGGCGCACTGCTTGAGCGCCGCGAATCGGTATGCGGCTTCTACCATGCGGTCGGTGCGCGCGCGGGCAGCGTTGGCGAAGCGGGCGTCGCACATGCGCTCGAAGAGCGGATCTGACGGGCGGCGCCCGATGGGCGTCCGGCTTTCGCTCGATGCGTTCGCCTCCGAGCGCGCGACGCGTGCTCGCTGTCGACCACGCGCCTCCATCGACGGACCCATCGACGGCGCGCCGCACACACGCCGCCTGCCGGTTCGCGAGTTCAAGCATCGCGTGCTGTCGTCAGGCACCCGGACAGCCTCGGCGACGCGCCGTGTCGCATGCGCCCGATGAACGAGGATTTGACGAGCCGATCGCGACGCAAGGACAGGTTTCCGTTAATTCGCTCGAAGTCGAATTCGCGGCGTAAGCGCGCGACGTGCGGCAGGCGACGCCGCCGCCCGACGCAATCCGCATCGATCGGCAGAATGGAAAACGGACGAAGAAAAGCGCGCACCGCTCGAGGATCAATTGCGTCGCGGCTCGTCGGACGCCGCGCGCATCGCACGCAAGAACGCATCGAACGCGCGGCGCGCCATCGCGCCTCACGCGGCGGTCACTTGCACGTCACCCGCAACGCCTTCTTGCCGTCGATCCGGTAATCGCAGCGATTCACGCGGCCGGCGAGCTTGACGTCCCGCGTCTCGCCGTCCGCGTACTTGCAGCGGATCGTCACGTAACGGCCAGCGTCGTACACGTAGCCCAGCGCCCAGTGGCCGTTGCGCTCGCTGGCGTCGTCGGGAACCAGCGTCGCGAGATCGCTCGGCGCGCCGTCGAACACGTCGACGTAATGCAGCGGGCTTTGCTGCCGCACCGGGCAGACTTCCGCGCTCGCGCCGGTTGCGCCCGTCGTGCCGGACGCGCCCGCACAGCCGAAAAACGCCGCCGCGACCAATGCGCAGGCTGCCTTACTCCACGACATGGAAGTTGTCTCCGTTGTTCGACCGGCCGTGCGCGCCCCAGCGCAGGCGCCGCTGCTGAACCGGTTGCGGCGTGGGCGGCGTCACGAACTGGTCGTAGACCAGGACGCCGCCGTCCTTCGACTGGCTCACGTAGATGGCCGCGTGGCCGTCGTATTTGCCGGCCGCGTTGAACGTCGCGATCACGGTGCCGGCGACGATCGTCGCATTCCCCTTCACCGCCGCGCCCTTGCGCCATTGCACGGTGAGCGGCAGCGTCGGGCACACGCGTTTCACATAGGACACGCATTGCCCGCAAAGATCGACGCCGGACGTGACGCTGCCGGCCGGCGCTTGGTCGAACGGCGTGAGCGCCGAGCTCGGCGCGCAAGTCCAGCGGCCGACCGGCGCCTCGGCGTTGCTCGAATAAGTGGCGGAGACGTAAGGCATGGTTCCCTCGGTTTTTTTAACCGGAATTCGAATTGACACAACCAGCCAGGCGAACCGGATTGTCGGGCAGATGCCGAAAACGATCAACCGCCGCGACAATTGAACAAATTTCTTGCATCTCAGTGCAATTTGCACGCCGCGCCGATCGATCGCGGCCGCGCGCGGCGCTGCGCGATCGGCGCGATCGGCGCAATGCGACGCCTCAACGCGCTCGCCGGACGCAAGGAAACGGCTCGTTCACGGCACGCCATGCCGCCGATCGTCCCACGCACTCGCTTGTCGCGCGCATCATGGAATAGCGCGGCACGTCCGTTCGTTTACAAGTCGAGCGTCAGACGTTTCGCGAAAGCGGTGCTCCGCGCGCGCGGCATGCGCTCGTCGACATCGAAAAAGGACGGCATGCAGGACGACGCCGGCCATCGCGCCGCGCGCCGATATTTCGGGGTGTCCATTCAGAGCCCTATCATGAACAAGCTGATTCGTTGCGCAACCGCGCTGATGTGCGCGAGCGTGTCCGTCTGCGCATGCGCACAAGCCTATGACGGAACCACCACGTCGATCGACACGTCTCGCTGCCGGGCGATCACCGGACAAGCGGAAATCGACGGCACGATGCAGCAAGTCGTCGGCCGCGCATGCCTGCAAAGCGACGGCACCTGGCGGCTCATCGAGAGCGACGACGGCAGCGTGCTGTGGTATCCGATCGCCGACTACCCGTTTTCCGATCCGTGGTACTGGGGCACGCCTTTCTTCGTCGTCGGCGGCACGACCTTCGTATTCGTCGATCGCTTCCACCACTTCCACCGGTTCCACCATTTTCATCCGATGACGCCGGGTCACATCGGCCCGCCGATGGGCAGCGGTTTTCATCACGGGCTGTCGCATGGCGGCGGCATGTCGGGCGGCATGCTGCGGCACTAGCGCATCGGGCGTACGAAACGCCGCCGGCGCGTCGCGTCCGCCGGGGGCAGCGCCGTGCGAGCCGCATCGCTTCCGCTGCGCCGGAACGCGACGGCGACACGCGACATCTATGTCCTCACGGCGCACGGCAGCGCCGGCCGCATCGAGGCCCGTTTCCGCACGCCGCCTGTCCGTCACTTGGGAGAACTCGCATGAAGATCATCACGAGAGGATGGCTCGGCGCGCTGACGCTCGCGCTCACGAGCGGCGCCGCCTGCGCGCAGGGCGCGGGGCCGACCGATCCGCAGATCGCGGCGATCGTCGCGACGGCCAATCAGGTCGACATCGACGCCGGCAAGCTCGCCGAATCGCGATCCGCATCGAAGGACGTGAAGGCGTTCGCGCAGCGCATGGTCGCGGATCACGGCAGCGTCAATCAGGCCGCCGCCGATCTGCTGCACAAACTGAACGTCGCGCCGGAAGAAAACGCGACGAGCCGCAGCCTCAAGCAGGGCGGCGACGAGAACCTCGCGAATCTGAAGACACTGCACGGCGCCGCGTTCGACAGCGCGTACGTCGCGCATGAAGTGGCCTACCATGAAACGGTGCTGGACGCGCTCGACAAGACGCTGATCCCGAACGCGAAGAACGACGAGCTGAAGGCGCTGCTCGTCAAGGCGCGGCCGGTGTTCGTCGCGCACCTGGATCACGCGAAGCACTTGCAAGCCGCGCTGGGAAAGAGCGGTGGCTGAGCGCCGGCATGCCCGCCCGGCTCGTCCGTCGCGCAGCGCAACGGCGGCCAGGCTCGCGCTCGCGCTCGCGCTCGTGGGCGCGCTGCTCGCGGGTGCGGTTCCCGCGGCGACCGGCGAAGCCGCGTCGCCCGGCACGCACGTCGTCGTGATCGAGGGCATGCGCTTCATTCCGCAGACGTTGACCGTGCATCGCGGCGATCGCGTTGAATGGGTGAACAAGGATCTCGTTGCGCACACCGCGAGCGCGATGTCGGACGCGTTCGATTCGCGCAACATCGCGCCGGGCGAACGGTGGCGCTACGTCGCCGACAGGCGCGGCGATTATCCATACCAATGCCGGCTTCATCCGACGATGCAGGCCACGCTGATCGTCCGCTGATGCGGCCCGCCAACACGAGGCGATCGAGATGACGAATTTCGCGACGGCGTTCGCGCAAAACGATGCGGATGACGAACGATTGCTCGCACGCCGCATCGCCGCGGGCGATCGGTCCGCCTTCGAACTGTTGATGCGGCGCCACAACCGGCGCCTCTTTCGCATCGCGCGCGCGACGCTGCACTCCAACGCGGACGCGCAAGACGCGCTGCAGGACGCGTATCTGTCCGCATACCGCGCGATCGGCGAGTTTCGCGGCGAAGCCGCGCTCTTCACGTGGCTCGCGCGGCTCGTGCTCAACGAATGCTTCGCGCGTCTGCGCCGGCATGCGCGCCGCCAACGTGTCGTTCCGATCGTCGATATGAACGCCGAATCCGAAATCGACGCGATGTGCGCGCACGATCCCGATCCGTCGTACCGGGCCGCGGCGCGCGCCGAGCTGCGCGGTTTGCTCGAACAGAAGCTCGAGCGGTTGCCGTACGCGTTTCGGATCGTGTTCGTGCTGCGCTCGGTCGAGGAACTGAGCGTCGACGAAACCGCGCACTGCCTCGGCATTCCGGAGGCGACCGTGCGCAGCCGCCATTTCCGCGCGAAGCGCCTGCTGCGCGACGCGCTGGCGCGCGAGATCGGCCTCGTCGAGCACGACGTGTTCGAATTCGGCGGCGGCGATTGCGATCGCCTGGTGGCGGCGGTCATGCGGCGTGTCGACGGAGAATCCGGGCGATAGGTCCGGGCGCCGGATGCCGTGCGTCTCGCCCGCGCGCATCCTCGATGGGCGGTGCGCCGCGCGTCACGACGCAAGCAATTCGGCTACAGTCCGGGTGTGCGGCCGCGCCGAAGACGGCCGCCGGCGCTTCCATCCAATCCGAGGACCACTCCATGCGCATCATCCGGGCCTGGCTCGCGCTGACGCTCGCCGCATCCATTGCGTCCACTGCATCTGTCGCGCACGCCGCACCCGCCGGCAAGACGCTGTCGTTCGACGGCGTCGATTTCTTCCGGCGCGACGCCGCGAGCAATCGGCTCGAATACACGCCGAAGGGCGAGGAAGATCTGTTGACGTGGCGCAGCATGATCACGCTCGTGCGCTATCCGGAAGCGACGACGGGTGACGGGCTCGCGGCGATCGCGAACTCGGTGCTCGGGCTCTACAAGCAGAACCGCGCGATGGTTCTGAAGGTCGACGCGGTGCCGGCCGCGCCCGGCAAGCCGGCCGAATACTTCATCTCGGTGGTGTTCCCGACGCGCGATTTCATCGAAGCGGTGTTCACGCGCATCGCGCTCGTCGACGGCGCGGGCGCGGCCGCGATCTACTCGCATCGCGAATATGGGCACGCGGTCGGCAACGAAGTCAGCGCGTGGCTCGCAAAGAACGGCCCGGCGAAGGAACGCGCGCTCAGGCAATGGAATCCGCTGCCGACGACCGGCGGGAAGTGAACGTGAGCGCGCGCCGCGCGGCGTCGAATCGCGCGCCGCGCGCCGCCGCCCGCCGATCGGCCGGCACGCGATGCCGCGCCCGGCCCGCTCAGCCCTTCGCGACGAGCGCCGCGATCTCGTCGTCCGCGAAGCCCGCTTCACGCAGGATCGCGGCGCTGTCCGCGCCGCGTCGCGGCACCGCGCCCGGCTGCGCGGCCGGCGAGCCGGAAAACCGCGGCGCCGGCGCCGCCTGCAGCACGCCGTCGCGTTCCGCATAAACGCCGCGCGCGGCGAGATGCGGATGCGCCTTCGCCTCGACCGGGCTCAGCACGGGCGCGAAGCACACGTCGGTGCCCTCCAGCAATTCGACCCAATGCGCGCGCGGCCGGCTCGCGAAGAGGTCCGCGAGCCGTTCGCGCAGCCGCGGCCAGCGGCTCGCATCGTACGGATTGCGGAAATCCTCGTCGTCGGCGAGATCGAGCTTGTCCAGCAGCAGCGCGTGGAACTGCGGCTCGAGCGCGCCGACGCTCACGTAGCCGCCGCACGCGCAGCGATAGCTGCCGTACCAGTGCGGGCCGTCGAGCAAGCCCTGGCCGCGCGCCATCGGCATGAATCCCGCCGCGTGAATCGACAGCAGCAGGTTCATCAGATTCGCGCTGCCGTCGACGATCGCCGCATCGACGATCTGGCCCTTGCCGCGCAGGCGCGCGTCCAGGATGCCCGCGAGCACGCCCATCGCGAGATACAGCGCGCCGCCGCCGAGATCGCCGACGAGCGTCGGCGGCGCAAGCGGCGCGTCGCCCGGCCGCCCCGCATACCACAGCGCGCCGGACAGGCCGATGTAGTTGATGTCGTGGCCCGCCGCGTGCGCGAGCGGGCCGTCTTGCCCCCAGCCCGTCATCCGACCGTACACGAGCCTCGGATTGCGCGCGAAGCATGCATCGGGGCCGAGCCCGAGCCGCTCCATCACGCCGGGGCGCATCCCTTCGATCAGCGCGTCGGCGCCTTCGACGAGCCGCAGCACCGCATCGACCGCCGCCGGCTGCTTGAGGTCGAGCGAAAGCGAGCGCTTGCCGCGATTGAAGATCGCGCGACGGCCGAGATCGAGCGGATCGCCGTCGCGGCCGGCCGTGCGCTCGACGAGGATCACGTCGGCGCCCATGTCGGCGAGCAGCATTCCGCAGAACGGCGCGGGGCCGATTCCGGCGATTTCGACGATTCGGATTCCGTGCAAAGGGCCCATGCCCGCTCCCGTGAAGTTCGATGCGCCCGGTTCGGTGCGATGCCGAATCGCGGTGCGTCGGTGGCGGCGCCGATCGCGGTTCGGCGGCGTCACACGGCGTCACGCAATGTCACGTCGCTCGCCCCGCGTCGATTCCGCGCAATGCGTGCGCGATGCGTTACGACACAACTGACGCAACTGACGCAACTGACGCAACCGACTCGACTGACGCGGCGCGATGCCTGCGATGCCCGCGATACGACGCGCCACGACGTAATGCGTTACGACGCCGCATCACGCGCCTCGCCGCGCGCGGCGCACAACGCGATCGCGCACGCGGCGCGAAGCCCGGCGCACCCCGATCACCGCACGCTTCGACACGCCCCGCTCAGTAGAAGCTCTGCCCCTGCGCCGCCATCTCGCGCAACAGCGTCGGCACGGCGAAGCGCGCGCCGTACTGCGCCGCAAGACGATCGCACGTCGCGACGAACGCGTCCACCCCGACGCCGTGGATATGCGACAGCGGCCCGCCGCGAAACGCCGGGAAGCCCCAGCCGAGGATCGCGCCGACGTCCGCGTCGCGAGCCGTCGTCAGCACGCGCTCCACGAGGCAGCGTGCGGTCTCGACCGCCTGCACCGTCACGAGCCGCTCGATCAGCGTCTTCACGTCGGGCTGCTCGGCCGCGGCCGGAAACTCGCTCGCGAGCCCCGGCCACAACGCCTTCTTGCCGCCGTTCGCCGGATAGTCGTAATAGCCGCGCCCCGCCTTGCGGCCGAGCCGGCCGAGCTCGACCATCCGCGCGGCCACGTCCTCGCCGGGGCGCGCGACGTACGCGTCGCCGAGATCGGCGCGCGTCTGCTTCGTGATTTTGTGGATCAGCTCGCTCGACACCTCGTCGGTCAACGCAAGCGGCCCGACCGGCATCCCGGCGAGCAGCCCGGCGCTCTCGATCAGCGCGGGCGCGACGCCCTCGGCGAGCATCGCGAGCCCTTCGAGCACGTACGTCGAGAACACGCGGCTCGTGTAGAAGCCGCGCGAATCGTTGACGACGATCGGCGTCATGCCGATCGCCTTCACATAATCGAACGCGCGCGCAAGCGTCTGCTGGCTCGTTTCGCGCCCGACGATCACTTCGACGAGCGGCATCTTGTCGACGGGCGAGAAGAAATGCAGGCCGATGAAGTTCGCCGGCCGCGCGCTCGCCTGCGCCAACCCCGAGATCGGCAGCGTCGACGTGTTCGACGCGAAGAGGGCGTCGGGCGCGAGCACGGCTTCGCTCTTGCGCGTGACGTCGGCCTTGATCGCGCGATCCTCGAACACCGCCTCGATCACGAGCTCCGCGCCGTCGAGCCGCGCGAAGTCGGTCGTCGGCGTGATCTTCGCGACGAGCGCGTCGGCCTTCTCCTGCGCGAGCCGGCCGCGCTGCACCTGCTTGTCGACGAGCTTGCGCGAGTAGTCCTTGCCGCGCGCGGCCGCTTCGTCGCTCGTGTCGATCAGCACGACGTCGAGCCCCGCCTTCGCGCTCACGTACGCGACGCCCGCGCCCATCATGCCCGCGCCGAGCACGCCGATCTTCCGGTAGCGCTGCGTCGGCACGCCCGCCGGCCGCGCGGCGAGCTTGTTCGCTTCGTTCATCCCGAAAAACAGCGTGCGGATCATCGCCTTCGCTTCCGGCGACAGCACCGCCTTCACGAAATAGCGCGCTTCCGTCTTCAGGCCCGTGTCGAGATCCGTCAGCAGCCCTTCGTACACGCACGACAGGATGCTCGCGACGGCCGGATAGTTGCCGTATGTCTTCTGCCGCGCGAGCGCGTTCGCCGCCATGAACACCTGCTGGACGGACGGGTGCGTGAGCGCGCCGCCCGGAATCCTGAAGCCCTTCGCGTCCCACGGCTGCGTCGCGGTGCGGCGGCTCGCGTCGAGCAGCCACGCGCGCGCGGCGGCGCTCTCCTCGCCCGCCGGCACGACCGCGTGCAGGATGCCGGCCTTCAGCGCATCGGCCGCCTTCAGCCGCTTGCCTTCGAGCAGGAGCGGCAGCGACGCCTGGACGCCGACGAGGCGCGGCAGGCGCTGCGTGCCGCCGCCGCCCGGCAACAGGCCGAGCGTCACCTCGGGCAGCCCGAAGCGCGCTTTCGGATTGTCGGCCGCGACGCGATAATGGCCCGCGAGCGCGATCTCCAAGCCGCCGCCGAGCGCCGAGCCCGGCATCGCGATCGCCACCGGCTTGCCGCCCGTCTCGAGCGCGCGCAGCGCGCGGTGCAGCTCGCACGTGCGCTCGAAGAGCGTTGCCGCGTCGTTGCTCGCCTGCAGCCATTCGAGGTCGCCGCCCGCGATGAAATCGGGCTTCGCCGACGTGACGAGTATCCCCTTCGCCGCCGCGTCCTGAAGCGCGCGCGCCGCCGCCGCGAAGAACGCCTCGCAGCTCTCGCCGTTCAGCACGTTCTGGCTGCGCTCGGGCAGGTTCCACGTGAGGGTCGCGATGCCGTCGTCATCGAGCGTGTAATCGATCATGGTGGTCCCCCGTCAAATCCGTTCGATGATGGTCGCCGTGCCCATGCCGGCGCCCACGCACAGTGTCGCGAGGCCCGTGGCCGCGCCGCGCCGCTCGAGCTCGTCGAGCAGCGTGCCGAGGATCATCGCGCCCGTCGCGCCGAGCGGATGGCCCATCGCGATCGCACCGCCGTTCACGTTGATCCTGTCGTGCGAAATCGCCATCACGTCCATGAAGCGCAGCACGACCGACGCGAACGCTTCGTTCAGCTCGTACAAATCGATGTCGGCCGCGCGCATGCCGGCGCGCTTGAGCGCCTTCTCGGCCGCGTAGCTCGGCCCCGTCAGCATGATCGACGGCTCCGAGCCGATGCTCGCGAACGAGCGAATCCGCGCGCGCGGCGCGAGGCCCGCGCGCTTGCCCGCCTCCAGCGTGCCGATCAGCACGGCCGCCGCGCCGTCGACGATCCCCGAGCTGTTGCCCGCGTGATGCACGTGCTCGATGCGCTCGAGTTCCGGATAGCGCTGGCGGATCACCGCGTCGAAGCCGTACATCTCGCCCAGCTCGGCGAACGACGGCTTGAGCGCCGCGAGCGTGTCGAGCGTCGTCTGCGGGCGGATCGTCTCGTCTCGATCGAGAATCGTCAGGCCGTTGTCGTCGCGCACCGGCACGATCGAGCGCGCGAACCAGCCGGCCTGCGTCGCCGCATGCGCGCGGCGGTGGCTTTCGACCGCGTATGCGTCGACGTCGGCGCGGCTGTAGCCCCACTTCGTCGCGATCGTGTCCGCCGACACGCCCTGCGGCACGAAGTAGCTCGGAATCGCGATCGCCGGATCGACCGGCCACGCGCCGCCGCTCGAGCCCATCGGCACGCGCGACATGCTCTCGACGCCGCCGCCGATCGCCATGTCCGACTGGCCGGACATCACCTGCGCGGCGGCCATGTTGCACGCTTCGAGGCCCGACGCGCAGAAGCGGTTGATCTGCACGCCGGCCGTCGTCTGCGCGTAGCCGGCCGCGAGCACGGCGATGCGGCCGATGCACGCGCCCTGCTCGCCGACGGGCTCGACGCAGCCGAGCACGACGTCGTCGACGAGGCTCGTGTCGAGTGCGTTGCGGTCGCGAATCGCGCGCAACGCGGTGTCGGCGAGCCGCAGCGGCGTGACGCCGTGCAGGCTGCCGTCCTTCTTGCCTTTGCCGCGCGGCGTGCGCACGGCGTCGAAGATGTAGGCTTCCATCGATCGTTCCTTGGGTTGATAGGGACGGCCTGTCAGGACGGCCTGTCAGGACGGCCGGTCAGGGCTGCATTCGGACGGCGGTCGAGGCGGCCGGGGCGGTCGCGTCGCACTGCCGGCCGAGTCGTTCTCGTCGGGTCTTGCTGATCTCGCCGATCGGGTCTTGCGGGCCGACGGTTTTGGTCGGGCGGTCGGGCGGTCGGGCAGCCAAGCCGGCGTTCGGGCGGGCGGATCGGCTCTTCGACAAACAAACCGACCTCGAGCGGCTCGGCGAGCCATTCGGCAATTCCTCGGCGAACGCCGGCGAGTCATGCGGCCTGACGCTTGGCGAGCCGTCCGGCGAACCGTTCGACAAACCAATGCTCATGCCGCGCGGAAAACCGGCCGAACCGCTGCCCGCCGCCGCGCCGTGCCGAACTCCGTTCGATCGCTTGTCCGACACGATCGACGCTGCGGATGCGTGCCGAACGTCCGGCACGCCCCAAGCGCCTCCAGTGCCTCCAGTGCCCCAGCGCCCCAGCGCCTCAGCACCCCACGCGCCCTCATCGTCCAATGCGCCGAGAAGCCGAAGCACCGCCCCGCCCGCACCGCGACGCGCGGCTGTGCCGGGCCGCGGCCTGCGCGCCGGCCGCGCACGTCACAGCGTGCGCGCGATCAGCTCCTTCATGATTTCATTGGTGCCGCCGTAAATCTGCTGCACGCGCGAATCGGCCCACGCGCGCGCGATCGGGTATTCCCACATGTAGCCGTAGCCGCCGTGCAGCTGCACGCAGCGGTCGATCACCTTGAATTGCAGCTCGGTCGTCCAGTACTTCGCCATCGACGCCGTCGCCGCATCAAGCTTGCCCGCGAGTTGCAGCTCGATGCACTTGTCGACGAACACGCGCCCGATCTGGATCTCGCTCTTGAGCTCGGCGAGCGCGTGGCGGCTCGTCTGGAAGTCGATCACCGCGCGGCCGAACGCGCGCCGCTCGCGCGTGTAGTCGAGCGTCCACGAAAGCGCCGCCTCGGCCGCTGCGATCGCGCTGATCGCGATCTGCAGCCGCTCCCACGGCAGCTCCTGCATCAGGTAGACGAAGCCGCGGTTCTCTTCGCCGAGCAGGTTGCCGGCCGGCACGCGCACGCCGTCGAAGAACAGCTCGGACGTGTCCTGCGCCTTCATGCCGACCTTCTTCAGCCGCTTGCCCTTGCTGAAGCCCGGCATGCCCGTGTCGACGACGAACAGGCTCGTGCCCTTCGAGCCGCCTTCGGGCGTCGTGCGCGCGACGACGATCACGACGTCCGCGTGCCAGCCGTTCGTGATGAAGATCTTCGAGCCGTTGAGCACGTAGTGGTCGCCTTCGCGCACCGCGCTCGTGCGCACGCCTTGCAGGTCGGAGCCCGCGCCGGGCTCGGTCATCGCGATCGCGCCAATCATCTCGGCGCTCGCGAGCTTCGGCAGATAGCGCGCCTTCAGCGCGTCGCTGCCGTAATGGAGGATGTACGGCGCGACGATCTCCGAATGCAGCCCGAAGCCGAGCCCCGACGCGCCCGCGCGCGCGATCTCCTCGAACAGCACCACGCTGTAGCGGATGTCCGCGCCCGCGCCGCCGTATGCCTCCGGCATGCTCGCGCAGTGGTAGCCGGCCTTGGCCGCCTTCGTCCACACGTCGCGGTCGACGTAGCCCTGATCTTCCCAGCGCTCGTGGTGCGGCATCACTTCAGACTCGATGAATCGGCGGACGGACTCGCGGAACTGCTCGTGCTCTTCGGCGAAGATGGTGCGTGGAATCATGGCGTCTCCAATGAGGGAATCGCTCGGCGGCCGGCGTCGGCGCCTGCTGTTTGCGGTATTTGAGCAAGTCCGCGACAATCTGCGTTGATTCGAAACGCCATTTTCTTGACATGAAAAAACAGCTGCGCGGCGCTGGCCGGCCCGGTGTCGCGATCCTTCTGCCGCCGCGGCTGTTGGGCGGCTACGTTTTCCTCACGCAGGAAATGCTGCTGCTCGCCGGCACGATGAGGGCGCGCAGCCTCGACGTCGTCAACAGCCGGCTGTTCGACATCGCGATCCTGTCGCACGACGGCCGGCCGGTGCGGACGATCGGCGGCATCGACGTGCCGGCGACGGGCGCGCTGCGCGAGCCCGACGCGCACGAAGTCGTGATCGTTCCCGCGCAGTTCATGCCGGACGAGCAGATCGACGCGGTAGAGCGCGTCTTCATCGACTGGCTCAAGCGCCGCTACGCGGCGGGCGCGCTCGTCGTCGGGCTCAACGCGGCGCCGCTGATCGCGAAGGCCGGCCTGCTCGACGGGCGCGGCGCGACCGGGCTGCCGAGCGAGCGCACGCTGTTCGCGCGGCATTTTCCGGCGGTGCGCTACATGCCGTCGGCGCCGCTCATCGTCGACGGGCGGCTCATCACCGTAAGCGGGATCAATCCGGCTGTCGACGCTTGCGCGTACGTGATCGACTACTGCTTCGGCGCGGGCGTGTCGCAGCGGCTGCTGCGGGTCGCGCTCACGCAGTCGCTGCCGTCGTACGAGCACATGGCCGTGTGGGCCGCGCAATACAAGCGGCACGGCGACGGGCCGGTGCTCGCGGTGCAGGACATCGTCGAGCGCGCGCTCGCGCATCCGCCGACGCTCGCCGAGCTCGCCGTGCGCGCGGCGATGAGCGAGCGCACGCTGTCGCGCCGCTTCGCAGCCGCGACCGGGTTGACGCTGCGGCGCTACGTCGCCGTGCTGCGCGTCGAGCTCGCCGCGTTCCTGCTGCGCACGAGCCGGATGACGCTCGATCACATCGCCGACGAATGCGGCTTCGCGAGCGCGAGCGCGCTGAGCCATGCGTTCCTGGCCGGGCATGGGTGCAGCCCGATTCAGTATCGGCATCGGCCGGATGCGCGGCGGGCGGCGGCGGCGGGCGGTGGTGCGGGCGCGGTTTCGGGGGCGGGCGGGACGAACGCGGGCGACTGAGATCGGGAGTCGGGCGGCGGGCGCGCTGCAGGAAGAGGCAAAAGGGGCAAAAGGACCCAAAGAACCAAAGGAGCTGAAAAGAGGCTAAAAAGGGGCCGACTCGAACAATGAGAGCGCCAAACAAGCCGAAAGAAGCCGAAAGACCGGCGGGGCACGCGATGCGGCGTCCCAACGCGCTGAATGTGCAAGACGCGCGGCGGCACGCCGGCATCGCCGCGGGTTCGAACGCGCAGACGCGCGCCGGCCGCGTTCGTCGCCCGCTCCCGCGCGGTGGGCAACGCTCGCCCGCTTACGGCTCAAGACGGATCGGCACGCCCATCGCCTGCCGCCGAGCCGTTGCGCTTTGCCGTCGAATCGACACGCCGCGTCGCACGCAGCCGGCGACGCGAGAGCTCGCCGCGGCATCGTTCGCCTGCCGTTAGTCCGCCTTTTATCCTCCTTTTGTCTGCCTTTCGTCCTCCCTTTTGTCGGCCTTTTCCCGCCGTCCGTACGATCGGATAGCGAGCGCGCGGCTCGGTACGCAATGGCACGCCGCCCGGCGCCGTTCTCACCTTCGCCCGCGAACGCCTCACCTTTCGCCGCAGCGTCGCGGCGTGTGAACGGCGTCGGCTCGCCATTCATTCCGCACTGCACGATCGCCGCTCTTTCCCGCCCCACAAGGCTCAGGCCGACTCCGGCATCGTGGCGAAGACAAACGCGACTGCGATGCCGCCCCCCTCGTTCGCCGCCGCTTCCCTCGTCAATTCACTTGAAACATTACACGAAAATCTATATAAATTAATTCTAAGTAATCACCTTTCGCTTTCCGACCAAGAAATCTCCCCATGACGCAACCCACCGCGAAACATCTGATCCTCGATTTGCTGGTCGCGAAGGACGGCGAGCCGCTGCAGGTGCGCGAAGCGATCATCGCGTGCCGGCTGTTCGGCCTCACCGAGAACAGCGTGCGCGTCGCGCTCGCGCGGCTCGCGGCCGAATCGCTCGTCGAAGGCGCCGAGCGCGGCAGCTACCGGCTCGGGCCGTCGGCCGTCGAGCTCTCCGAGGAGCTGACCGCGTGGCGCACCGTCGAATCGCGGCTGCGCCGCTGGAGCGGCGCGTATCTGATGGTGTCGTGCATCTCGCTCGGACGCGTCGATCGCACCGCGCTCGCGCGCCGCGAGCGCGCGCTCGAGATGCTCGGCTTCCGCGAATGGGACAAGAGCCTGTACATGCGCCCGGACAACGTCGAAGGCAACGTCGACGCCGTGCGCCGGCGGCTGACGAAGCTCGGCGTCGAGCCGTCGGCGGCGGTGTTCGTCGCAATGGGCTTCGACGCCGAGCAGGAAGCGCGCATCCGCGCGCTGTGGGACGGCGAGGCGCTGTCGGATACATATCGCACGCTCGGCGCGCAGCTCGAAGACTGGCTCGCGCGCGCACCGGAGCTCGATCTCGACGTCGCCGCGCGCGAGGCGTTCCTGCTCGGCGGCAAGGCGATCCGGCAAGTCGTGTTCGATCCGCTGCTGCCCGAGCCGTTCGTCGACGTCGCCGCGCGCGCCGCGTTCATCGAATGCGCGCGGCGCTACGTCGCGGCAGGCCACCGGGTCTGGCGCGCGCTCCTCCACAGCGAGCATCCGTCCGCGCCGGGCGCGGCGCGCGCCGCCGTGGCCGGCCATCTGCACTAGCGCGACGCATTGGGGGAGACATCGACATGACCGACAGAATCCGCATCCGCGACCTCTTCACCCGCGACGAGATCCGTTCGCTGACCGCACGCTCGAACCGGCGCGGCGCATGGGCGGTCGGCTCGACGTGGGCGGTGATCGCGCTCGCGTTCGCGGGCCTCGCCTACGCGCGCGCGCATTTCCCGCCGTGGGGCTTCGCGCTGGCGCTCGCGGTCGGCATGACGATTCTCGCCGGACGCCAGCTCTGTCTCGGCATCCTCCAGCACGACGCCGCGCACGGCACGCTGTTTCGCACGCGTTGGGCGAACGATGTGCTCGTCGACTGGCTGTGCGCGCGCCCGATCTGGAACGAGCTGCGCAAGTACCGCCCGTATCACCTGACTCACCACGCGACGACGTCGTCGAGCGCCGATCCGGATCTGTCGCTCGTCGCGGGCCTGCCGACGACGCGCGCGTCGCTCGCGCGCAAGTTCCTGCGCGACGTTTCCGGCGTGACGGGCGTCAAGTTCCTGATCGGCCGCGCGCTGATGGACGCGGGCGTGCTCGAGTGGTCGCTGACGAACGACATCCGGCGCGTGCCGCAGGCAGGCCGCCGCTGGCGGGACTATCCGCTCGCGTTCTTCCGCGCCGCGGCCGGCATGCTGATCACGAACGGCATCCTGCTCGGCGCGCTGTGGGCGAGCGGCCATCCGTGGCTGTACGGCGTGTGGGTGCTCGCGTACGTGACGCCGTTTCCGCTGTTCATCCGCATCCGTTCGATGGCCGAGCATGCGTGCCTCGAAACGGGCGACGATCCGCTGCGCAACACGCGCACGACGCACGCCGGCTGGCTCGCGCGCGCGACCGTCGCGCCGATTCGCGTGAACTACCACGTCGAGCATCACCTGATGGCGTCGGTGCCGTACTTCCGGCTGCCGAAGATGCACCGGATGCTGCGCGAGCGCGGCTGCGTCGCGCGGCCGCCGTCGTATTGGCAGGTGATGAAGGCCGTCAGCGGAAAGCCGCCGGCGGCTTGAGTTCTTCGAGCTTCGGCCCCGCGTCGGATGACGAGCGTCCGCCGTGGGATGAAACTTGCGGGCCCGGCGGCGCGTCGTGGTAATAAAGTACGGCACGGCGCCGGCGGCGGCTCGTTCCTGATGCCGCTCATTACACGGCGCGGTGTCCCGGCTCCCGCATCGCGGGCTCTCGCACGTCGTTCGACGTCGGACGACCGAGTTGCGGCGTTCATCAAGCCGGTACCGCTCGCCACGCTCGCCGCGCTCGTCGTCTTGCTCGCTCACGCTCTCCCGCCGTCGATGCGACGAAGCAGATGCCGCGTCACGATCCGAGCTATCGAACCGTGGCGTTTTTCTGCAATGCAAGTGAGCGATAGGCCAGACGCCACCGCATTCGATGCAGCACACAGAAGGGCTTCAATCCGAACGAGAAAGCCTGCCCGCAACCAGTGGACAATTTGGGGATAAACCACCACTCGGACTGTGCACCCCAAAAGTTGTTCTTCACGGTGCGCGACAATTCATTGCCTGTACAGATGGTTGGCCGATCGACAGGGCATTGATGCGAAAGGCATCTTGGCGCTTATCCACAGAAGACCACAGCCTTTATTGACTATTACTACATATGTATACAAACAAAATACAAAAAAACAGACGGTAATCCATATGTCCGACGGCACAGAAAAAGATGCGCCGCCGCCGAGCGCTTATGCGAAGCGGCGATCATCCCGAATCCGTCGAACGCCCATCGCCGCCCAGCCGGCGAGCATCCCTGCAAGCGGCACTTTTTCACAACCGCTCGAAGTCTCCGAGCACCGATTTCTTCAGGGGACGAAAAAGGGCGCTCGAAACCCGGCCGAACGCCCTTGTCATTTCCACAGCCACGGCCTGACCGAATCGCCGAGCCTCAGCTCACCCGCTCCCGCTCGAGCTTCGCCGACACCGCATCGATCCGCCGCCGCACGTACCGCACGAGCGCGCGCCATGTGACCCGCGTGAGCCAGATGCACACGAGCAGCCCGACGATCCCGATCGGCAGCATCGCGAGCCCGTAGCCGAACGCGATGCCGCCGAGCGCGAATCCCGTCGGCGCGGCGACGCTGACGTGCTGCTTGCCGTTGTCGACAGTGATCCGGCCGCCGACGATCGACACCGAGTTCTCGCCGTTCGTCACCGACAGGTGCATGCCGCCGTGGCCGTCCGGCGTCATCTGCACGTTGCCGCCCGCGATGCCCGGAACGTTCAGGCCCGGCGCCGACGCCCCCGTGTTCGCGACCGTCATCTGATCGCCGCTCGCGCTCTTCAGATCGAGCGCGATCACGTCGGCGCGCGCGATGCTGAGCGTGTCGTCCTTGCCCGCCGCGAGCAGCTCGCGCGCGCCGTCGCCCATCGCGTCGATCGACAGCTTGCCGTCCTGCTTGCGCGCGTCTATCACGCCCTTGCGCGTGACGATCGACACGCGGCTGCCGTCGTGCAGGTCGAGCACGTAGCGCTCGCCGTCGACGCGCAGCTCCTTCGCGTCGTTCAGCGCATCGGCGGCCGCGGCGCTCGCGCTTTGCGCATCCTTCTCGATCTTGCCGCCTTGCGCCTGCTTGCCGCCCGGCGCGCCCTTGCCGGCCGCGGCGCCCGCGACGTCGGCCTGCCCCGCGCCGCCGCCGAACGGCAGCACGCCCGGCACAGGCGTGCCGAACACGTAATGGCTGCCGAACGCGACGAGCGTGACGAGGCCCGCCACCGTCAGCGCGCCGAAGAACACGTAGCCCGTCGTCAGCACGAGCATGTACAGCAGGAACGGCACGAGCAGGATCACGTGCAGCAGCCCGAGCCCGGCGATCGAGCCGACGACGCGCATCAGATTGCCGAACGAGCGCCGCTCCTCCCATTGCCGGAAGTTCGCCTGCGCCTTCAGCTCTCGGGCGAGTTTCTCCGGATCGCCGAGCGCGGCGATCACGTCTTCCTCCGCGCGCCCGGCCGCGAGCGCGTCGCCGATGTATTCGCGGTAATCGGCGACGATCTCGTCGACTTCCCGCTTCGGCAGGCTGTCGAGCGCCTGCCGCAACCGCTGGATGAATGCGTCCTGCTTCATTGCCGCTCCTCTCCGTGCGCCGGCGTGCGGTGCAGCGCCAGCACACCGTTGACTTCGTCGACGAAACTTCGCCACTCGTCCTCCATCTGCCGCAGGCTCGCGCGCCCGGCGTCGGTGATCGAGTAGTACTTGCGCGGCGGCCCCGACGTCGATTCGACGAGGTAGGTCGTGACCCACGCCTCGGCCTGCAAGCGCCGCATCAGCGGATAGATCGTGCCTTCGCTGATCTCCATCGTTTCGGCGAGGGTCGACACGAGCTCGTACGCGTAGCTGTCGCGCCGCGCCAGCACGGCGAGCACGCACATGTCGAGCGTGCCTTTCTTCAACTGGGTCTTCATTCCATTCCGCCGGCGTAGTGTGCGTTGCAAGGTACCCTGTTATGTTCTGCCGCGGTCCGTTATGCGGCGCGCCGTGAACATGGGCGGACTATAGCAGCCGGTATCGGTCAATGCAAGGTACTGTTTTATGCACGACGGGTATCACAAAGCGCGATGTGACACCCAAAGCAGGTTCAACGCCGGAATCCCAGAAAAATGCGTCGTTCCACATTGTGAACATCAATCAGCTCGTTGCTTGACGTGACGAGCAGCCAAGAGTTTGCTGCGTCCGCTTGGACTCCGACCCATCGCCTTACCTTATACGCAAGTCTGCCAACCGCACCCCGCAGGCCGGAACAAACCGTCGTCGGACAATGAGATAAACCGGGGCCCGTAAACTTTCGGCACGCTGCGTTTACTCCCGCTTGTTGCGTGAACGTCTTGGCCCTGAAAGCAGAAACCAAATTTGCTGACCTCGCTCCTGGTGAAGCGCGCCTGAACAAGCGAGCGAGGACATTGACGGAACGATCGGCGGCCAAGCCGACGGCTGGCGTGCCTCAGGCGTGTCGGGCTGGGGCAAGACGACGGTGGCGTACCGCTTCTTCGATAACGGCGAGGCCGAGTGAGGCGCAATTCTGGAGCCGCACTGGCCGGCAAGCCGCGGGGCTTTGGCCACTGTCTTACGCGATACCACGCGGAATGTATTTGCGTCCGACCCATGTGGCGACTCGACAGGGAAGCCCTTGTAGTACGGAAACGTCCGATTCTCGATCACCCAAATGAAACTCCGCATATATCGGAAATTTCTTAGTGAGGTTTGCGTAAAGCATTGATTTCAATGAACCGCGACACTGGGGAAGCGATTTATGCAGCACATTCCTAGAGCATCCACTGATTTATCGGCATTACAAATGCTTGACACACCGATTACATATAATGCAATGTGAAGCTGCGTGTAGCCTCTCAATTGAAAAACGAGGAAGCACGCGTCACCTGCCCTAAATTCAGTTTCGTTAAAAAGGAGCATCAATATGGCGATTTCCTTGGAAAACATAACGAGAATTCATGAATTGACCGCTGGCGAGGTCGAGCCGATCGTAGCCAACGTCAAATACGCGCAGCGTAACGACGCCGAGGTAGCGCCGGTTGTAGCGAATGTGAAATACGCACAGCGCAATGACGTCGAGGTAGAGCCGGTTGTGGCCAATGTCAAGTATGCGCAGCGTAACGATGAAGAAGTAATGGCTGTCGCCGAGGCTGTCTGAACGGCGCGGTAATGCTCATGCATTGCTGAATCCGCCTCTTGAGCAAGGGGCCTTGGCCTCTTGCTCACTTGTCCATGCTTCTCTGAACGGAGAATCGAATATGGTCGCATTGTTGTCGCCGCAATTTGTGAAAGAATTATGGGGTAAGCAAGCGACGGAGCTGGCCATATCGCATATCCCATTCAATGATAGAGATGTGCTGGGTGCGCTCAAGGAATATGCGGTGTGCGCGAACGACATTCGATCGCGCAACGCTCAGTCGGAAGTCATAACCGCTTTCAACGGAAAGCGCACGTCGGAGCCGCGCTCCGATTTCCTTGTGCTTCCCACCGATAACACGCTCGAGGATTATGTATCGAGAATCGGGTGTCTTGCCGGCGACGACGAATGGACGGTCATGTACTATGGGCTGCATGCGGCAAGCCCCATCATCTGGGATGTCGCAAAAGCCTTTTCTGACCAACTCGCCTTGTCAATAGGCTATCGGCCTGGCGGCCGCGTCGATATTGACTGCTTTATCGGGCGATATTCATCCACCTATATCGGAATCCATGTGGATCATGCGCACAATTTCGGGTTCACCTTGCGCGATGGGAAAACGATGTTTACCTGGCCCGGAACCCGCTCGGATCTCGTTGGCGTGCGATTTCCAGACTATGAATCATTCAAGTCCGAAGGCATTCCGCTTGAGAACAAGACGAACCGAGTAACCTATTTCCCTGAGGACTGGCTTCACGTTGCCGAAACAAAATCCGACGTTTCAGTTAACGTGAATATCGCTTTTTGGGAAACCGGCAACGATTCTCAGCAAAACGCGAACTACGTGAAGGGCCTGCTGCGGGCGCCCAATCGTACCCGCCATGATGTGCGCTCCTCAGGCATCGCGAGCCTGAACCCTGATGATGAGCTTCTGCTTTCATCCCTGAAGGCCTTGCTTGACGGCGCGTCTCTGAAAAGACGCATGATGATTTCTCAACTCATCTCGGACACCAGCAGCCGCCTGAATGTCGGCCGTCCAATCGTCGAAGTCGAAGAACTGGACGATGTCATCGCCCTCAACGCCGTCAGCACCCTGCACTGGATGCCAATATTGCAGGAGGGGGAGGTCCTGGTCGCGGCCAACGGTCACTGCGGCAGCTTCAGATACAGCCACGCATTGCATGACTTTCTGAATTGCCTGTCCGCCGGTCAGCAAGTGAACATTTTGGATTTATCGAGCGGGAAAGACAGGCTGCTTAACGACGATCTCCTGAGTGTCGCCGCATCGCTGGCGCGGTGGGGAGCGCTTTGATGGGCATCGGAGGTCGATGGGCGCTCGTTTTTATTTGTATCTCCCTGTCGTTTGGCAGCTTCGCCGACGAAGCAGCGCAAGTGACCTTTGCCCTGAGACTGGCCGACAACACTTCCTCGGTATCGATATTGCTCGCCGCCGGTCTCATCGGAGGCATTCTTTCCGGCCCAATCGCACCCATGATCCTCCGGCGGATCGGGCCTCGCAAAACGATTCCCGCGGTATTTCTTCTTCAGTCGGTTCTGATCGCGGCCGCGTCCTTGGCCAATCAATTCTGGAGCTACGTCGTCGTGTCAATGGCGCTCGGGTCCACGGGGTCCCTTCAGTGGGCGGCAATCATGGTCGCCATTCCAAGCTACACAAACAACGAGCGGCACATCGATCGCGTCAACCGGATTACGCAATCGGTGCGGAACATGGGTTACGTGGGCGGCCCGGCTCTCGGCGGGCTGCTGTACGGCATGGCCCAGCGTTCGCGGGGGCTGCTGCTGCTGGCACTGTTGGTGTTGGTCGCCGCGCCTGTCACCGCGCTGTGTTTCAAGATGCTGGATTCTTCCAGTCAAAAATCGGATCGGGCGCCCACGCAGGAAAAGCAGAAGGGGCGACTCGACCTGCCCGATCTCTTTCGCACAGCCGGCGTGATCCGTGCGGTCGCCCCGTTGTTGATGACGGTCGTGCTGACATCCACGCTCAATGTGCTGTTGATATTTCGAATTCGCACCGAGCTGCAGTTCAGTGCCGAGATCTACGGATTCGTTATCAGCGCGTTGAGTGTGGGGCTGATCGTCGGTCCCGTGGTTTTTTCCGGGATGTTGGCGAGATTCGGCGATGCCGCCGGCGCCTCGATTGCCGCCAGTATTATCGGCTTCGGCATTTTATGGCTCGCATTGAGCGACGCGGCATGGATCATCATGTGCGCCACGTTTCTGATCGGATCGGCAAACGGCATCCAGAACACGCTCACGGCAAGTTTCATGATGAAGGCGATTGATCCGCAGCGGCGTGTCAACCTAATGCCGGCCTATATATTTTGCATCCAGACTTCGGTATTTCTCGGCTTCCTGAGCGCCGGCATGATCAGCACGGCACACGTGAGCACGGCTCTCGTGGCTGTTGGAATCGCAACGGCGATCATCGGCGCATGCGGCTTCGCGTGGAATGTCAAAAACCGACCAAGCATGGTTACAAAAGGAGCGTAGTGATGGATGGTATAGGGCGCTTCGGATCGAAGCCAAACGATACGAAATCAATCAAACTGCAAGCCCCTTTGGATCGCATCGTGACATCGGGCATAGCGGATCTCAGAGTCAGCCATTACTATTTCGACGAGCCGTTATTCGACGAATACGAATTGACGACCGTCCGTGCGACATGGGATTTTTCCGCCGCGGAATCCATTGTCCGGGATGGATACAATATTCTCGATCTAGGCTGCGGCGATGGCCGGCTGCTCCTGCACCTCGCTGAAAAATTCTCGCTGAAGGAGAGCTTTGGCATCGACATCTCTCCGGTCGCCATCGATCGCTTCAATGCGTCCATCCATCACAGCCACGTTCACGCGCTCCAGGGCGACATATTTGATCTGCCGACGCTGATCACACAACGACGCTTCGACGTCGTGACGTTTGGCGATGCGACCGTCAATTTCATTCTGGACGACGATAAGCTCGAAGTGCTGTTGCGCAGCGCGAAGGCACGGTTGCGCGACGCCGGATCGAGGATCATGGTCGCCGTATTCGGTGACGGAACGCCCGAGCGTCTTTCGTTCATGGACAAACGATGCACAGTGGTGCCGTTTCGGCGCAGCAACGGGGAAGCCGCGCTCATCTGGTGGGCCTACAAATACGACAGCGACAAGCTGATCATGCATCGATCGGTCTTCGCGCAATCGGGACGGAATGAAAACGGGAATATCGAAGGAGTCGTATGCGATCTTCGAGACCGGATGTGGACGCCGTCGACACTCGTCCCCATCGCGGAGGCCAGCGGCCTCACGGTCGAAAAAGTGATCGCATCCGAAGTGCAGGACGGGACGGCCGTGGGCATGGCAACGGCAATTGTCATACTGAAATCGGCTTGAACCACCATGAGAACAGATCCGATTCGACCCAACTTTTATCAGGGTACGGGGGGATATGCCTGGCAGCTCGCCGAATATCTCCAGGGCGACCAGGCTGACGGAAATGGCAGCTACACGCTCAGCAAGTCGATGCCGCCGGAATTGCGAAACCCGCTCGCAACCTGTCCTGAATGCCTGGCTCCGGACCGCTCGGTCAGATGGTCCAAGTCAGTGCGCATTACTCGCAATACGCCTCGGCTTGTCGGTGCGCGGGGGATTCGATCATCGCTTGTCGTGGTTGCAAGTGCGCAGGCGTTTGGAGGGTTTCGCCATGAAGACATTCACGCGCTCGCGGAAGGGACAACAGTGGGCGCGCTGCCGAGCATGGAAATCAATGGCGCAGTGCATGAAGCGGCCACGCTATTGGTCGCACTATATCGACATGGGTTCATCGAGACTGACCAGGAGTTCCCGGCATCTCCTCCGGTCCGCTATATGATCGAACCCACCTGCATCGTTGCCGACGCCCCCGGGATCGGACGCGTAGCCATCAATCAGCTCAATGGTCGAACCATTCGATTGAGCGAAGCTTCTCGAGATATCTTCTCCCTGGGCAAGCTTTTGAACGAGATACCGAAATCACTGCACCCGAACATCATCCACTTTGCGGAAGCCGGCATGTTGCGATTGATTTCTGGAGGGAACGCCCATGCACATGATTAGGCCCGGAATGGGCACCGAGAACAGCGCCAGTCTGATCTCGGCGCTCATCCGCATGACCCGCCCCGCAACGGTGGTCGAGATAGGTGCCGGCGACAGCACGATTTTCATCGCGAAGGCGCTCCAGCAGACGCGGCAGGATTGGCAACACGACAAAGATTTACTGGATGCCTCGACATGGCAGGAGCGCAGCGCACTTCTGGACCCGACTGGAATTCCCGATATCTATCAACCCAGGCTGATCACCATTGACGACTTCACGGCCGAAGGTTCCTCGGCCGAAGAAGCATGGGATGCATTGAAGGATCACGATGTCGACAGGAGCCTCGTTACGTTCGTCAAAAGCAACTTCTACGCACTCGACGACGCCACCATCGCTTCATGGGGAGCGATAGACATCGCGTGGATCGATGCGGGCACGCCGGCCGACGATGTTCGCTTCGTCGCAGCGCTCTGGGAACACATCGCCCCTGGTGGATACCTGTGCCTGCACGAGCCAACCATGTTGACCACCGTCAGCATGGAGGGCGCACAACGCGTTCGCCGAGTCAGAACGCCGATCTGGGAAGAGCTGTTTCGCAGGCTGGACGATTCATTCGAGCTTATAACACTGCCGGAGTTGCACAAATACCGCCAGAGTGGGTTGGGTATCGTCCGGAAGCGTCAACAAAATGAACGCACGCTCCGTTCTCAGCCGCTGCAGTCAGAGCTTGTCGAATTGGGGGAAATTCCAATTCGTAGCAGCTATTTGCCGATTGGCGAGGAGGCGTTGAGCCAGCGTCTTCGCAAAGACGCCATTATTGCCGCAATGACGTCGCGCGAAACACGCTCCGTTTATGCTGCGATCGCCCTCGGCGCCAGTAGCATTGCCGACATCGTGGAGAAAGCCGGCATCGATACGAAGGCTGTCAGCAAAATCGTGACCCGGTTGCTGAGCATCGGCCTTATTCAGCGAGATGAGAGTGGATTTTCGGATGTCGACGCCGTGTGGGAAGAGATTGCCGATCGGCAGCGTCGTAGCGTTGACGATTTGAGCGATAGACAGCTGGAATCGGATCTCACCATCGAAAAGATCGCGACGGCTTTCGCCCCGGATACCCAATACACCGAATCGGAGATATCCAAAATCTGTCAGTTGTTCACAACCGATTACGCCCGGCTGAGGCGATATCTTGTCGATCGCGGCGTGCTGCAACGTCAAGATAACGTATATCGACGAGTTCTATCGCAATAAGGCGGATGGCATTCAACTGATTGCTGGTTTCGTGAGTTGCCCGAATCGGTTTGCGAGTCGCACTGGGGCTGGATTTCCGGCCATGCCTCATTGCGCCCCTCAGGTGGCCCGATTACGCCGCCCCCGAGCTGGCTCGGTAACGACGCCCGCTGACACCAACGCCTTCGCCAGTTCAATGCCGAGTGCGTCCTGCCGAATGCGCAGGCTCGAGCACCACGAGCAGGAAGCACAGCAGCATTGGCCTACCGGATTTTGAGGCTCGAAAGCTTCGCATTCAGGGCGATCAGGGTAAAGAGCGCAAGCATCAGCGGGGTTTGCATCGATGTGTCGAAGCGCACCTCCAGACTGCTTCTCCGCGCAATTCAGCCGGCGCGAGCGCGACGACGAGCCCGAAGACGACAGGTTCGGGGATCGTTAGGCCCGCAGCAACCCGCACGCGCGACCAGCCGCTGGCCAAACAGAAGAACGGGAGGCGCCACCACGAGCATTTCGAAAGTATCGACGTGCATGGGAGATGAACGGATGGTTTAGTGATGATTCACGATCACGGAAGACGACGAGCCGGAGACTGAAAATCCCGGGCAAAGACGTGTGAATAGGGGGAAGCCCAAGCATGCCGTGACACACAATTGGGCAGAGACCTGAGGACCGGTGCCGGCTGCTCGCATCCGGCGGCGCTTTTCCCAAACAGCTACCGATGAATACAGCAGTGCTGCAGCCGTATCCACCGATGGCCACCGCACGCCCGTTCGGCAAGGCACGCGACCTCCGGTGCGATCCGACGACCGGGCCATCTGATGCCGGCCGCCGCCTTCGGGCCGCCTGACGATCCAACTCCAGTTGCGGGATAAGTTCGGTAAGGGACGGCCCAGCCGCTGGCCTCCCGATCAAGGCGCGCGAATCGCCATCATAAGTGTGAGATATAAGGGTCGCGAAGTTCCGGGGGATTTATGGATATAAGGGACCCAATCGGTCAATGCCTATCCGAGTTGCCGGGCCCGCTTTACATCGTCGGTATGCAAGTAAATCGACGTGGTCAAAATCGATGCGTGACGCAGGGATCTCACACGGCGCTCAGCTCGACGCCCTTCGCAATCGCGTGGGTTGCATGATGGCCAACTCGATCATCTTCTACAACTCGGGCATTCCGTGGCGGCTACTGACTAAATCGAAAGCCGGCGGCACCATCGCGGCACTGGCGCGGCTCACGCATATATCGTCGGCGGCCTGGCGGCAAATTCTGCTGAACGGCCATTACACCTTTCAAAGCAACAACAAAATCGACCTGGACGCGCTCGTAGAGGGGCCGGAATTGATGGAAATTTCCGGAGTTCCGGCGTAGAACCTCAAAAGGGACGGACCGTGCCTGCGATGTGTGCGCAAGACCGCGCAACGTGCGCGTCGCCGGCGTCTTCCGCTTAGAACGCAGTTTGAATTGACCGACAGCGCACACGGCGCACGCGTCGGCCGATTTAGCCGATAGTGGCAGCCTGTCCATCCATTCGACCAAGCGAGAAGCGACATATGTCGGCGGCAAACCACAACGGCTCGACGGAATTCGACTACATCGTGATCGGCGGCGGCTCTGCCGGCTGCGTCGTCACGCACCGGCTCGTCAAGGCCGGGCATCGCGTGCTGCTGCTCGAAGCCGGCCCGCCCGACAATTCGTTCTTCGTCCACACGCCCGCGACCTTCGTGCGCGTGATCGGCACGAAACGGACCTGGGTCTACGAGACCGAGCCGCAAGCGCACGCGGCCGGCCGCCGGATGTACGTGCCGCAGGGCCGCACGCTCGGCGGCGGCAGTTCGGTAAACGCGATGGTCTACATCCGCGGCACGCCCGCCGATTACGACGGCTGGCGCGACGCCGGCTGCGACGGCTGGGGCTGGGACGACGTGCTGCCGTTCTTTCGGCGCGCCGAGCACAATCACCGGCTCGCGGGGCCGCTGCACGGCGTCGACGGGCCGCTGCACGTGAGCGACACGCGCTTTCGGCATCCGCTCAGCCACGCGTTCGTCCAGGGCGCGCAAGAGTTCGGACTGCCGTACAACGACGACTTCAACGGCGCGTCGCAGGCGGGCGCCGGCTTCTATCAGACGACGACGTTCGAAGGCCGGCGCGGCAGCACCGCCGCAACGTATCTCGCCGCCGTCAAGCGCGATCCGCTGCTGACGATCGAAACCGATGCGTTCGTCACGCGCATCGTGTTCGAGAACGGCGCGGCCGTCGGCGTGCGTTACCACGCGCGCGACGGCGAAGAGCGGATCGTGCGCGCGCGCTCGGAGATCGTGCTGTGCGCGGGCGCGCTCGCGAGCCCGAAGCTCCTGATGCTGTCGGGCGTCGGCCCGGCGGATCAACTGCTGCAGCACGGCATTCCGGTCGTGCACGATTCGACCGAGGTCGGGCTCAACTTCCAGGACCATCTCGAAGTGTCGCTGTACGGGCGCGCGCGCGAGCCGATCAGCCTCGCGGGACAGGACCGTGGGCTCAACGCGCTGCGTCACGGCATCCAGTACACGATGTTTCATACGGGGCTCCTCACGTCGAACGTCGTCGAAAGCGGCGGCTTCGTCGACACCGCGAACGGCGGCCGTCCGGACGTGCAGTTCCACGTGCTGCCCGTGCTCGTCGGCGACGTCGGCCGCGAGCCGCTCGCGGGCCACGGGATCTCGATCAATCCGTGCTTCCTGCGGCCGAAGTCGCGCGGCACGGTGCGCCTGCGCAGCGCCGATCCGCACGCGCCAATTCTCTTCGACGGCAATTTCCTCAGTCATCCGGACGATTTCGCGGCGCTCATGCGCGGCCTGTTGCTCGCGCGCGAGATCATGCGGATGCCGTCGATGTCGAAGGCGATCGCGGGCGAGATGCTGCCGAGCAACGGCGGCCGCGTCGATCTCGACGCTTACGTGCGCTCGCACGCGAAGACCGTCTATCACCCGTCCGGCACGTGCCGGATGGGCGGCGATCCGGCTTCCGTCGTCGATGCGCAGTTGCGCGTGCGCGGCGTCGGCGGGCTGCGGATCTGCGACGCGTCGGTGATGCCGTCGCTCGTGTCCGGCAACACGAATGCGCCGACGATCATGATCGCCGAGCGCTGCGCGGAATTCATGCTGTCGCCGGCCGCCGTATCGAACGTGCGCGCCGCCGCGGGCGCGCCGCAAGCCGCGCCGCTGCCCGCGGCGCATCTGCGGTGAGCACGGCGCACGCGTTGTTACGTTGCGCCGTCGTGCCGTCACGATCGCGCATTCACACTCAATCGAAGGAGACGTCAGTCATGCACACGTTCAACGACAAAGTCGCGTTGATCACGGGCGGCGGCACCGGCATCGGCGCCGCCGTCGCACGCAAGTTTGTCGAAGCGGGCGGCAAGGCGGTGCTGGTCGGCCGCCGCCGCGAGCCGCTCGAAGCCGTCGCCGAACCGCTCGGCGGCGCCGCGATCGCCGTCGCGGGCGATGCCGCCGACGCGCGCGACGTGCAACGCGCGCTCGACGAGGCGCGCGCGGCGTTCGGGCGCGTCGACGTGCTCGTCGCGAACGCAGGCGGCCACGGCGTCGGCAGCGCGCTCGACACCGACGACGCATCGTGGGCGCAATCGACGCGCGTGAACCTCGACACCGCGTTCGTCTGCGCGCGCGAGCTGCTGCCCGAGCTGATCGAGCGGCGCGGCAACATCGTGATCCTGTCGTCGCTCGCCGGACATTTCGCAGGCCCGAACGTCATCGGCTACGTGACGACGAAGCATGCGCTGATCGGCCTCACGCGCTCGCTCGCGCGCGACTACGGCCGCGCCGGCGTGCGCGTGAACGCGGTGTGTCCGGGCTGGGTGCGCACCGCGATGGCCGACGAGCAGATGGACGCGCTGCGCGACGCGCACGGACTCGCGACGCGCGAGGACGCGTACCGGCTCGTCACGCGCGACGTGCCGCTCGGCCGCCCGGCGGAGCCCGACGAAGTCGCCGACACGGTGCTGTATCTCGCGTCGCCGTATGCGTCGATGATCACGGGCACGTCGCTCCTCGTCGACGGCGGCGCATCGGCCGTCGATCTGCCGACGATCGAATTCGCACGCTGAGCGCGGCCACGCGCAAGAACACCTTTTTCGAGGACCGAACCGATGAGCGACACACCGCAGGACTGGAAGAACTACGAAGACTTCGCAGCCGGCATCGACACGAACCGGCTGCCCGCGACGCAGGCGCTCGCCGGCCGCACGCTGACGTTCGAGCTGCCGAGCGGCGCGTTCGCCGCGAATTTCGTCGACGGCCACACGCTCTCGTGGCGACACGGCGATGCGGGCGACACCGACTGGTACGAAGCGATCGAAGTCGCGCCCGACACGTTCTTCGTCGACGTCACGTTCAAGAGCCGGCCGGCCGAGGCGCTGACGCTCGTGTTCAATACCGCGACGCGGCGCGCGCTCGGCATCCTGTCGCGCATCCGCAGCCGTGACGAAGCAGGCGCGGAGCCGCGCGTCGCGCAGGATTTCCTGGTCGGCGCGCTCGCGGGCGGCGAGGCCGAGACGGCCAAGGCGGGCGTTTCGGGCGTCGCGCCCGCGCAAACGCGCGACCTGATCGGCACGCGCACGCTGAACGTCTACAGCCCGAACCATACATACGAACACACGTACCTGAGCTCGACGCGCTACTGCTGGCAATGTCTCGTCGGCGAGCAGCGCGGCCACGGCGACGTCGATCTCGCGACGACCTACAAGTTCGCCGACGATCTCTATGTATTCACATTCCGGGAATTCCTGATTCCGGTCGCATCGGTATTCGTGTTCAACTTCGCGGCCGGCCGCTCGACGGGCAAGTTCCTCGGCGAGACGGGCGACGGCGCGATCTCGAACCAGCCGGCCGGCTCGTTCATCCGCAAACTGTCGCAGACCGTCTATCCGGACGATGCGCAACCTGTCTGAGGAGCACACGATGCGTACCCCTTATCAAATCGTCGCCGATCACTACGCGGCATCCGACCGGCGCGATCCCGCCGCGATGATGGCCGACATCGCGCCCTCGATCGAATGGACCGAGATGGCGGGCTTTCCGTGCGCGGGCACGTACCGCAGCGCGGACGAGATCGTCAGCAACGTGTTCCGGCGCCTAGGCGAAGAGTGGGACGGCTACACGTTCAAGCTCGACGCGCTGCACGACGCGGGCGACACCGTGATCGGCATCGGCCGCTACTCGGGCACCTACAAGCGCACCGGCAAATCGTTCGAGTGCCGCGTCGCGCACGTCTGGCGCGTCGAGGCGGGCAAGATCGTGCGCTTCGAGCAGTTCACCGACACGCTGCTCGTGGCGCGGGCGATGCAGCCGTGAACGCGCATTCGCGCTTCCGTTCAACCGTTCCGTTTTGCATGAGATCTTCATGAACCTGGCCGCTCTCTCGACACAGCATCAACGCCAATCCGGCTTTCTCGCCCGCCGCCAATTCGGCAACTGGATCGACGGCGGCGCAGCCGAGCCGCGCTCGGGCCGCTATCTGCCCGTGGTCGATCCCGCGACCGAAATGACGATCGCCGAGGTCGCCGCGAGCGACGCACGCGACGTCGACGCGGCCGTCGCCGCCGCGCGCCGCGCGTTCGATTCGGGCGACTGGCCGCGGATGCGGCCCGCGAGCCGCGAGAAGCTGCTTCATCAGCTCGCCGAACTGATCGAGCGGCACGCGGACGAGCTCGCCGCGCTCGAGACGCTCGAGACCGGCAAGCTCGTCGGCGTCGCGCGCGCGATCGACGTGCTGGGCGGCGCCGAATACGTGCGCTACATGGCGGGCTGGGCGACGAAAATCGAAGGCTCGACGCTCGACACGTCGATCGCGGTGCCCGCCGACACCGAGTATTTCGCGTACACGCGCCGCGAAGCGGTGGGCGTCGTCGGCGCGATCGTGCCGTGGAATTTCCCGCTCGCGATCGCGTTGTGGAAGGTCGCGACGGCGCTCGCGTGCGGCTGCACGGTGGTGCTGAAGCCCTCCGAGGAAACGCCGCTCACCGCGCTGCGCCTCGGCGAGCTCGCGCAGCAGGCGGGGCTGCCCGACGGCGTGCTGAACATCGTGACGGGCACGGGCGCCGAGGCGGGCGCGGCGCTCGTCGCGCATCCGGGCGTCGACAAGATCACGTTCACGGGCTCGGTCGGCGTCGGCCGAGCGATCGGCCACGCGGCCGTCGACCGGATGGCGCGCTTCACGCTCGAGCTCGGCGGCAAGTCACCGCTCATCGTCTTCGACGACACCGATCCCGACGTTGCCGCGCGGGGCGCCGCGCAAGGAATTTTCTTCAACCAGGGGCAAGTCTGCACGGCGGGCTCGCGCGTGTACGTGCAGAAGCGCCACTTCGAGCGCGTCGTTGCCGGCATTGCCGCGGCGGCCGAATCGATGAAGGTCGGCTCGGGCTTCGATCCGCACACGCAGATCGGCCCGCTCGTGTCGAAGCGGCACTTCGAGCGCGTGCTCGGCCACGTCGACGCGGCGAAGGAAGAGGGCGCGACGCTCGTCACGGGCGGCGCACGCGCGCTCGACGGCGGCTATTTCGTGAAGCCGACGGTATTCGTCGACGCGGCGCCCTCGATGCGGATCGTGCGCGAGGAAGTGTTCGGTCCGGTCGTCACGGTCACGCCGTTCGACACGGTCGACGACGCGGTGCGGCTCGCGAACGACACCGATTTCGGGCTCGCGGCGAGCGTGTGGTCGCAGAACCTGTCGCTCGTGCATCGCGTCGTGCCGCGCCTGAAGGCGGGCATCGTCTGGGTCAACACGCACAACATGCTCGACAACAACCTGCCGTTCGGCGGATTCAAGCAATCGGGCTACGGGCGCGAACTCGGCCGCGCGGCGCTCGAGCAGTTCACCGAGCTCAAGTCAGTCTGCATCGCGCATTGACGGGCGAACCGGCGCGAACCGGCGCGCGCCGCGAAGCGGCCGAGCGCCGGCGAAGCACCGAAGCATTGACGCATTGCAGCACCGACGTATCGAAGCGACACCCGAGCAACACCGGAGCATCCACGCAGCACCCGAGGGCGCGGCCCGCACGCGGAGCCGCGCCCCACGACAACACCAGGAGACACGATGAAGCCGCTTTTCCCCAACATGAAGCGCACGCTCGTCGGCGCGTGCATCGGCGCCGCCGGCCTCTTCGCGCAGCACGCGGCGTTCGCGCAGAGCTGCGGGCTCGCGAACGGCAAGCCCGCGGCCGGCGCGCCGATTCCGATCGGCGCGATCGTCGGCAAGACCGGCCCCGACGATTTCAGCTCGTCGGTGCGGGCGGCCGCCGCGTATTTCAAGTGCGTGAACGCGAACGGCGGGATCAACGGCCGGCCGGTCCAATACCTCGTCGAAGACGATCAGTGGAATCCGGAAACGGCGTCGCAGGTCGCGTCTAAGCTCGTGCGCGATCGCAAGGTGCTCGCGCTCGCGGGCAACGCGAGCTTCGTCGAATGCGGCGCGAACGCGAAGTTCTACGAGCAGGAGAACGTGATCGCGATCGCGGGCGTCGGCGTGCCGCGCGAATGCTATTTCGCGCGCAACTACGTGCCGCTCAACATGGGGCCGCGCCTGTCGATGACGGAAGCCGCGCTGTACGCGAAGCAGCAGTACAAGGCGACGCGGATGGTCTGCATCGCGCCGAACATTCCGAGCCTCGGCGCGTGGTCGTGCGAAGGGCCGGCGTTGTGGGGCAAGCAGAATGGCGTGAGCGTCGACACGATCGTGATGGACCCCGATTCCGCCGATCCGACCTCGGTCGTGCTGCAGGCGGCGTCGAAGAATCCGCAGGCGATCCTGCTCGGGCTGCCGAAGGGGCTGATGGTGCCGATCCTGTCGGCCGCCGAGCAGCAGAACCTCGGCCGGCGGATTCATTTCGTGTCGGCGGCGTCCGGCTACGACCTCGGCGTGCCGAAGGCGATCGGCCCGTACTGGAAGGGCAACTTCGACGTGAATCTCGAATTCCAGCCGCTCGACGCGCCAACGCCCGACAACCAGAACTGGCTCGCGGTGATGAACAAGTACGGCGACAAGAAGGACCCGCGCGACACGTTCTCGCAGGCGGGCTATCTCGCCGCGCGGCTCGTGACCGACACGCTGCTGAAGCTGCCCGCGAACCAGCTCGACCGCGCGCACGTGACGGCCGCGCTGCGCCAGGTGAAGGACTTCCGCAGCGACATCCTGTGCGGCCCGTTCTATGTCGGCGCGGGCGACCGGCACAACGCGAACAACGCGGGCCGCATGGCGCAATCGACGGGCTCGGGCTGGAAGACGGCATCGGCCTGCCAGGCGGTCGACGATCCGCAACTCGCCGACATCCGCGCGGCCGAAAAGAAGATGCACTGACGACATGAACGCAATCGACTTCGTTCCGTATCTGATCTCCGGGCTCGGCGTCGGCGCGGTCTACGCGCTGTCGGGCGTCGGTCTCGTCGTGCTGTATCGCGCATCGGGCGTGCTGAACTTCGCGTTCGGCGCGACGGGCGCGCTCGGCGCCTACGTCGCGGCCGCGTGCCTCGACGCGGACTATCCGCAGACGCTCGCGTGGGGCGCGGCGATCGCCGCGTCGACCGCGGCGTCGCTCGTCTACGGCCTCGTGCTCGCGCCGCGCCTCGCCGGGCGCGAGCGCGTCGTGCGCAGCGTCGCGACGCTCGGCTTCGCGCTCGTCCTGCTCGGCTTCTGCGAGTGGTATTGGGGCGACACGCCGCGCCGCCTCGTGCTGCCGACCGACAGCGAAGCGCTCGACTTCGGCGACGTCCGCTTCACGTACACGCGCATCGTCGGCCTCGCGCTCGCATTCGCGATGATGGCGGCGATCGGCGTCGTGCTCGCGCGCACGCGGCTGGGGCTTCAGATGCGCGCGCTGTCGAACAACCGGCACCTGAGCGGCCTGCTCGGCATTCGCGTGCTGCGCGTCGACGTCGCCGCGTGGGTGATCTCCGGCGTGTTCGCGGGCATCACGGGCCTGTTGCTCGCGAACCTCGTGCGCCTGCAGGCGGCGGTGCTCACGTTCCTCGTGATCCCGGCGTTCGCCGCGGCGATCGTCGGCCGCCTCGCGTCGCTGCCCGCGACGGTCGCGGCCGGCATCGCGATCGGCCTCGCCGAGGCGCTCGCGATCACCGTGCCCGGCTTCGCGCCCTACCGCAGCGCGACGCCGTTCCTGATCGCGCTCGTCGCGATGCTCTTCATCGGCTCCAAATCGATCGGCCACGCCGCGAACGAATCATGAAAACGCCTCTCGCCTTTGCCGAGCCGCCGCGCCGCGCGGCCGCACGCGTCCGACCGCGCGGCGCGCGCATCCCGCTCGCCG
The DNA here is from genome assembly GCF_001526245.1 of Burkholderia sp. MSMB1498. Taxonomy (NCBI): domain Bacteria; kingdom Pseudomonadati; phylum Pseudomonadota; class Betaproteobacteria; order Burkholderiales; family Burkholderiaceae; genus Burkholderia; species Burkholderia sp. MSMB1498. The sequence goes on from NZ_LOYJ01000101.1 coordinate 63,635, forward strand.
CGACGCTCGGCACGCTCGCCGCGATCGCGCTCGTCGTGCCCGCCGTCGCCGACGCGTACTGGATCAAGACGCTGACGTCCGCGCTGACGATCAGCATCGCCGCCGCCGGCGTTGCGCTGCTGTATCGGCAGCTCGGGCTCGTGTGCCTGTCGCAGCATGCGCTGCTCGGCGTCGGCGGCTGGGTCGCGCTCAGGCTCGCGCATCTCGGCGTGCCGTTCGAGCTTTGCATGATCGCGGGCGCCGTGGGCGGCAGCGCGATCGGCATGATCGCCGGGCTGCCCGCTTTGCGCCTGCGCGGCCTCTATCTCGCGCTCGTCACGCTGATGATGGCGGGCGGGTTTCAGGTCGTCGTGTCCGCGATCGGCTTCCCGGACGGCGGCGACGGCTTCACCGGCCATCTATCGTTCGGCGCGCGGCAGATGATGGCGCGGCCGCTCTTTGGTCAGAGCGACGCCGCGTATTTCCGCTACGTCGCCGCGTGGGCCGCGCTCGCGTTCGCGCTGATCGAGCTGCATCGCCGCTCGAAAGCGGGGCGCTCGTGGGCGCTGATCCGGCGCGGCGAGACGACCGCGCTCGCGGCGGGCGTGAACGTCGTCCTCTATCAAACGTGGGCGTTCGGGCTCGCGGGGCTGCTCGCCGGGCTGTCGGGCGGCTTGCTCGCCGGCACAGTCGGCCAGCTCGACGGGCGCGCGTTCGCCGCGTCCGAATCGGTGCTGCTGTTCGCGCTGTCGGTCGTGGGCGGCGTCTATCACTGGTTCGGTGCGCTGATCACCGGGCTCCTGCTGCGCGCGGTGCCCGCGCTCCTGACCGATTTCGGGGTGAACGGCTATCTCGCGATGATCTTCTTCGGCGCCGCGCTGCTGCATGCGCTGATCACCGCGCCCGCCGGCATCGCCGGGCAGCTTGCCGGGCTCGCGTCGCGGATCGCGCACGCGTTGCGCCCCCGCGACGGAGGCGCGCGATGATCGAAATCTCGAACCTGACCGTGCAGTTCGGCGGCACGCGCGTGATCGACGCGCTGGACGCGACGCTCGACGCGCCAATCTGCGGGCTGATCGGCCCGAACGGCGCGGGCAAGACGACGCTGCTCAACGTGCTGAGCGGCTTTCTGCGGCCGCGCGCGGGCAGCGTCGCGCTCGACGGCCGCGCGCTGCTCGCGCTCTCCGTCACCGAGCGCGTGCGCGCGGGCGTGCGGCGGACGTTCCAGACCGAACAGATCGTCGAGGACCTGAGCGTCCACGACAACGTGCTCGCGCTCGCCGAGCACGTGATGCCGGCGCTCGCCGCGCGCGACGACACCGTGCGCGCGCTCGAGCTCGTCGGCCTCGCCGACGTCGCGCACGTGCCGGGCGCGGCGCTCAACCTGTATCAGCGCCGGATGCTCGAGCTCGGCAAGGCGCTCGTCGGCGAGCCGCGCCTGCTGCTGCTCGACGAGCCGGGCGCGGGCCTGAACGAAGCCGAAGCCGCGCGGCTGCGCGACGTGATCGTTCGCATTCCCGAACTCGTCGGCGCGCAGGTGCTGCTGATCGATCACGACGTGGACCTGATCGACGCCGTGTGCGAACAGACGCTCGTGCTCGATTTCGGCAAGCGGCTCGCGCTCGGGCCGACGCGCGCGGTGCTCGACGATCCGCTCGTGCGCAGCGCGTATCTCGGCAAGGCATTCGATGAGCATGAGGCCTGAAGCGAGGCGGCGAACCGGTGGGCGCGCGTTGCGGAAAACGTCGCGCGTGATCGCGAACGCGAGCGGCACAAGGCCGGTTTGCGGTTCGCCGCCCGATCGCGCCGCGCCGCGGCGACACGCGACCGGGCAACTCGAAAAGACGCGCGGCGTCGCGCAACCGGCCGGTCCGCGCTCGACGCACGCGCCACGCCTGACGCGCAACGCGCTTTACCGCCCCGCGGCATTCGCGGCATTACGCGAGCCCGCGCGGCCGCACGCATGCGGCGCGGCACGCGCGCCGCATCTCAATTGACAAGGAGTCCGACGATCATGCAGCTCGAAGTGAAAGACCTCGTCGTCCATCGCGCGAACAAACCCGTGCTGCACGGCGTGTCGCTCACGGTCGCGCCCGGGCGGGTGACGGCGCTCGTCGGCGCGAACGGCGCCGGCAAATCGACGCTCGTGATGAGCGTCGCGGGCGCGCTGCCCGCGACGTCCGGCGACGTGCTGCTCGACGGCGCGCCGCTCGGCGCGCTGCGGCCCGAGGCGGTGCGACGTCGCGGGATCGCGGTCGTGCCGGAAGGGCATCGCGTGCTCGGCGAGCTGTCGGTTCGCGACAACCTGCGCGCCGCCGGCGCGTTCCTGTCTGCGCGGCGGCTCGACGACGCGATCGAACGCGTGCTCGCGATCTTCCCGGAACTGAAGCCGAAGCTCGATGCACGCAGCAACGATCTGTCGGGCGGCCAGAAACAGATGGTGTGCGTGTCGCAGGCGCTGATCGGCGAACCGCATACGCTCCTCATCGACGAGCTGTCGCTCGGCCTCGCGCCTGCCGTCACGGCGCGCCTCGCGCGGACCGTCGCGCAGATCGCGAAAGAGGGCGTGGCGGTGCTGCTGATCGAGCAGTTCACGACGATCGCGCTCGCGCTCGCGACCGACGCCTACGTGCTCGAGCGCGGCCGCGTCGCATTCGCCGGCAGCGCGCAGACGCTGCGCGAGCGGCCGGAGATTCTGCACGGCAGCTATCTTGCATCGAAGGGAAGCGGCGCGAACGCGGCCTGACGCATCGAAACAGGCGCGTCGCCCGGCGCGAAGCGAGCGGGCCGGGCGACAGCCGACGGCGTGCCGCCCGTGCGGCTCAGGACGACGCGCGCCGCCGCACGAACTCGCGCGGCGTCATTCCGTAACGCTGCTTGAAGCTGCGGCAGAAGTGCGCGCTGCTGCTGAAACCCCAACTGAACGCGATTTCGGAAATGGCGGGCTTCGCCGCGCGTGCGTTGTCGAGCGCCTCCTTGCAGCGCTCGAGCCGGTTCGACCAGATGTAGCGGTCGATCGTCACGCCTTCCTCCTCGAAGATCCGGTGCAGATAGCGCTTCGAGCAGCGCAGCTCGCGCGCGATCCGGTCGATCGACAGATCGGCGTCGGCGAGGTGGCCCTGGATGTATTGCTTGACGCGCATCCGCAGCACGGTGGGCAGCGTGACGTGCTCGCCCTGCGCATCGCGCTGCGCGCTCAGCGTCGACACGATCAGGCCGAGAATCGTCTCCGACAGCGCGGTGCCCGTCGTGCCGGGCAGCGACGGCAATTGTTCGGACAACGATACGAGAAACGACGACAGCAGCGAGAACAGCCCCTTGAGTTCGAATTCGCGCGCATCGGACGTGTGCAGATCGGGCACCGCGAAGCCGCCTAGCTGCTTGCGCGGGATCTGGATCGCGAGCTGCTCGACGTGCGTCAGGTTCGCGATGCTGTACGGCACGCGCGGATCGTACAGGCTCCAGTCGCCCGTGCGAAGCCGGAACACCTTGCCGCGCTGCTCGATTTCGCTCACGCCGCTCAGTTGCAGGATCAGCTTGAAGTAGTCGGAGCCGTGATCGTGCAGCGCCGCGACCGGGCGCACGATCCGGTGCGCGGGCGCGGCGATCGTGAACACCCGCATCGGGCCGATCTCGTACTGGCTGAGCTGCGCGTCGAATGCGTCGTCGTCGCAGCACGCGTCGAGTCCGCCGAAGTACTGCGTGACGACGCGGCCCCACGCGCGGCCGCGAAACGCGGGCGATTCGCCCGCCGTCGTGAAGAATCTGCCGTTCACCATGCGCTCCTTGCGAGTACACGTCCAGCCGGACCCGTGCCGGGGCATCCTGTCTGCCCGAATATAGTTAGCATATTAAATATTCGGCGCGAACTGAATCCGGTTTACTCCGGAACGCGAATTCCGCCGCCCGAGCGACGATTTTGACGCGGTGACTGCGGAGTTATGTGCGCTGGTTCACATAAGCCGTCGCGCGAAGCCTATGCGGGCGGAAGAGACCGATGCGGGGAGGGGGCGCGGCACGCGTCGCGCGTGCGGGCCTGCGGGCCTGCGGCCGGGCCGCCGCAGGCGGATGGCCGCGCGCCCGGCGCGCCGTGCCGGCTCGCGCCGCGCGACGGCCGCCGGAGAGCGCAACGCGTTCAGAAGCGGGTCAGCATCCCGATGCGCGCGAGAAACTGCGAGCGCGAGCTCGATTGCGCATCGGGCCCCATCACGCCGTTGATCCACGCGTGCGCGCCGGCGCTGCCGCCTGCGAACTGATACACGGTCTCGACGTAGGCGGACGTGCGCTTCGACAGCGCATACTGGGCAGCCGCCGTGACCTGATGCGCGTAGTTGTGCTCGAGCTGCGCGTTGCCCTTCATGTATTCGTAGTTCGCGCCGATCGTCCACGGCGCGCCGACGTAGCGCGCACCCGCCTGGATCACGTCGATCGCCGCGCCCGTCAGCGTGTTCTTCGTGTTCGTGTACAGCAGGTTCAGATCGAGCGCCGACAACGCGTAGCGCGCGCCGAGCCCCCAGTTGCGCAGGCCGTCGTGCCCGTTGTTCATCTGCGGATACTTGACTTCGACGTACGCGGCGCCGAGCGCGAAATTGCCCGTCTCGTACTTGAGGCCGGCGCTGACCGTGCTGTTCGCCGACAGGCCGCCGCCCGCCTGATTGCCGAAGCCGTACATCAGGCCGAACACGAGACCGTTCAGGTTCGCGCTCGTGTACTTGACCGAGTTCGGCACGCGGCTCGAGCCTGCCATCCGGTCGAAGTCGAACGAGCCGGTCGGATTGTCGGGAATCCCGAGTTTCGAGAACGGGCCCTGACGGAAGTTGTAGAGGCCGCCGTAGCGGAACGCGCCGTCGAACGAGCCGAACGTCAGCGAATCGGTCATGAAGTCGTATTGCTGGCCGAGCGTCACGCTGCCGAGCCGCTCGCTCCACAGGCCGACGAGCGCGGTGCGCGAGAACATCGAGCCGGGCGTCGGCAGCGCGGCGCCGTTGCCGAGCGCGTACTGCGACGTCAGCTCGAAGATCGCCTTCGCGCCGCCGCCGAGATCCTCCGTGCCCTTGAGCCCCCACAGATTCGGCACCGCGATGCCGTCGTCGAAATGCACATTGCGCTTGCCGCCTTCGTTCGACACGTAGGACACGCCTGCATCCACCAGGCCGAACAGCGTCACGCTGCCGTCGGACGCGTGCGCGCCCGCCGTGACGGCCAGGCCGGCCGCCGCTACCGCAAACTTCTTCATCGTCGTCTCCGTTGGGGTTGTCGTTATGCGCGGCGACGCTCGGGGCGCCGCCGTCGATCTCCGGCACGGAGTGTGGAACAGCGTGCGGCGCGCATCTTTCCCGACGGCGCACAAACACTAGCTCGACGATGCACACGGGCATCGTCCGACGTTATGGATGTCGAAATGAAGTGCGCGGCGTTGCGCGATGCAGCGTGCGTTCGAGGAAATTCGCTTCGCACCGCGAAACGAAGCGGGGAAGGGCGCGCGCAAGAGCCTGCGGCGGGAAACCGCTGCGCGCCGCACGCCGGAAACCACCGGCGATGCGGCGACGCAGCGAGAAAAAACGGCGAGAACGTGCGGTGTCGACGCTCAGGCCGCGTCGTGCGCGTTTGGCGTGGACGCCCGCAGATCGTCGACGGTGCGCGCGCGCACGTAGCGCGCTGGATCGTCGACGGCCGCCGCCAGCGCGCGGAAATGCGCGGCGCCGCACTGGATCTTGCGCCGCTCGAACGCGCGCAGATCGCCGTCGGCCAGGCCGCTCTTCGATTCGACGACGAAATACAGGCGCGGCCCGCCTTCCTCGGCGATCATCACCGCCCAGTCGGGGCTGTAACTGCCGAGCGGCGTCGGGATTCGGAACCAGCCGGGCAGCCTCGCATACAGCCTGACCGCGTCGTCCTGTTCGAGCGATTCGACGAACGCGCGCTCGGCGGGCGTCTCGCACGGCACGTCCTCGTGGATCGATTTGGCCGCGCCGCGCCGCATGCTGGACAGATAGCCGGTGAGCGGCTCGTCCTCGAACAGCGACAGTGCGTGCACGTGCCGTTCGCCGAGCAGCGTGTACTCGATCCCGTCGACGAGCGCATCGCGCTTGCAGCGCTCGAGCGTCGCGGCGACGAGCGCGATGAAGCGCTGCGGATTGCGCGGGAACTCGTCGAGCCGGCCGCTCTCGATCAGCACGGTCGCGATCGTGCGCCGCGTGAGCTGCGTGCGATCCTGCAGCTCGGTCAGCAGATCCGGCAGATCGACTTCGCCCTCGTCGATCGCGATCGTGCCGGCGTCCTCGATTTCGGTCGCCTCGATGCCCGCCGCGTCGATCGCGATGTCGGCCTTGCGCCACTGCAGCCGTGCCTGCGCGACGGCGGGCGCCGCCTTCAGCGCGGCCACGCAGCGCTCGACGAGGCGCGCGTTGTCGAAGTTCACGCGATACGTCGTCCGGTACTGGATGCGATCCCACAGCGCGCGGAACTCGTCGCCGAGGTACACCGCCTTGCCTTGCGCGTCGCGCCGCAGCGCGATGTGGCGACGCTCGTCCGCGTTGCGCACGTCGAGCCGGCCCGCGAGCTTGCGCAGCATGTCCACGATCAGCGCGCGCTGCGCGTCGAATGCGTCGGGCAGAGGCAACGCGCGCAGCTTGAGCGCCGCGCGCAGCGTGTCCTGCACGCGGCCGCGCGCGTCGAGATAGCCGGCGTCCCGCAAATACGCCCACAGCGCGGTCGACTGTTCGACGCCGAGCGGCGCGACGCTGCCGTCCGCGGCCGACACGGGCAGCGCCGCGAACTGATGCGTCTCGACGATGCCGAAGCGCAGCCCCGTATCGGCCTCGATCTCCTTCTGCAGGTTCTCGGCGAACTGCTCGTAGCTTTCGCCGGCAACCACCGTCAGCGTGTTGACGTCGAAGCCGCGCACGCGCTCGCCGCGCTGGTTCACGGCAAGACGCAGCCCGCGGCCGATCGTCTGGCGGCGCTCGCGCTCGCTGTGGATGTCGCGCAGCGTGCAGATCTGGAACACGTTCGGATTGTCCCAGCCTTCCTTTAGCGCGGAGTGCGAAAAGATGAACTTGAGCGGCGTGTCGAACGACAGCAGCCGCTCCTTGTCCTTCATGATGAGGCCGTACGCGCGTTCCGCGTTCTCGCGGCTGCCCGCGCTCTTGTCGCTCGTGTCGGTCCAGCCGCCTTTCTTGTCGATCGAGAAGTAGCCGTCGTGCACGGCTTCGGCCGCGGCCTCGGCGTCGACGCCGCCGAACAGCGCGCGATACGCGGGCAGCTTCGCCGCGCGGCGGTATTCCTCTTCGAACAGCAGCGCGTAGTCGCCCTTGAACGGCTGGCCGTGCCGGTCGTACTTCCGGTACTTGTCGACCGCGTCGACGAAGAAGAGCGACAGCACCTTCACGCCGAGCGGCGTGAGACGCAGCTCTTTGTCGAGATGCTCGCGGATCGTGCGGCGAATCATCTCGCGCTGGATCGCGAGCGTGTCGACGTCGCCGTGCGTGTCGCCGATCGACAGAAACGCGTCGCCGCCCGGATAGCGCAGCTCGAGGTATTCCGCGCCGCGCGCCGCGTGAATCGCGCCGATCCGGAAGTTCGCGTAGACCGCGCGCTTCGTCGCGCGCTCGAGATCGTCGCCGTCGGAGACGGCCAGCGTTTGCCGCTCGACGCCGCCGTCGGCCGTCGCGACATCGAGCTCGACGCGCGCCGTGATCGCGCCGCGCCGGCTCGCGATCGACATCACGCGCATGAACGGCTTGTTGTGCGCGCCCTCGACGGTCGCCGACGCGATCTCGATCTGCTTGACGAGCCTGCGCTCGTACGCGTCGATCGCGTCCAGCCGGTACAGCATCTGATACTTGTCCGCGTGCGTCGCCGAATAGCGCAGCGTGCAGAGCGGCCGCATCGCGTCGAGCGCCTCCTTGCCGCGCCCTTCGAGCCCGCCGTCCACGCTTTGCGGCTCGTCGACGATCACGATCGGATGCGTGGCGCGAATCAGGTCGATCGGCTTCTCGCCGCCCGTCTTTTCGCTGTCCTTGTAGAGGCTGTTGACGTCCTTCTTGTTGATCGCGGCGACCGTGACGATCATGATCTGCACGGTCGACTTCGACGCGAAGCTGCGCACCTCGCCGAGCTTCGCCGAATCGTAGACGAAGCAATCGAACGGCACGCCCGCGTACAGGCGCCTGAAATGCCGCTCGGTGATCTGCAGCGTCTTGTAGACGCCTTCCTTGATCGCGACCGACGGCACGACGATCACGAACTTCGTGAAATCGAAGCGGCGGTGCAGCTCGAAGATCGTGCGCAGGTAGACGTAGGTCTTGCCCGTGCCCGTCTCCATCTCGACGGTGAAATCGTTCGAGCTCGGCGCGCCGGACGGCGGCAGGCCGTTGCGCACCTGCACGCGCGCGAGATTCTCGGCGAACGCGTGGGCGTCGAGCGTCAGGCGATTGCCGACGCCGAGCCCCGATTCGGCCATCCCGAGCGAAATCTGCGGGCTCGCGCGCCGTCGCGCGGCCTGCGCGGTCACGCTGAATTCGGCGCGGCACGCCTCCTGGCCGCGAAACAGATCGCATACCGCCTCGATCGCTTCGAGCTGATAGTCGAGATCCGACTCGAAATGCAACTGCATGCTCAACCTTCCTTGTCTGCGTGTGGCTCGCGTGCGCGCATCAGAGGCTCCGGATGCGCTTCACGCCGTGCTGCTCGAGGATCGCCGACAGGTTCACCTTCGCCACGTCGTCCGTGAAGCCGCTGTCGCGGAACACGCATGTCACGTCGCGCGCCTCGGCCGCGCCCGCCGCGGCCGAAGCGGCGATCAGCTCGACGATGCCGACGCCCAGCGCGTCGGTCGACGCGCGATCGATGCGCGCGTCGAAGCACGTGACGATCGCGCCGTCGATCACGTACACCGCCTTGCCGGCGATCGTCCTCGCCTCGATCGGCGCGCACAGGTCGAGGCCGAGCTTGAGCATCAGTTCGTACAGCAGATCTTCGTCGGACCGGTTCGGCTTGATGTGGTCGACGGCCGCGAACAGCGACTGCTGGATGTCGTCGCCGCGCGGGTCCCATTCGGAGACGTTGGTCGAATCGAGTCTGAACACGCGAAAGCCGAGATCGGCGCGCACGCCCGGATGCTCGGCCGCGATCCTCGCCGCCGCGCGCCGCAGCCGTTCCTTCGTCAGCTCGGCGAGGTTGAGCGGCACGCGCTGCGCCGCGCAGAAATCGGCGGCGGCCTTCTGATCCTTGCTGTCGGCGTCGAGCGGCTCGGGCAGCTGCACGAGCGCGTAGCGGCGCTGGCCGCCGTCGGCCGCGTTGAGCGCCATCACCGCGTGCGCGGTCGTGCCCGAGCCGCCGAAGAAGTCGACGATCAGATCATCGCCGTCCGTGCACCAGCCGACGATCGACGCGGCGAATTCGACAGGCTTCGGCTGATCGAACGGAATGCCGAGCGATTTCATCAGCGCGTCGTCCGAGCCGCCGAACGGCAGCACCGACGGCACGTTCTCGTACATGTTCTCGTCGAGAAAGTAGATACGCTGCGGCTGCGTGGTTTCGTCGACGCCGAATTCGACGAGCCCCTTGTCGATAAGCGCCTGCATCGTCGCGGGCGGGTTGCGCCAGCCGCGCTCGGGCACGGGGCACGGCCGGCCCGTCACCGGATGCATGAGCGCGGCGAAGTAGTCGTCGGGCGCCTTCTTCTTGTTCGGCCACGCCATCGACACGAGCCGGTAGACGCGCCCGTCGGCCGAGAGCCGGTCGTACATCGCCTCGCCGCCCGACAGCGTTGCCTGCTGCGACTTCACCCAGCTCCGGTACGCGACGTTCGCGTCCGCGATCGTCGACGCGCCCGCGATCGCCGCGCGCGCCGCGTCGAGCATGCGCTGCGCGTTGCGCTTCGGGCGCTTGAGCGGCGCGCGCTCGAACAGCAGCGCCGCGTCGCGCGCGAACAACACGATCGATTCGTGCTGGTACGCGATCCCGCGCGCGTCGCCCTTCGGATTGCGCTTGTCCCACACCGCGACGCCGAGCTCGTTGTCCTCGCCGAAGATCTCGCGCATCACGAGCACGAGCGCGTGCTGCTCGTGCTCGTCGATGTGCACGGCGATCACGCCGTCGTCGGCGAGCAGGTCGCGCGCGAGCTTCAGCCGCGGATAGATCATGTTGAGCCAGTCCGTATGGAAACGGCCGCTCGCATCGGCGTTGCTGCTCACCCGCTTGCCGCCCGTCGTCTGGCCGGTCAGCTCGAGATAGTGGCGCAGGCTGTCGGTGAAATTGTCCGAATAGACGAAATCCTTGCCGGTGTTGTACGGCGGATCGATGTACACGAGCTTCGCGCGCCCCGCGTAGCTCTTTTGCAGCAGCTTCAGCACCTCGAGGTTCTCGCCCTCGATCATCAGGTTGCGGGTCGACGCCCAATCGACGCTCTCGCGCGGGCATGGACGCAGCGTGCCCGTCGACGGCGTGAGCGCGAGCCTGCGCGCGCGGCGCTTGCCGTGCCAGTTGAGGCCGTACTTCTCGTCGGCGTCGGCGACGGCCGGCGCGCCGACGAGCGCCGCGAGCGCGTCGAGATTCAACGACGCGCCGTCCGCTCCTTCGGTCACGGCATCCGGAAAGAGCGCCTTCAGGCGCTCGATGTTCGCGGACACGAGATCCGCGGATTGCGCTTCCGGGCTCGCCGCATCGAGTTTTTGCATCATTCTTCCCATCAATTGCGTGTCTTCGCGCCGGCGTGCGAGCCCGATCGTCGGGCCGCGCGGCGCGGCAAAGGCGAAACGCTAGCGATCCGCCCGGCGCAGGTCAAGGACTTGCGGCGGCCGGGCGCGGCGCGTGCCGCCGGGCGGGGCCCGCAGCCTCGGCTGCCGGGGCTTCGCGCCCGCGTTCGGCGACGCAGATGTTTACCACAGGTTCGCAAGCCCGCCGCCATTGCGAGGTTTCGCCCTCGCGCGCGGGCGCGAATCGAGCGCAGGAAGCCGGCACAAAAAAGCCCGGCGTGAAGCCGGGCTGTCGAATACCGCATGGTCTCGCAGGAGATCGGGCGAGCTGGACGGGAGAAGCGGGAAGGGCGGCACGGCCGTATCGCGGCCGGCCGTGCCGCGCAGCGGGTCAGAACCGCGTGCGGATGCCGGTCGTCAGCTCGAGCTGATTGGTCGAGCCGTGCGTCGACGCGACGGTGTAGCCGCCGTGCAGGCGCATGTAGTCGCCGGCGAGGTACAGCTCGGTGCGTTTCGACAGGTGATAGAACACCGATCCGTACAGCGTTTCCTTGAAGCCGTTGCCGACACCCGACGTCAGGCTGAAGTCGCCGACGTTCGCGTTCGGAATGTTGCCGTCGCTGTTGTACGCGGCGTTGTGCACGCGCATTTGCTGATAGCCGAGCTCGTAATCGAGCGCGCCCTTCGGCGCGACCTTGAACGACACGGTCCATGCGTTGTCCTGACGCTGGCCGAGCGGGCCCTGATCGCCGAGGTAGCGGAAATAGCCGGCATTCAAGCGGAAGATGTCGAACGTGTAGTTGCCGCCGACCGAGAACGACTTGTTCGCGTAGCCGCCGTGGTTCACGTGGCTGAAGAAGCCCGACACGTTGAACGGGCCGCCGTTGTAGCCGAGCGCGGCCTGGTAGTTCGAGTTCTGCGCGAAGCTCGTCGAATTGCTGAACGCGTAGCCCGCGCTCGCGAAGATGCCGTTGCTGAACAGCTTCTTCCACGCGAGGCCGTTGTTGTAGCGAGTGCCCGTCGCGCTCGCCGCGTAGAAGATCATCTGCTTGAAGTTGTTCGCGTTCGTCCAGCCGCCTTCCTCCGTCGTCAGCTTCGCCGAACCGTACGGGTCGCCGTAGATCGCCGACGCGTCGCGTGCGATCGTGTTCTGGAAGCCCGCGGTGAACTTGCCGAACGTTTCGTTTTCGATGCCGACCCACGCGTCGCGATCGAAGATCTGGCCCGAGTCTTCCATCTGGCCGTCGCTCACCCGGTATTCGCTTTCGAGCCGGAAGATCACCTTCGTGCCGCCGCCGATGTCCTCCGCGCCCTTCAGGCCCCAGCGGCTGCCGCTGAACCAAGGCTCGCCGCCGATGCCCATGCCGATCACGTGATCGCCCTTCGCGTTCGCGTGCGATTGATAGGTGGGCACGCTCAGGTCGATGAGCCCGTAGAGCTGGACGCTCGACTGCGCGTGCGCTTGCGGCGCCGCGCAGGCAACCGTCGCGACGGAAAGTGCCAGGTATTGTCGTTTCAAGATCGTCCCCTCCGATATCGTGTTGACCGCCATTCCTTCGTAGTACGCAGCGTTGGCTGTGAATACGCGATGCAATGCGCATCGAACGGCGACGTCATCGTAGTGGGCGCAATCCTTCGCGCCGCTTTCGCGCGCGGTGCGGATTGCTCGGGATAAATACGGGGTAGCGCGCATTTTTTCGGCCGCGTTCGGCCGACGTGAGCCGTCGCGGCCGGCGCGGGAAAACATCGGACGATTTGCGAAGCAGGACGAAACAAAGCCGCACGCGCATCGGATGCGCGCGCGGCATGCGAGCGATGCGCCGTGAGCGGCGCGGAGGCTTGCGTTACTCGGCCGCGTCCTTCGTTCTGAGAATGTAGCCGAGCCCGCGCAACGTGATGATCTGCGCGAGCGAGCCCGACAAGTGCTTGCGCAGGCGATGGATGTAGATGTCGATCGCATCGGCGCTCGGTTCGTCGTCGAGGCCGTACACGCTATCCATCAGGCGCGCCTTCGATACCGTCTTGCCCTGCTGCAGCATCAGCGTCTCGAGGATCGCATGCTCGCGGCGGCGCAGCACGAGCGGCACGCCGTCGCACTGGAACTCGCGCGTGCCGAACAGATAGACGAGATCGCCGCACGCGAGCTGCGTCGCGCCGACGCCGCATTGCCGCCGGATCAACGCGCGGATGCGCGCGACGAGCTCGCGCGATTCGAACGGCTTCACGACGTAGTCGTCGGCGCCCGCGCTGAAGCAGTCGACCTTGTCGTCGACCGAGCCGTGCGCGGTCAGCATCAGCACGGGCACGTTGTCGCCGCGGCGGCGCAGCCGCGCGAGCAGTTCCTTGCCGCTCATGCCGGGCAGCCGCATGTCGAGCAGCAGCGCGTCGTAGCGCTGCGCTTTCAGCACCGTGTCCGCGCTCTCGCCGTCCGGCGCCGAATCAACGCCGAAGCCCTCGCCGCGCAGCAAATCGACGATCCAGTGCGCGAGTTCCGCGTTATCTTCCACGAGCAACAGTTTCATCGAGACTCTCTCAATTGCGATAGGCGGGCAGGCGCACCGTCATCCTGACGCCCCGATTGCCGGGGCCCGTCGCGAGCGTGACCGTGCCGCCGTGCGACTGCGCGATCTCTTCGACGATCGCGAGCCCGAGGCCCGTGCCTTCCTCGTCCTTCGCGACGCGGTAGAAGCGCTTGAACACGTGCGGCCGCGCTTCGGCCGGAATGCCGGGGCCGTCGTCGACGACTTCGAGCACGACCATGTCGCCGTCGCGCCGCGCGCTCACCGTCACGCGGCCGCCTTCGTGCGTGTAGCGCACCGCGTTGTCGACGAGATTCATCAGGAGAGCAGACAAAAGGCTTTCGCTGCCCGTAACCTGCAGATCGTCGTCGAGCTCCGCGCCGAGATCGATCCTGCGCCGCTCGGCGAGCACGATCTCCTCCTCGAGCACGCCGGACACCACGGCCGAGACGTCGACGCGCGCGGTGAGCCGCGCGGGCGACGCCGCTTCCGCGTGCGCGAGCAGCAGCAGCTTGTCGGTGACGTCCGCCATCCTGCGGCTGCTGCGCTGCATCGACGCGAGCAGCCCGGCAAGCGCCGCGTCGTCGCTCTCGCGCTGCCGCGCGCACTGGATCTGCGTGTCGATCACCGCGATCGGCGTGCGCAGCTGGTGCGCGGCGTCGGCGATGAAGCGCCGCTGCGTTGCCGCATGCAGGTTGAGCCGCGCGATGCATTGATTGATCGCGTCGACGATCGGCCGCAGCTCGAAATGCAGCCGCTCGGTGCGGATCGGCTCGAGCTCCATCGGCCCGCGGTCCGCGACGTCGTCCTTCAGCTTCATCAGCGGCCGCAGCTCGAACGTGAGGCCGAGGTAGACGAGCGCCATCGCGAGCGCGAGCATCAGTGCGAGCCGCCAGAGCTGCGGATGCCAGATCGCGGCGATCATCATCTCCCGAGACGCCTGCGTCTTGCCGACGACGACCGTCACCGTTTCCGTGTCGCCCGCGTTGTACAGCTCGCGCGTATACGCGACCGCGCGGATCGCGAGCCCGTTGAGCGTCGTGTCGAACGTCACGGGCTGCGCGCCGGACGCGGCGGGCGCGGGCGGATTGTCGAGATCGGGATTGCCGGCGAGCAGCCGCCCGCCGCCCGTGCGAACTTTGTAGTACACCTGATCCTGTGCGGGCGACTCGAACAGCTCGAGCGCGGCGGGCGGCACGTTCGCGACGAGCGCGCCGTTTTCCCAGTCGACGTCCTCGGCGATCGCGCGCGCGGATGCGACGAGCGCGCCGTCCTGCACGAGATCGGCCGTCTTGCGCGCGGTGTCGTACGACATCGCGCCCGCGATCGCGACGAACACGGCAAGCGGCAGCAGCAGCCACCAAAGCAACCGGCCGCGCAGGCTGTGCGACATGCCGTTATCCCCCCACACTCCAGCCCCAAAACGAAACGGCGCACCGAAGATGCGCCGTTTCGTTGATGCATCGTCTTCAGAACGCGGCGGGCCGCCACTTCAGGAGCCGCTTCTCGAGCCGGGTCAGCAGGAAGTCGGCAGCGAGCGCCACGACGGCGAGCACGATCATCGCGGCGAACACGCCGCTCGCGTTGAACGCGCCCTGTGCGGTCGAGATTAACAGGCCGATGCCTTGCTTGGAACCCAGAAATTCCCCGACTACCGCGCCGACGAGCGCGAAGCCGAAGCTCACGTGCAGGCTCGCGAGAATCCAGCTGAGCGCGGACGGAATCACGACGGACGTCGTGATCTGCCGGCGCGACGCGCCGAGGATCTGCGCATTCGCGATCAGGTAGCGGTCGGCCTCGCGCACGCCCTGAAACGCATTGCCGAACACGACGAAGAACACCATCACGACGGCGAGCGCGATCTTCGACGCCATCCCGAGGCCGAGCGCGATCACGAATATCGAGCCGAGCACGACGCGCGGAATCGAGTTCGCGATCTGAATGTAGAGCCCGAACACGTCGGCGAGCAGCTTGTTGCGGCCGAGCACGATTCCGCAGAAGATGCCCGCGACCGAGCCGATCAGGAACCCGGCGATCGTCTCCTCGAGCGTCACCCACACCTGCAGCAACAGCGGGCCCTGCGAGGTGCCGTTGACGAACCAGTCCTGGATCTGCGCGACGATCAGCGACGGCATCGAGAAGAAGAACGGATCGATCCACTTGAGCCGCGCGGCGATCTCCCAGCCGCCCAGCACGGCGACGAGCACCGCGATGCGCAGCCCGACGATCAGTTGCCGGCGCCGCCGCAATCGGCTCTGCGCGGCGCGCTCTTCGTCTTCGAGCGAGGTGGTGGTGCCAAGCGGCGTCGGAAGCGTCATGTCAGTCATGCTCCAGTCCTTTCCTGTTTATCCGATCTGCACTTCTTCGCGCAGGTCGTGCCAAATGTCCTTCGAGATTTCGATGAAGCGCTGCTCGTAGCGCACTTCCGACGTGACGCGCGGGCGCGGCAGGTCGATCTCGTACACGCGCTTGAGCGTGGCCGGGCGCGAGGTCAGCACGAACACGCGGTCCGCGAGCGCGATCGCCTCTTCGAGATCGTGCGTGACGAACACGACCGATCCCTTGTTCGCCGACCAGAGCTGCAGCAGCTCGTCCTGCATCAGCGTGCGCGTCTGCATGTCGAGCGCGGAGAACGGCTCGTCCATCAGCAGGATTTCGGGCTGGTTGATGAACGTCTGCGCGAGCGCGACGCGCTTTCTCATGCCGCCCGACAGCTGGTGCGGGTAATGCTTCGTGAATTTCGCGAGCCCGACGCGGCGAATCCATTCCTCCGCCTGCGCATACGCGGACTCCTTCGAGCGGCCTCGAAAGAGCGGGCCGGCCGCGACGTTGTCGATCACCGTGCGCCACGGGAACACCGCGTCGGCCTGGAACACGAAGCCGATTCGCGGATCGATGCCGTCGACGGGCTTGCCCATCACGTGCACCTCGCCCGACACGGGCTTGAGCAACCCCGTGATCAGGTTGAGCGTCGTCGATTTGCCGCAGCCCGTCGGGCCGACGATCGCGACGAACTCGCCGCGCGCGACCGACATCGTGAAGTCGTGCAGCGCGACGGTCGCACGGCCGTCCGGCGAGATGAAGCGGCACGACACGTTGCGAAACTCGATCGCGGGTGCATTGGCCGAAACATGTTGATTCATCGCTAGAAGTCCTGCATCGGAACCGGCGCCGTCCCTGCGGCGCCGGCGGCCCTCGTGAGCCTGGTTCAAAACTGGCCGCGCGTCGTTCGCGGCGCTTACTTCGCGTTCACGAAATCGTTCGTATATGTCTTCGACAGATCGATGTGCTTGCCCTTCACCGACGGATTGAACGCGGACAGCACCTTCAGCACCGTCGCCGGGCCGTCGCCGGGCATCTTGCCGTCGGGCGTATACATCGGCAGCGACGCCTTCAGCGCGCTCACGTAGAGCGCCTTGTCCTTCTGGTAGTCGGCGGGCATCTTCGCGGCGATCTCTTCCGCGCTGTGCGTGTGGATGAACTGCATCGTGCGCGCGAACGCGTGCGCGAGCTTCGTCGCCTGCTCCTTGTGCGTGTCGGCCCAGGCGGACTGCACGTACAGGCTCGCCGCCGGGTACGTGCCGCCGAGCGCGGCGCGCGTGCCGTCGAGCGTGCGCAAATCGACGAGCACCTTCGCGTCGCCGTTCTTCTCGAGCACCGACACGGTCGGCTCGGTCGTCATCCCCGCGTCGATGCGGCCTTGCTTGACGGCCGCGATGAAGCTCGCGTCGGCGCCGACGGGCAACATCGTGTACTGGTTCGCGGCGACGCCGTGCTGCTGCGCGAGGTACTGCGTGAGGAAGCTCGTCGACGAGCCGAGGCCCGTCACGCCGAGCGTCTTGCCCTTCACGTCGGCCATCGATTTGATCGTGCCCGCCGCCTTCGTCGACACCATCTCGACCTCGCCCGGCACCTGGCCGAGCACGGCGATCGCCTTCACGTCCTTACCCTTGCTCTGCAGGTCGATCGTGTGATCGTAGAAGCCGACCACGCCCTGCACCGCGCCCGCGAGCAGCTCGTTCTCGGCGTCGACGCCGGCCGGCTGCGACTGCAGATCGACGTCGAGCCCCTCGGCCTTGAAGTAGCCGAGCTCCTGCGTGAGGCGCGCGGGCAGGTAGATGAGCTTCGTGATGCCGCCCACCATGATCGTGATCTTGCCGCCGTCGTCGGCGAAGGCGGATTGCGAAGCGAAGCCGAAGGACAGGCCGGCCGCGATCGCGGCCACGCTGAGCGCGCGAAGAGTGGTGCGCATCGGGAGTCTCCAATGTTGTCTGTATGAAGCGATGCTTGCTGCATCGTCGGGACGAGTATAGGGAGACGAAACCTTCCGCAACCTTTCGCGGGCGTCGCTTTCTTTTAGGGGTTTTCCAGCAACGCCGCCGCCTCGCGGCTAGGGCCTGTTCACGCTAATAGCGGGAACAGGCCCCAGGCGGGAAATGGCGCACGGGTGGTCGAACGCTCAGGCGCGATCGCGGTCGCCCAAGGCTCACGCGAAAACAAGGAAAGAAGCGAAGCCGGCATCGAAACGGCAGCCGGCCGCCGGTGGCCCGCAATCGCCGCTCGACAACCGCCTGCGGTCGATCCGGCCGCATCGAGCGCCTTCGTGTTCGTCCGCGGCGACGCCTTCACCGGCGCGCCGCCGGCCCGCACGCGGGCGCCATCCGCGCACCGCTCAATGCAGCCCCGCCGCGACGCGCCCGACGAGGTCGACGCCCGTGTCGAACAAGCGCCCGACGAACGGAATCAGGTTCGGCGCCATCAGCTGCACGAGCAGCAGGCCGACGAGCATCGTCACCGGAAAGCCGACCTGGAAGATCCCGATCTGCGGCGCCGCACGGTTCAAGATGCCGAGCGCGAGGTTCGCGATCAGGAGCGCCGCGACCACGGGCAGCGCGAGCAAAAGCCCCATTTCGAAGATCGCCGCGCCGAACGCGACGAGCGTCTGCCAGCCGGCCGCGCGCAGCAAGTCGGCCGAGATCGGCACGAGCCGGAACGAGTCGACGAGCGCGGCGAACACCTGCAGATGCCCGTCGAACGCGAGAAACGCGAGCACCGCGACCGCATTCAGGAAGCGCCCCATCACGGGCGTCGCGCCGCTCGAGTGCGGATCGAAGAACGTCGCGAACCCGAGCCCCATCGACAGGCCGATGATGTCGCCCGCCGCCTCGATCGCGGCGAACACGATCTGCATCGTGAAGCCGAGCGCCGCGCCGATCAGGAACTGATTGACGATGATCCACACGCCCTGCGCGGAAAACACGGTGGCGACGGGCATCGGCGGCAGCGTCGGCGCGACGACGAGCGCCATGAAGCCCGCGAGCCCGATCTTCACGCGCACCGGCGTCGCGCGGTGGCCCGTCACGGGCGCGGTCGCGACGAGCGCGAGCATCCGCACGAACGGCCACAGGAAGGCCGTGAGCCAGCCGTTCAGTTGCGCGTAGGTGACGGAGAACATCGGTCGACGGTAAAAAGGGACGAGCGGAAAAAAACCGATGAATCAGACGGATCGGTCGAATCAGAAGAATCGGACGCGGCGAACGAACCGAACCGGACGACACGCTCGGGCGGGCGGCGTCAGCCCGCGCCGAGCGTCGCGACGCGCAGCAGGATCTCGCGCAGGTAATCGAGCATCGTCGACAGCATCCACGGCCCGGCGATCACCATCGTCGCCGCGACCGCGAGCAGCTTCGGAATGAACGACAGCGTCGCCTCGTTGATCTGCGTCGCGGCCTGGAACAGGCTGACGACGAGGCCGACCGCGAGCGCGACGAGCAGAAGAGGCGCGGCGAGCAGCAGGCCGATGTACATCGCCTGATGCGCGAGCGTCATCACGTTTTCGGGGGTCATCTCGATTCTCCTCGGTCGACCGAGCCTAGGTGAAGCTCTGCGCGAGCGATCCGATCAGCAGCTGCCAGCCGTCGACGAGCACGAACAGCATCAGCTTGAACGGCAGCGACACCGTCGCGGGCGACACCATCATCATCCCCATCGACATCAGCACGCTCGCGACGACCATGTCGATGATGAGGAACGGGATGAAGATCGTGAAGCCGATCTGGAAGCCCGTCTTCAGCTCGCTCGTGACGAACGCGGGCACGAGGAGCGACAGCGGCACGTCCTCCGGCCCCCGCATCGGCGCGGCCTTCGAGATCTTCGCGAACAGCGCGAGATCGGTCTCGCGCGTCTGCTTCAGCATGAACGCCTTGAAGGGCGCGGTGCCGCGCTGCACCGCCTGGTCCATTTGCAGCGTGCCTTCGGAGAACGGCTTGTACGCGTCGGCGTAAGCGCGGTCGAGCACGGGCGACATCACGAACAGCGTGAGGAACAGCGCGAGGCCGACGAGCACCTGGTTCGGCGGCGTCGACGCGGTGCCGATTGCCTGCCGCAGCAGCGACAGCACGATGATGATCCGCGTGAAGCTCGTCATCATCAGCAGCATCGCCGGCAGGAACGACAGCATCGTGAGCAGCAGCATCGTCTGCACGCTCAGCGAGTAGGTCGTGCCGCCGTTCGGGCCCGGGGCCGAGTTGAACGCCGGCAGGCCAGCCGCCTGCGCGCACGCGAGCGCGGGCGCGAGGCCGATGGCGAGCGCGGGCAGCCAGCGCACGGCGCCGCGCGGGCACGTGGTCTTCATCGAATGACTGTCGGAATGGGCGCGCGCGGCGGATTGCGCGGGCGGCGCGACGAAGCGAAGGCGCGGCATCTCAGCGATCCTTGCCGCCGTCGCGCTTGAAGCGCTTCGCGGCTTCGCCGAGCATCGCGTCGCGAAAGCGCGCGCCGAAGGAAGCGCCCTCGGGATACTGGCCGAGCGCGACGGAGCGGGCCGCGCCGTCCGGCGCGCCGGGCGCACGGGGCAGGCCGTCGCCCGCGGGCATGCCGACGGGCGCGCCGACCACGCCCGCCGAGCCGGCGGGCAACGCATGCAGCAGGCGCACGTTGCCGGGCGCGACGCCGAGCACGAGCCAGGTGTCGCCGATCTCGACGACGGTCGCGCTTTCCTTGCCGCCGACGGCAACGCTCGCGACCACCTTGAGCGCGCCGCCGCGGCGCGACGGCTGGAAGCCGAAGCGCCGCGCGAGCCACGCGCAGCCGAACACGAGGCCGATCACCACCGCGAGCCCGACGAACGTCTGCAGCACCGCGCCGACGCCGAGCGACGGCGCGGCCGAGCCGACGACGACGCCCGACGCGAGCGAAGCCGCGTGATTCACCGCGTTCATGTCGGCGGCCGATGCGGGCAGCGCCGCCGCGCCGATCGAAAACGCGGCGAAACCGGCGAGCGCGCGCCGCACGCCGCGCGGCGCCGCCGCGAACGCTCGCGCGGCGCGCACGGCCGGCCGGCGCGGCGAAACGAGCGGCGCGATGCGCGATTTCATCGGTTCAGCTTCCGGATGCGCTCGGACGGCGTGATGATGTCGGTGAGCCGGATGCCGAACTTGTCGTTGACGACGACTACTTCGCCCTGCGCGATCAGGCAGCCGTTGACGAGCACGTCCATCGGCTCGCCGGCGAGCCCGTCGAGCTCGACGACCGAGCCCTGCGCGAGCTGCAGCAGGTTGCGGATCGCGATCTTCGTGCGCCCGAGCTCGACCGTCATCTTGACCGGGATGTCGAGAATCAGGTCGATGTCGTTGTGCGTCGAGCTCGCCGCGGCCTTCGACAGCGGCCGGAACACGCCGGCCCCCGTCGCGCCCGCCTCGATCGGCTGCTGGTTCTGCTCCGCGAGCGCGGCCGCCCAGTCGTCCAGCGCGGCCTCTTCCTGCTGCGCGCCGGCGGCCGGCTTGCCGGACACGGCCACGCTCATCGCGGCATCCGCGAACGCCTGTTCGTCGATGCCTTCGGCCTCGGGGGTCGAATTCAACTCAGTCATATCCACCTTCCTTCATCGTGTCGCTTGCGCTGATCATCTTCTGCACGCGCAACGCGTACTGGCCATTGAAAATGCCGTACCCGCACTCGATCACCGGCACGCCGTCGACCTTCGCGGTGATCGTGTCCGCGATGTCGAGCGGCAGCACGTCGCCCGCGCGCAGGTTGAGAATCTTCTCGAACGTCGTCGGGACCTCGGCGAGATCCGCGACCAGCTCCACTTCCGCCGACTGCACCTGCTGCGACAGCACGCGCACCCAGCGGCGGTCGACCTCGAGCGCCTCGCCCTGGATCGGCGAGGAAAGCACGTCGCGAATCGGCTCGATCATCGAGTAAGGCATGCAGATGTGCAGCGTGCCGCCCGTCGGCCCGAACTCGATCGAGAATTGCGTGACGATCACGATCTCGTTCGGTGTCGCGACATTCGCGAACTGCGTGTGCATCTCCGAGCGCACGAACTCGAACTGCAGCGGCCGCACGCTCTTCCACGAGGTCGCATAGTGCTCGAACACGAGATTGAGCAGCTTGCCGATGATCCGCTGCTCGGTCGCCGTGAAGTCGCGGCCCTCGACGCGCGTGTGAAAGCGCCCGTCGCCGCCGAACAGGTTGTCGACGACGAAGAACACGAGGTTCGGATCGAACACGAACAGCGACGTGCCGCGCAGCGGCTTCACGTGCACGAGGTTCAGATTGGTCGGAATCGGCAGGTTGCGGGTGAACTCGCTGTACTTCTGCACCTTCACCTGGCTCACGGAGATCTCCGCCGTGCGCCGCATGAAGTTGAAGATGCCGATGCGCAACAGGCGCGCGAAGCGGTCATTGATGATCTCGAGGCCGGGCATCCGGCCGCGGACGATCCGCTCCTGCGTCGCGATGTTGTACGGGCGAATGCCGGACGCTTCGGTCGGTTCGTCGGCCGAGTCGTCTTCACCCGTGACGCCCTTGAGGAGTGCATCGACCTCCTCTTGGGACATGAATTCTTCGTGGCCCATGCGCGCTCCTTCGCCGGCGGCGTTATTGGACGACGAACTCGGTGAACAGCACGTCGTCGATGCGCGCGCTGCGGTTGCCCGGCTGAGTCGGCTGCTCGATCAGCGTCTTCAGTTCGTCGGCGAGCGCGCGCTTGCCTTCGAGCGTCGCGAGCTGCTCGGGATGCTTGTTCGACAGCGCGAGCAGGATGCGGCTGCGCAGCTCCGGCATGTGCTGGGTCAGGTATTCCTGCGCCTTCGAGTCGGTCAGCTTCAGCGACAGGCCGACGCGCAGGTAGTGCTGGATGCCGTCGTCCGACTGCAGGTTCACGGTGAGCGGATCGAGCGCGAAGAACACGGGCACGGCGAGCGGCGGGGGCGCGCTCGGCGCCGAGCCGCGCACGCCTTCCTTCAGCAGCACGAAGTACGTGCCGCCCGCGGCGGCGGCGGCGGCGACGAGCCCGAGCAGCAGGAAAAGGACGAGACGCTTGAGCTTGCCGGACGAGGCCGGTTTGTCGACGGTCGGGTTTGCGGTCGTGGTAGCCATGGCGTGCTTGCGAGAAGACTCTAAGTAGCCTGCATTGTTCGGCATCCGGCTCGCGCGCGATGGGCGGAATAGAGGGGGGAATTGCGGCTATCTCAGGCGTTTGTTCGTCGGCCGGCCCGGCGCGGCGGGGCGCGATCGGGCCGAAAGGGCGCGGCGGGCGGGGGTGGCGTGGACGACGAAAGCCGCTGCCGGACCGGGCTGCGCGGGCGAGAAAAAGAAAAAACGAGCCGATGCGGCCGGGGCGCACAGGCCGAACCAGCCCGGCCGGCCAAAGCTGCGGCGCGGATGCGCGAGAGCCCCGATTGGGCCGAACGAGCGGGCGGGCGGGGCGAAAAATTCCGACGAAACGGACTTGGCCGGCCGAGGCAACCGCGTAAATGACACGGACGAACGCAAGCCCGCGCCGGCGAGCCGTGCGAAAGAACTCGCCGATGCGCGGGGAAAGGGCTCGCGCAGGCCGCGGCCGGGCGCGTCGCGGGTCTCCGGCAGACGCCAGCGCGGAAAAGTGCAGGAAAGCGGTATCCGAAGCGCGGCACCGA
This sequence comes from Burkholderia sp. MSMB1498, assembly GCF_001526245.1. Classification (NCBI taxonomy): domain Bacteria; kingdom Pseudomonadati; phylum Pseudomonadota; class Betaproteobacteria; order Burkholderiales; family Burkholderiaceae; genus Burkholderia; species Burkholderia sp. MSMB1498. The sequence goes on from NZ_LOYJ01000101.1 coordinate 86,756, forward strand.
CGAGGAGAACGAGCCGGCCCGACGTCCGTCGGGCAGCGATCCGCTTTCGCCAACCGCCATTTGCCGATCGCCAATCGCCGATCGCCGATCAGCGGCGCTGAATCGCCGAACCGCCGATCGCGCGCCGCGCCACCGCACCGGCCCGGCGCGTCAGATCGGCAGCAGCGTCAGCAGCGGCGCGATCAGTACCATCGCGACGCCCGCGATCATCATCGTGAGGCTCGACACGACGCCTTCCTCACTGCCGATCTCGCGCGCCTTCGCGGTGCCCACCGCATGCGCGGCCGCGCCGAACAGCGCGCCGCGCGCGAGCCGCGAGCGCAGCGGGACGAGCGCGAGCACGAACTCGCCGACGAGCATCCCGCAGATCCCGGTCGCGATCACGAAAAGCGCGGTCAGGTCGCGCGGCGCGTGGATCTTGTCGGACACGGCGAGCGCGAACGGCGTCGATACCGAGCGCGTGACGAGGCTGCGCTGCAGCTCGGGCGACAGGTGCAGCAGCTTCGACAGCAGCAGCGATCCGCAGATCGCGACCGCGATCCCCACGACGACGCCCACCGACAGCGAGAACCAGTGGCGCTTCATCAGCGCGCGGTATTCGTAAATCGGCACGGCGAACGCGATCGTCGCCGGGCCGAGCAGCCACATCAGCCAGCGCGTGTCGTGAAAATAGACCGCGTACGGAATGCCCGTCAGCGCGACGAACGCGACGAGCACGGCCGGCACGAGCACGAGCGGCGAGAAAAACAGCGTCTTGCGGTGCGCGTAGAGCCGCTTCGACGCGAAATAGAGCGCGATCGTCAGCGCGAAGCAGCCGGCGGAAATCGCGGTGCTCGCAGGCGCGGCGAGGAACGAGGGGTCGGGCGTCGTCATGATGCTGTCGATGGAACCGGTGCCAGAAGAGGAGGGCGTGAAACGGCCGAGCGGCGGCGTCAGGCCCGTGCGCGGCGGCGGCCGGCGCGCACGCGCATCACCGCGATGCGTCGCTCGAAACCCGCAGCGAAGTCGACGGCGATCGCGACCGAGAACATCACGAAGGCGGTGCCCGCGACGACGACAAGCGCGAGCCGCCAGCCGTCCGCCCTGAAGAGCCCGCCGTACTGAACCGCCGCGACGGTCGCCGGAATGAAGAAGAGCAGCATGTCGGACAGCAGCCAGTTCGCGCCGTCCTTCACCCAGCCGGGCGCGACTCGGCCGGACAACAGCAGCGCGAGCAGCACCGCGAGGCCGACCACGCCGGACGGCACCGGCACGCCGAGCGCGCACACCGCCCAGTCGACCGCCGCCCACAGCGCGCCGAGCGCGGCCGTCTGCAGCACGATGCGCGCCGCGCGGCCGCCGCGCGCGGGCGGCACGGCCGGCCGGGTTGCGGCCGTCGCCGCCGTCGAGATTCGGGTCATGAGATGCCTCGCGAAATGCCTTGCTTTACAGAATGGAGGCAGTATAGGATTCACGCGTTCATAAATAAAATGACTTGGTTCTATAAAAATCATTCCGTTTAGGAATCTTCACCGATTCGCTCACTGAACAGGAGGCGCCGATGGAGCTGCGCGCGTTGCGTTATTTCGTCGAGGTCGTCAGGCAGCAGAGCTTCACCGCCGCGGCCGAGCAGATGCACGTCACGCAACCGACGATCAGCAAGATGGTGAAGTCCCTCGAAGACGAAATCGGCTCGCCGCTCCTGCTGCGCGACGGCCGCCAGATGGTGCTGACGGACGCCGGCCGGATCGTCTACCAGCGCGGCCAGGACGTGCTCGCCGCGCAGGCGCAGCTGCAGGCCGAGCTGAACGATCTCGGCACACTCGGGCGCGGCGAGCTGACGATCGGCATTCCGCCGCTCGGCGGCTCGCTGTTCACGCAGGCGATCGCCGCGTTCAAGCAGCGCTACCCGAAAATCGAGTTGAAGCTGTTCGAGCAGGGCGCGCGGATGATCGAAGAGGCGCTCGTCGCGGGCGAGCTGGAGCTGGGCGGGGTGCTCGAGCCTGTCGATCCGGCCGTATTCGACGTGCTGCCGATGATGCGCGCGCCGCTGTGGCTAGTCGCGCCGCACGGCTCGCGCTGGGACGCCGCCGAAACCGTGCCGCTCGCCGACCTCGCCGACGAGCCGTTCGTGTTCTACGCGGAAAGCCTCGCGTTGCACGACGCGGTGCTCGACGCGTGCCGGAAAGTCGGCTTCGCGCCGCAGATCGTGAGCCGCAGCGGCCACTGGGATTTCATGGCGGCGCTCGTGCACGCGGGCGTCGGCATCGCGCTGCTGCCGCAGCCTTATTGCCGGCGGCTCGACACCGCGCAGTTCACGTGCCGGCCGATCGTCGAGCCGGAGATCACGTGGGCGGTCGCGATCGGCTGGCTCAAGAAGGGTTATCTGTCGCACGCGGCGCGCGCGTGGCTCGACGTCGCGCGCGAGACGGGCCCCGTGGCCGCGGGCGACGACCTCGCGTTCGGCAGCCTGCGCGCGCGTTAAGCGCGGCGCCCCGGCGAACGGGGCGCTCGCTCGCGGCGGCGATCCGGCCTGCCCGGACTATTCACCATCCGGACCATCGAGCCTATCGCATCGCGCGGCCCCGGTCGTCAAGCCGCCGCCTCCGGCGCGCAGCGGCGCATGGGCTCGCGCCGTCGCACACGAACCGCCCGCGATGCGCTGCGCATGACGCGCCGGCCGCCGCCGCTCAATGCCCCATCGCGGGCCCGGCCCCCTTCTTCGGCTTCGTCACCCACACGAGCGCCGCGAGCGCGACGAACGCGAGCGCCGAAATGTGGAAGAAGTCGTTGGTCGCCATCATGAAGCCCTGCTGCGTGACGATCTGGTTGATCTGCGCGGCCGATACGTCGCCCGTGATGCCGAGCTGCGCGAGCGCGCCCTGGTAATCGAGCGTGTTCTGCGCGTAGACGTTCACCGATTCCGCGAGGCGCGCGTGGTGATAGATCGCGTCGTTTTCCCAGAACGTCGAGCTGACCGCGGTGCCGATCGCGCCCGACAGCGTGCGCAGGAAGTTCGACAGCCCCGACGCGCTCGCGAGCCGCTCGTCGGAGACGCTGGAGAGCGTGATCGTCGTCATCGGCACGAAGAAGCACGCGACGCCGATCCCCTGCACGAGCCGCGGCAGGATCACGTGATTGAACGGCACGTCGAGCGTAAACGTCGAATTCCAGATCGACACGACGGCGAACACGACGAACGCGAAGCTCGCGACCATCCGCAGATCGAGCCGGTGCATGTTGCGGCCGATCAACGGCGACAACACGAGCGCGAGGAAGCCGACGGGCGCGGTCGCGAGGCCGGCCAGGCCCGCCGTGTAGCCCATCACGGTCTGCAGCCACAGCGGAAAGATCACGACCGAGCCGAAGAACGCCATGAAGCCGAACGAGATGATCATCGCGCCGAGCGCGAAGTTGCGGTCCTTGAAGAGCGACAGATCGACGACGGGCTCCTTCTCCGTCGATTCCCAGACGAGCATGAACGCGAGCGACACGACGGCGATCAGCGCGAGCGCGGTGATGAACGTCGAATTGAACCAGTCGCGGTCCTTGCCGAGGTCGAGCATCATCTGCAGGCACGACACGCCGATCACGAGGAGCGCGAGCCCGATCGCGTCGATCCGCTGCTTCGTCGTCTTCGTCTCGCGGCCGCGCAGCAGGAAGAATGCGCACACGGCGGAGAACACGCCGATCGGCAGGTTGATGTAGAAGATCCACGGCCACGTGTAGTTGTCGGTGATCCAGCCGCCCATCACCGGGCCGAAGATCGGCGCGACGATCACCGTCATCGCCCATAGGCCGAGCGCGAGCCCGCGCTTCGCGGGCGGATAGCTGCGCATCAGGATCGTCTGCGACAGCGGCACCATCGGGCCGGACACGAGGCCCTGCAACAGCCGGAACGCGATCAGCGATTCGAAATTCTCGGCGAGGCCGCAAAGCGCGGACGCGATCGTGAACGCGAGCACCGACAGCGTGAAGAGCCGCACCTCGCCCACCCGCCGCGCGAGCCAGCCGGTCAGCGGCACCGCGATCGCGGACGCGACCGAATACGACGAGATCACCCAGGTGCCTTCGCTCGTCGCGACGCCGAGGCTGCCGGAAATCGTCGGCACCGCGACGTTCGCGATCGATGTGTCGAGCACCTCCATGAACGTGCCGAGCGCGAGCCCGACCGTCAGCAGCGCGAGCACGCCCCCCGACAGCGGCGCCGGTTCGGCGGAAGGGGAAGCGGAAGCGGGGGCCGTCACAGCCATGCATGTCTCCTACGGGGCGACCGTTGCCCCGACATCCTTTTGTTCGTCGACATCGACTGACAGTAAGTGACTTGTCAGCTTCTGCCCAGACAGATAAATGTGCGGCGGACGGGCCGCAATCCGGTGCTCATCCAAGGTCGTTCCCGGTCAGCCGTCGTTCGGCAGCGATTCGACGATCGCCGCGCACGCGGTGTCGGCCGCGCCCGGCGAATTCGCGATGAAGCGCCGCAGCAGGTCGGTCAGGAGCGCGAGCTCGTCGGCCGAAAAACCCTCGAGCTGCGCGTTCAGCTCGGTCGCGATCAGGCCGGGCAGCGCCTTCGCCGCGTGCGCGCCGCGCTCGGTCAGCGCGAGCTCGATCACCCGGCGGTCCGATTCGCTGCGCGCGCGCACGATGAAGCCCTTCTTCTCGAGCCGGTCGAGCATTCGCGTCATCGAGCCGCTGTCGTACGACATCTTGCGCGACAGCTCGAACGGCGTGCGCGCGAAGCCGCGCGCGAGCAGCAGGATCACGCCGATCTGCTGCGCGGTCAGGTCGAGCGGGCCGAGCGCGCGGTCCAGCCGCTCGACGAGCGCCTGCCGCGCCTTCGTCAGGTAGTAGCCGAGGCTCGATTCGAGCTCGATGTGCTCGGGGTCGTAAAGGCTGCTCATCGTCGGGCTGTCCGGTCGGTTGCACGAGCCGCAACAGTGCATTCCAGGAAAAACGCCGCCAGTATCTTGAATATTTATTGCATAGTCAATATTATTTCAGTCAATGAGTTACGCGCTTAATGCGCCGCCAGAGACAATGTTCTGACCGCTTTGCCCACGCAGCCGCATCCGTTCGGCGTGCGTCCCGAGGATTTCCCCATGCCGTTGCTGAAAACCGCCGCCGGCGCGCTGCGCCGCAACCTGTCCGACACCGCCCGCCACACGCTTTCCGGCCCGCATCGCGGCTGGAAGATCGCGCTGTACGCCGTGCTGCTGATCGTACCGGGCGGCTCGCTCGCGGCGCTCGGGTTCGCGTGGCTCGATCAGCGGCGGCAACGCGCGGCGCGCGCCGGCGGCGGCCGGGCCGCGTCGGCTCAGGAAACTTCGGCGCCGCAGCTATGCCTCGCCGCCCCGCATGGCGATCCCGTCCGCTGCCCGTGAAACGCGGCCGCCGCCCCGCATCGGTGCGTAACGCGCGGTAAACAGCCGCCCCGCGCCGGTAACACATCCGGCCCCGTCCGCGCTTTAACCTAACGTCTGCGCATTCCCGCATCCGTCAGTTACCATTTCGGCCACGCCGTCGGCGTTTCGGCCGCATCGCCCGCTCGCCCGGTCCACCGGCGGCCGCCTCGACAGGAATCCAGAACATGTCGCAAGTCCCACACCCGCGCGCGCCACGCGCGCTGAGCGCCGCCGTCGCCGTTGCGGCCGCCGCGCTGCTCGCCGGCTGCGCGGTCGGGCCCGACTATCACCGTCCCGACGCGGCGATTCCCGCCGCGTACAAGGAAGCGCCACCCGGCTGGAAGGCCGCGCAGCCGGCCGACCGCGCGGACCGCGGCCCATGGTGGGCGATCTACGACGATCCGCAGCTCAACGCGCTGATCGACAAGCTCAATGCGTCGAACCAGACCGTCGCGCAATACGCGGCCGCGTACCGGCAGGCGCGCGCGCTCGTCGCCGAGGCGCGCGCGTCGTACTTCCCGACGCTCGGCCTCACCGCGAGCGAATCGCGCGCGTCGAGCGCGTTGTCCTCGGGCAGCACGGCATCGCGCAGCACGGCGCGCACGATCGGCAACACGTACAACGTCGGCCTCGACGCGTCATGGGAGCCGGACCTGTGGGGCAAGGTAAGCCGCACGGTGGGCGCGCAGAAGGCCGGCGAGGCGGCGGCGGCGGCCGATCTCGCGAACGCGCGGCTGTCCGCGCAGGCGACGCTCGCGCAGACCTACTTCCAGCTGCGCGCCGCCGACGCGACGCAAAAGCTGCTCGACGACACCGTCGCGTCGTACCAGAAATCGCTGCAACTCACGCAAAACCAGTACGCGCAGGGCGTCGCCGCGCGCTCGGACGTGATCCAGGCGCAAACGCAGCTGCAATCGGCGCAGGCTTCCGCGATCGACAACGGGATCGCGCGCGCGCAGTACGAGCACGCGATCGCGACGCTCGTCGGCGAGCCGGCGTCGACGTTCTCGCTGCCGCCGATGCCGCTCACGGCCGAGCCGCCCTCGATGCCGATCGACGTGCCGTCGGCGATCCTCGAGCGGCGGCCTGACGTCGCCGCCGCCGAGCGGCGCGCGGCCGCCGCGAACGAGCAGATCGGCGTCGCGATCGCCGCGTTCTTCCCGACGCTCACGCTGTCGGCGTCGGGCGGCTTCCAGAGCTCGGTGTGGTCGCAGCTCTTCACGCTGCCGGCGCGCTTCTGGTCGGTCGGCCCGCAGCTCGCCGCGACGCTGTTCGACGCGGGCCTGCGCGCCGCGCAGACCGAAGCCGCGCGCGCGACCTACGATCAGGACGTCGCCTCGTACCGGGCCGCGGTGCTGTCCGCGTTCCAGGACGTCGAGGACAACCTCGCGTCGCAGCGGATACTCGAGCAGGAAATCGTCGTGCAGCGGCAGGCGGTCGAGTCCGCGCAGCACGCGCTCGACATCACGCTCAATCAGTACAAGGCGGGCACGGTCGCCTACCTGAACGTGCTGACCGCGCAGACGACCGCGTTCAGCGCGCAGCAGAAGCTCTCGACGATTTCCGGGCAGCGGATGGTGTCGTCGGTCGGGCTCGTGAAGGCGCTGGGCGGAGGCTGGGACGTCGCGCAGATCGCGCGCGAGACGGGCGGCGTGCAGGCGCCCGCGCCGGTGCCGGCTTCCGCGCCGGCCGCAGCGGCGGCGCCGGCGGCTCAGACCGCTCAGGTGACTCAGGTGACTCAGGCGGCTGCAGCGCCCGCGGCGACGGCCCGGTCGACGGCAGCGGTTGCGACGGACGCCGCCGACGCGCCCGTCGTCCGGGCGACGACGACGGCTGCGCAGCAATAATCCGGATGGCGGCTGCGGGCGGGCGCATCGTCCGCTCGCCGGCATGATCGTGCCCGGTGCTCCGTGCCCCGTGTGGTGGAAGACCGGGCGGAGCAGCGGGCGGAAAACGGCTATCGGCGGCGCAACGATCGCCTCTGCGAGCCGTCGAATGTCCGCTGCAAGCTCGATGGCATGACGCCGATGAAGATGAGGATGCCGCCCGGCGATGCCGGCGGGCAGCGCCACGGTCCGGTCGTATCGATTGCCGGTGGCAAAAACGGCACGAAACCGGAATGAGCCGGTTCAGATCAGACGATCGACGGCCGTCTCTTCACGTCCGCGTTCGCCTCGCGACGAAGCCGCGAAGCTTCGAAACCGCACATGCCGGGCCGCCGCGCGAACGGCCCACGGCCCGATCTCGGCCAACGCCGCCGTTCGCGTCGCCGCCTCGCCGGTGCTCGCGGCGTCCCCAAGCGCGCCCCGGCGCAACGCCGCGCGGCCGAACACGCGGCGCGCTTTGCGTCAGCGCGCCACGTCGCCGTAGATCAACGACACCGCACCGCCGCCGATCGGATGGCCGAGCAGGTTCAGAAGCCCCGCAAGGTTGTCGCGCTGCTCCGGCGCGGCGCTCGCGGTGCCGCGAAACGACGTGCCCGTCGCGCCGAAATTCCCTTGCCCCGACAGCATCAGCGGCCCCTTCGACGTCGACAGATCGAGCGTCGAGTTCGCGCCGCGCGCCTCGAGCACCGCCCGGTACGAGCCGAGCGGCTTCACGCGCGACACGCGCGAACTCATGTCCGCGATCGTCACGGTCAACTGGCCGAACGCATCCTTGCCGAAGAGCCGCCAGTCGGTCCAGTCGATCCGCATGTCGCCCTGCAGGTCGAGCGTGTTGAACGGCGCGCCGAGGCCCGCGAGCAGCGACGCCGGCACCGCCATCGAACCCGCCGACAGCATCGCGCCGCGCAGCGTCGCGTCGAGCGTGACGCCGTCGGGCATCGCGTCGGTCTGGCGCAGCCGCATCCGCACACGCCCGGTGAAGAGCGGCCAGAACTGCGTGCGCCATTCCACGCGGCCGGGCAACAGCGTCGACGCGCTGCGGTCCGCGCCGGGCGCGAGCAGGAGTGTCGCCGAGCCGCGCCAGAGCGAGCCCTCCGGATCGACGAGATTGACGTGGCCGCCTGTCGCGCGCGCGAATTGCGGCGTGACCCACGACGCGGGCAGCAGCGCGACGAGCGTGACGAAAATCGCCGCGCCGCCGACGGCGCCCCACGGCACGAAGCGCCGGATGCGCATCGGCCAGGTCATCGGCATCCGGATTCCCCGTGGTCCGCTAAATCGAACATCGATGTCGCTCACTTGACCGACGCCGGCTGCAGCACGGCCGTCAGGTCAACTTGGCCGTCCTCCTTCAGCGCGCTCACGTGCGCTTCGACGACCTGCGCCTTGAACTGGCGGCGCACGTCGTCGAGCCACTGCGTCCACGCGGGGAACGACGCGTTCTTCAACTGGATCTGCACGCCGCCGCCGACCACCTGCGGCGGCGCGGCGGCAAGCCCGTGGTCGGACAGCGACGCGGCGAGCGCGTCCTTGAGCGCGACGCCAGTGGGCGCGACGCCCTGCGCGGCGGCCGCGAGCGAGCGCGCCTCGTTCGCCTGCGCGGTCATCTCCGCGAGCTCGTGGCGCATCGTCGGCAACTGGCGCTGGATCTGCGCCCGGCCTTCCTGCGCGGGCGACCACAGCACCGAATACGCGATCGCGATCGCGAGCACCGCGCCGCCCCAGCCGAGCAGCAGCTTCTCGCGCACGGTGCGGGCCTCCCAGAACTGGGTCAGCGCTTCGTTCAACTCCTCTTTCATGACCGGCTCCGAATGGTCCACTTGCCCGTGCTGCTGTCGATCTCGCCCGCGAGGCCGTTACGCGCGAGGCGCTGCGCGAAGTCGGGGTCGACCTTGGTCCCGGGCTTGAAGCCGACGTCGAGCCGGCGATCGTGATAGTCGAGCGACGCGATGCCGTTCGGCGGCAGCGGCCCGAGCGAGCGTGCGAGGCCGCTCGCGAGCGACAGGAAATCGTTCGGCGACAGTTCGCCCGCCGCGATCCGCAGCCGGTCGAGCTGGCGCGCCATCTGCGCGGCGGGATCGAGCACCGTCGTCGTCTTCGGGAACGCCGACAGCAGCGTCTCGGTGATCTGCGCGGACAGCGCGTCACGTTCGCGCGCGAGCTTCCACCAGTGCGCATTCGCGCCGATCACCGCGACGACGAGCGTCGCCGCCGCGAGCGCGAGCGGCACGCGCACGCGCATGAACGTCGCGCGGTCGAAACGCCATGGCGCGAATTCGAATTCGAACTGGCAAAGGTCGAAGCGGGCGTCGAGCGCGCGGCGCACGAGCGCGTCGAACGGCCAGATCGCGGCGCCCGGCAGCAGGCGCTTGTCGTCGAGCGGCCGCACCGATGCGAGCTGCGGCTCGGCGCCCGGCTCGCCGAGCTCGTAGAGCTCGAGCGGCGTGCCGTTCGCGAGCGCCTCGAGCGTCAGCGCCGCGGTCGACACCGGCGCGGCGAAGCCCTCGCCGAGCGCGCCGCGTGCGAGCGCGAGCTCGACGCGCGGCGCGGCGGCCGTCTCCGGCAGCAACACCGCCGATTCCTCGGCGAGCGACGGCGCACTCGCCGTCACGGCAAGGCCGAGCGCAACCGCGACGATCGGCTCGGCGGGCTTCGCGGCGTCCGCCGGCGCGCCGGCGGACGCTTGATGCCCCGCCTCGCGCCCCGCTTGCAGCTCGTGCGCGACCTCGGCTTCGGCGTCGACCTCGGCCGCTTCGTGCCGCGTCGGCAGCGGCAGGCAGCGCGTGACGGGCACCGCGCGCAGATGGCGGTGCCCCGCCGCGGTGAACGCTTCGGCGATGAACTTGAACCACGCGCGATCGATCACCGCGAGCACACGGCGCCCGCCGTCGAGCGCCGCCGGGTCGACCGCGATGTGGCAGCCCTGCGGGTCCTGGATCAGCTGATCCTCGATGATATTCGGCAGCGCCTGCTTGAGCCTCGGCCCCTTCAGGGGCGGCACCGCCTGCTCGAGCATCAGCAGGTCGCGCGCGGCGACGACGAGCACCGTCGTCGCCGCCTGCGGCAGCAGCGCGAGCGTCGCGCGGCCCGCACGCTGCGTGTGGCCGCTCTTGTCGACGAGCGCGAACGGCAGCTCGGGCCATTGCCATTCCTGCAACGGCACGGCCGGCTCGCGCGGCGGCAATAGGACAATCAACGTGCTCAAGAGCTCCTCTCCCGAATGGCGTTGTTATAGCTGATCGCGAATGCGTACGATCCGCGTCGAGTGCGTGGTCGGATCACGATACACGAGCGACGTGCGATCGACGACTGCCCGGTCGTGCTCGATCCGGCCATGCACGATGAAATAGCTGGACGTGACGTCGATCTGGCTCGAATCGAGGCTCACGTTCGGCGCGCCGGAGCCGCGCAACGCGAGCGTCACGTCGCCGACGTTGCGGAAAAACACGGTCTCGCGGCGCGACACGAGCGCCTGCGCGGACGACACGGACATCCCCGGCACGAGCGCCGCGATCACTTCGGCGGGCGCGGTGTTCAGGTTAACGGGCGTGACCGTCGGCAGCACGGTGACGAACGGGCGCAACCGCTCGACCATTTCCGGCGTGAAGCCTTCGACGTCGAGCAGCGAATCGACGCTCGTCATCATGAGCGGCGCGGGCCCGCGGCCTTCGCCGCCCGCGATGCCCGGCTCGTCGGTGAAGTTGCCGCCGCCTTCGGTGCCGCCGTCCGGCAGCGGCACGGGCACGCCGCTCGCGGCGCCCGGCAGCTGGGCCACCTGGAAGCGCGTCGCCGATTGCTTGAGCCCCGCGCGCACGTGCCGCGCGACGATCTTCGCGAGCTGCTGGTCGAGCCCGAGCGTCGCGAGCAGGCGCTGGAACGTCTGCACCTGCGCCGCGTTCAATTGCAGCGCGCCGGGCGCGGGCGACGACACGAGATTGCGCAGGTTGAACTTCGCCTGCGCGTCCTCGATCGAGCCCGACAGATAGGTGTCCGAGCCGTCGGCCGCGTCGGTCACGCCCACCCGGCCGAGGAATTCCGACAGCTTCGTTTTCGCGATCGGCACCGCCCAGATCCCGCCGAGATAGGTGATGCCGGGCGCCGTATCGCCTTCGGAGCGCAGCACCATCCGCGTCCAGTCGAGCGCGCCGCGCGCGACCCACTGCGCCTGCGCGAGCAGCCGCTGGTTCTCGATCCGGCGCACCTGCACCTGCTGGCGCCACAACATCCCGGATACGAGGATCGCCGACAGCGCGACGACGAGGAGCGCGTTGATGATCGCGACGCCGCGCTCGCGGTTCGGGCCCGTGCGCAGCGAACGCCGGGGCCCGCACATGCGCGCGCCGGCGCCGCCGTGCGGCACGCTCGGCCAACGCGCCGATGCCGGATGCGCCGGGCTTGACGCGCTCGATGCGCGCGAATCGGGCCGCGCGCGCGAGCGGCGAAGCGAAGCGAGACGAACGAGGAGGGCGGATGCGCGCATGTCACTCCCCGACCAGGAAGATGCGCGTGACCGGCACGCGCAGCGAAGTCGCGCCGATGCTGATCTCGAGCCCCGTCACCGCGCGCGGCGGCGGCGCGTTGCCGAGCATCGGCACCTTGAGCACGTTGTTGTTCTGCTCGAGCGCGTTGTCGGCGTCGGGCATGCTGGTCGTCCAGCCGACCTTCGGCACGTAGACGCGCGCGTTGATCATGCCGACGCCGCGCATCAGCGGCACCGCGCTCCAGCCTTCGGTATCGCCGCCGCGAATCGCGTCGCGCAGCGCATTGACGTCGCCGATCGGCGGCGACGCGTAGCGCACGACGCGGCCGTTCGAGATCCGGTAGCGCACGACCTGCAGGCGCGGTGCCGCTCCCGGCGCATCGAATTCGCGCACGATCTGCAGCGTGTCGCCCGCGACGCGCACCGCGGGCTCGCCCGCTTCGTCGTCGGTCGCGGCGCGCCGCGCGTCGATGCGCATCTGGTCGAACATCTGCGCGAACACGCGCTCGTCCTCCACCGCGGCCGCCACCTTCTCGCGGCCGCGGATGATCTGGTCGAGCCCGCGCCACGACAGGATCGCGATCACCGCGAGGATCGTGATCGCGATCATCATCTCGATCAGCGTGAAACCGCGCGCGCCGCGTCGGGACACGCTGCCCGCCTGCCGGGCATGCTTCGGCCGGCGCGCGCGGCGTTCAGAGCGAGCGGCTGGTTTCATTCGCGACCACCGTAACCATCTGGGCGAGCACGCCGGCGCGGCCGTTCATCGACACCGAGATCGCAACGCGCCGGAACACGGGGTTCGGCGTCGAGCTCACGCGCTGCGTGCAGGTGAGCGCGACGTTGCCCTGCGAGCAGTCGAACGTCTGCGTGCCGATCTCGGGCCACGCGTGCGCGAGGCGCAGTTGCGCGAGCGCGTTGTCCGCGCTCCAGCCGGCGAGCAGCCGCGCGTGGAGATCGGATGCGCCCGTCGCCATCGAGCCGACCGCGCGGATCGACGCCGCGAGCGCGACCGCGATGATCGCGAGCGCGACGAGCACCTCGATCATCGTGAAGCCGCGCGAGCACGAGCGGAAACGCCGGCGGGGAAGGGCATGGGCGTGCATCGTCAACGCACCTCGTAGCGGCCGTTGCCGGTGCCGACGATCGTCGCGCTGCCGACCGCCGAATAAAGCGTGACGCGCACCGGCACGTCGATGCTTTCGGTGCCGAACACGACGGCGTCGATATGCGTGTCCGAGCCGGGATAGTCGATTGCGGCGCCCGTCACGCCGCCGTCCCAGTCGCGCGCGCGCAGCACGTCGTCGCGCAGCGGACGCCAGCCGTCGCCCGTACGGACGTCGAAGCGAAAGCCGTGATCGGTCGCGCGCCACGCGATCGGACGCGCGCGCACCTGCGCCTCGTCGCCCGCCGTCTCGAACAATAGCGCGACGCGCTGCGCTTCCTCGCGCAGGTCGGTGCGCGGATTGCGCCTGAGCGTCAGCGACGCGACCGACACCAGAATGCCCGCGATCACGAGCACCACGAGCATTTCGAGCAGCGTGAAGCCGCGCGCGCGGCGCGCGAAGGAAGCCTCGTCGGGGCGGCCGAAGCGCGTTCCCTCGGCGCGACCGCGGGAAAGCGCCGCGGGCCGCCCGCAAGCGGCTCCCGCCGAACGACCGAGGCCATCCTCTACGGACGGCCCGAATGCGGCCCCTGCTGCGCAACGGCGGGAAGCCCCCGCGCGACGCCGCGTGCCGAAAGCGAAAGACGAACCGAGTCGTGCGTACATCGAAAAAGTGCGCGCGTCGCGCGTAAGCGTGGCGTTAGCGGCTTATTGCCACGAGCCGATGTCGGAATCGTTGCCTTCGCCGCCTTCCTTGCCGTCGGCGCCGTAGCTGAACACGTCGATTTCGCCGTGCACGCCGGGGTTCAGATACTTGTACGGGTTGCCCCACGGGTCGTTCGGCATGCGCTCGAGATAGCCGCCGTCCTTCCAGTTGTTCGGAATCGGATCGGTGGACGGCTTCTGGATCAGCGCGTTCAGGCCCTGATCCTGGGTCGGATAGCGGCCGTTGTCGAGGCGGTACAGCTTCAGCGCCTGCATGATCGTGCCGATGTCCTGCTTCGCCGCGATCCGGCGCGCTTCATCGGGACGGCTCATGATCTTCGGCACGATGAGCGCCGCGAGAATGCCGAGAATCGCCACCACGACCATGATCTCGATCAGCGTGAAGCCGCGTTGGCGGCGTGCTGCCTGAGAGCGGCGAGTGATCCACGTTTGCATGAGTGACTACCTCTTCTTCAAAAAAATGAGCGGTGAGTGAGTGACGCGCGCGGCAGCAAGCCGCGCGGCGTGCGCTGCGTGAAGCCGCATTGTAAGGCGCGACTTGCTCCGGGCTTCCACTCAACGCAAATTTCATATTCCTCCGTACAATAACGCGCATGAACGCGCTATCGATCCGGCTCCTATCCCTCGCCCTCTTCGCGGTGCTCTGCGCGACGGCCACCTATTGGGTCGTCACGCTGTCCGCGCATCAGGCTCCGCTACCCGCCGCCGCCGCACGCACGCCGGTGCGCACGGAAGACGCCGCAGCGCTCTTCGGCGGGCAGCTAACCCGCAATCCGGTGCAGGACATCCACCTGTTCGGCATCCTTGCGCTGCAGCGCGGCGCGGCGGCCATCGTCGGCATCGGCGGCGACGCGCCGCACGCGGTGTCGCTCGGCAGCGAGATCGCGCAAGGCGCGAAGCTCGCCGAAGTGCGCGACCGCTCGATCGTCGTCGAGCGCAACGGCGCGCGCTCCGAGATCTTCCTGCCCGCCAACACGCCGTCTCCCGCGATCTACGTCCGCTGAAAGCGCGGCGCCGCCGGGCGCGCCGCTTCGTTTCCGCCGGCTCGCCGCCACGGCGGGCCGCGCCCGTCGTCCGTCACTGCACCATGTTGTTGAGCTCGATGATGGGCAGCATCACCGCGAGCACGATCACGAGCACGATGCCGCCCATCGCGAGAATCAGCAGCGGCTCCAGCAGGCTCGTCAGGAACATCGTGCGCCGCTCGAGCTCGCGCGATTCGCCTTCGGCCGCGCGGTCGAGCATCGTCGTCACGTCGCCGGTGGCCTCGCCCGAACGAATCAGGTGCACGAGCACGGGCGGAAACGTCTTCACGTTGTTGAGCGCGCGCGACAGCGCGGAGCCCTCGCGCACGCGCACGATCGCGTCCTCGATGTTGCCGCGCATCGCGCGGTTCGACAGCGTCTCGCCCGCCGCCTGCAGCGCGCGCAGGATCGGCACGCCCGCCGCGGTCAGGATGCCGAGCGTGCTCGCGAAGCGCACGGTGTTGTAGCCGCGCACGAGCTTGCCGGCGAGCGGGGCGGTCAGCAGCCAGCGGTCGAACGCGAGGCGCGGGCCGTCGCGCGACAGCGTCGCCTTCACCAGATAGACGACGGCCGCGATCCCGATCAGGATCGCCCACCACCAGTGCCGGACGAAATCGGACAGCGCCATCATCACGATCGTCAACAGCGGCAGTTGTTGTTTCGTGCTCGCGAACACGTTGACGACCTGCGGCACCACATAACTCAGCAGGAACGTGACGATGCCGAACGCGATCACCGTGACGATCGCCGGATACGTGAACGCGAGCAGGATCTTCTGCTTGAGCGCGTTGCGCTCTTCGATGTAATCGGCGAGCCGCGACAGCACGATCCCGAGCTTGCCGGTGTGCTCGCCCGCCGCGACGAGCGCGCGGTAGATCTCGGGAAAGTCGCGCGGATGCTGCGCGAGCGCGTTCGCGAGCGAATGGCCGCCGAGCACCTCGGCGCGAATCGCCGCCATCAGCTCGCGGATGTAGTCGCGCTCCGCCTGCTCGGTCAGCACGGCGAGCGCTTCGTCGAGCGGCAGCCCGGCGATGAGCAGGCTCGCGAGCTGGCGCGTGAGGATCGCCTGCTCGCGCTGCGACAGCTTGCGGCCGAGCGCGAGGCGCTGGCTGCGCGCGCCGCGCGTCGCGCTCGCGGCCGGCTCGACGACGAGCGGCGTGAGCCCCTGCGTGCGGAGCTGGCCGCGCGCGTTGCGCGCGCTGTCGGCTTCGATGACGCCTTTCTGCGCGCGCCCCGACGTGTCGATTGCTTCGAAGCGGAAGGCCGGCATGACGCTATGCGCCTCCCGTCACGCGCAGCACTTCCTCGAGCGACGTCGCGCCCGCCGCGAGCCAGCGCTCGGCGTCGTCGCGCAACGTGCGCATTCCGTTCGCGCGGCCGGTCGCGAGAATCTCGGCGTCCGCGGCGTTGCGATGGATCAGCGAGCGGATCGCGTCGTCGACGACGAGCAGCTCGTAGACGCCGCGACGCCCCGTGTAGCCCGAATGCCCGCACTTGTCGCAGCCGACCGGATGCCAGATCGTGCGGCCGTCCTCGTGCCGCTCCTCCTTGCACACCGGGCAGAGCTGGCGCACGAGCCGCTGCGCGAGCACGCCGAGCAGCGACGACGCGAGCAGGTACGGCTCGACGCCCATGTCGGTGAGACGCGTGACGGCCGACGCCGCGTCGTTCGTGTGCAGCGTCGCGAGCACCAGGTGGCCCGTCAGCGACGCCTGCACGGCGATCTGCGCGGTTTCGAGGTCGCGGATTTCGCCGATCATGATGATGTCCGGGTCCTGACGCAGGATCGAGCGCAGCGCGCGCGCGAACGTCATCCCGATGCGCTCGTTCACCTGCGTCTGGCCGATGCCGGCGAGATCGTATTCGATCGGATCTTCGACCGTCATGATGTTGGTCGTCGCGGTCTCGAGGCGCGACATCGACGCGTACAGCGTCGTCGTCTTGCCCGAGCCAGTCGGGCCCGTGACGAGCACGATGCCGTGCGGGCGCGAGATCAGCTTGTCGAACTGGCCGAGCGTGTCGCGGCCCATCCCGAGCGCTTCGAGATTCAGGCGCTGCGCGTCCTTTTCGAGCAGACGCAGCACCGCGCGCTCGCCGTGCCCGGTCGGCAGCGTCGACACCCGCACGTCGACGGGCCGGCCGCCGACGCGCAGCGTGATGCGGCCGTCCTGCGGCAGGCGCTTCTCGGCGATGTCGAGCTGCGCCATGATCTTGATCCGCGAAATGAGCGCGCCGTGCAGCGCCTTCTTCGGGCGCACGACGTCGCGCAGCGTGCCGTCGACGCGAAAGCGCACGACCGACGCGTTCTCGAACGGCTCGATGTGGATATCCGACGCCTGCTCGCGCGCCGCTTGCGTGAGGAGCGCGTTGATCATCCGGATGATCGGCGCGTCGTCTTCGGACTCGAGCAGATCCTCCACCTCGGGGATGTCCTGCATCAGCCGCGACAGGTCGACTTCGCCCTCGACCTCGCCGACGATCTGCGCGGCGCTGCCGTCCTGGCGCGCGTACGCCTGGTTGATCGCCTGCGCGAGCTCGTCGGCCGGCACGCGCCGCAAGGAGATCGCGCCGAAGTTGCGCGCCACCTCGGCGAGCGCGGCCGGGCTCGTGCGCTCGCTGATCCACACTTCGAGCGTGTCCGCGTGCTGGTGCGCGATCAGGATCTGGCCGGCCTTCGCGAAGCCGTACGGCAAGAGCCGCGCGGCGAGCGGCGACGGCGCGTTGCCCGTCGGCTGGTCCTGGATACCTTGCGCGAGCGCCTGCGTCACGGACGGGCTCCCGGCGACGCGGCGCCCATGTCGCTCGCCGCCGCCGGCGCGCTGGCGGGCGCGGGCGGGGCGGCTTGCTGACGCCGCATCTTGTCGATGTCGAACAGGTTCATCGAGGGCGAGCCGCCTTGGCTCGGGCCGAGCGGCATCGGCGGAACGATCGGGTCGTCCTTGTCGCGCATGATGTTGTTGTCCGACTTGTACGCCCCCGTCACGCCCTGGATGTAGTCGTAGCGATTGGACGTCACCGCCTGCGCAGTCTCGCGGTCGGAAATGATCACGGGGCGCAGGAACACCATCAGGTTCGTTTTCTGGCGCTGCTTCGTCTCGGAACGGAACAGTTGGCCAATCCACGGGATGTCGCCCAGCAGCGGCACCTTCTGGTTCGACACCTGGTAGTTATCCTGCATCAAGCCGCCCAGCACGATGATCTCGCCGTTGTCGGCAAGCACCGTCGACTGAAGCGAGCGCTTGTTGAACGTCGGGCCGGCCGGGTTCGTCGTCGTGTTCGTCGTGCCGCTGACGACCGACGAATCCTCGGTATAGAGCTGCAGCTTGAGAATCCCGCCATCGGTGATCTGCGGCTTCACATGCAGCGTGAGGCCGACGTCGCGACGGTCATACGTGTTGAACGCGGAGTTCGACGTCCCGCTCGTCAAATTCGAGTACGAGCCCGTCGCGATCGGCACGTTCTGGCCCACAACGATCTTCGCTTCCTCGTTGTCGAGCGTGACCAGGTTAGGTGTCGACAGCACGTTCGCATCGCTCACGCCCGCGAAGTACTGTAGCAGCCCGCCGAGCCCCTTGACGCCGAACATGTCGTGCAGCCAGCCGATGTTGAGTCCCGGCGTGAGCGCATTCAGCACGTTAAGCGGGTTCGTCGCGTTGGCCGTCAGATTGGTGATGCTGTTGGCGGCCACACTGCCCGCCGTGCTCGCCAGATTGGTGCCCGCATAGAGGGCATTGTTCGCGACCTGCCACTGAATCCCGAGGTTGCCGGCCGTATTCGAGTTCAGTTCGACGATCAGCGCCTCGATGTAGACCTGAGCGCGGCGCGCATCGAGTTGATCGATGACCGCCCGCAGATTCCGGTACACCGGGTCCGACGCGGTGATGATGAGCGAGTTCGTCGCCGCGTCGGCCTGGATCATGCCGCCCGGCTGGTTCTCGTCGCTCTTGTCCTTGTCGCCGCCGAGGAGGCCGCCCGTGCCTAGACCGCCGCCGCCCATCGTGCCGCCGGTGCCGCCCGACGAGCCCGACGACGACAATCCCGACGGCAGCGGCGGCGTGCCCGAGGTGCCCGTCGAGAAGCTCGAGCCGCTCTGCGAGCCGCCCTGATTGAACGCATTCGCATCGTTCGAGCTCGCCGACGAGCCGCTTTCGCCGCCGCCCTTGCCGAGCATTCCGCGCAGCGTCTTCGCGAGCTTCACCGCATCGGCGTTGCGCAGCGGCACGACATGCATGTTGCCCGGCACGCCGCTCGGCGCGTCGAGCTGCTGCGCGATTTTCTTCGCCGCGGCGAGGCGCTGCGCGTTCGACGCGCGCAAAAGCAGCGCGTTGGTCCGCGGATCGGCCTGCACGGTGACCTTGAGCGTCGCGTCGGTGTTGCCGATCGCGCCCGGATCGAGCAGCTTCGTCAGCTGCGCGGCGATGTCGATCGCGTTCGCGTTCCTGAGCGGCACGACGGCGACCTGCGAGCCCGCCGCGCTGTCGACGCCCGCGATGATCCGCGCGATCCGGCGCACGTTGTCCGCGTAATCGGTGACGACGATCGTGTTGTTGGCCGGATACGCGGTGATCGTGTTGTTCGGCGAGATCAGCGGGCGCAGCACCGGAAGCAGGTTGTTGGCCGATTCATTATGCAGCTCGAACACCTGCGTGACGACCTGGTCGCCGCGCGCCTGCGGCGTGTTGCCGATGTACGTCGGCACGCCCTGCAGTTTCGCGTCGGCTTCCGGCACGACTTTCAGGACGCCGTGATCCTGGACGAGCGCGAAACCTTGCATCCGAAGCGCGGACTGCAGCGTCTTCAGCGCCTGATCTTCCGGCACGGAGCGTTCGGCGACCAGGTTCAGCTGCCCCTTGACGCGCGGGTCGACGATGATCGTCTTGCCCGTCGCGGCGCCGATCGCCTTCGCGACCTGGTCGATGTCCGCATTGACGAAATTGAGCGTGACCTGAGCGTGAGCGGCCTGCGCGACGACAATTCCGGCGACGACGAGCGCCGTTGCGACGCGCCGCAAAGCAAAGCGAGTTCTTGTCATGGAGTAATGGATCGATGCCGGCGGCGGCCGTGTCCGATGGTATTGCTGAAATTCAATGGCGAAAGCTTGGACATTAACAGCTTTTCATGTCCGAAATATCACATAGAGCCCAGGACCGACTCATTTCCAACACGGATTTCAGTTCGACGTCTGCGACATGTAAGCCTTCCCTCACTGGTTCGATTGGAAGCGAAAACGGATTTAATCAATGCCCTGCCGAGCAGCCGGCCCGGCCGAACGGCATGCAAGAACATACATAGCGGTGGCAGCGTGGCTGTCGGTATGATACGGTCGGCGCAAGCGCCTCCGACGGAAAAGCGCGTGCGGGTTTTCCCCAGCCCAATCTTCACTCCCATGCAACTTCCCGGATCGGCGAGCAAAGAGATGAAACAATCATCGACTGCAAGCCACTTGTCCGTTCGTTGCAACACTATCGCACATGGCGTCGGCGCGTGACCAGTAAGAGCCGACACTATTTTCGTACGTGACGCGCATAAGGTTGCGTCACGTGCGACGCCCGGACGTTGTCATTGCGTGTGCCACTAACCGTACATGGCGGGTCCGGCACGACCGAGTAAGACCACAAACTACGCCGCCTGCAAAAAATCTCGCTTGAGCCGCGACACGCCGAAGCAGAAGACGCGTTACGACATCCGCCCGCTCCATTTTGTTACAGCTCGCCAGGCTACGGTATCGTTGGTCCTTTTACCGCAAAACGCAGGGCCATTATGCCCAGAGGGTTGCGGCTCCAGCGCCACTCGAATCCCTCTTTTGAATCCGTCTACCGTTGATTTACCTACTTGAGATATACGCCATATCGCAAGCGATGCGGCACATACCTCCGCAGATTCGCCTTTACTCTCGGACGATCGTTGCCTTGGCCACGCCTGCGCACTCGAAATCCGATGTCCCGTCTACTTCGGGCTGAATAACGAGGATATTCGTTTCCATGCCATTTGGCCGCACCCATCTCGGAAATTGGAATTTGACACCATATATCATCCGCATCTTGCTTCCCGGTTATTAGTGAATACATCGATATTTCCACCCACCCTATCTGCCACGATAACCCTAGAAATCTCAGAGACAGTCTTCGCAGAGCTTTCGTTCAAAATATCCTTGCTTCGCCCCATGAATTCAACCCTTCTCCATTTAATTAAAATTCCGCCTTCAGCATAAACAAACATGATCGCGCTTTTCCTCCGCCATCTATCCATGCCACTTCGGTTTCATCACCGCATTTCACTCGTGAACAATTGAGGCGGCAGCCTTGACTGGCGCTGTAAAAAGCCGACTTTCTTGGGCGTTCGAGATCGAAGCGCCATTATTACTTGACCTCAATTTATCGGCATAATTTCGATCAAAATAGAGAGACAATTAGAATTCTCCAACTTAAAAATCTCAG
Organism: Burkholderia sp. MSMB1498; assembly: GCF_001526245.1. NCBI lineage: Bacteria > Pseudomonadati > Pseudomonadota > Betaproteobacteria > Burkholderiales > Burkholderiaceae > Burkholderia > Burkholderia sp. MSMB1498. The sequence goes on from NZ_LOYJ01000101.1 coordinate 107,796, forward strand.
CCTCCTTCAGCCTCGATCATCTTTTCAAAGATAGACTTTTTGCGAATTCCCTACCAATTTCAGCAAGCCACTAAACTCAAGAAGGCTTGGCTTGGCAAGCACGCGTCAATTAATATCCGATAGCTTTCTTCAAGCCACTAATAATGTGAGATTAATATCCCATTTTCACATCAAGCGAGATTTAAGAGCATGTACCGGAAAGGCGACGGAAGTTTTTCAAGTCGACTCGCAGCCGGAAAGGCGAAGAAGAGGGCGGTTATCCGAACGATCGACATGGCACTGCAACGATCCGTGGGTATGCTAGGATTGCCCTGTCAGAAACGTGTGGGTAGGTTTGCGGCAAAATCAGCAAGCTCAACTAAGCTATTTCTTCTCCTTCAATGATCAATCGGTTCGTTCTTGTCGCGATGTTTGCCGCCGGCGCATGGTTCGCCAGCGCACCCGCACGCGCCGACTGTTACGACGAAGCCGCGAAGTATCAGAAGGTGAATCCGCTGATCCTGCGCGCGATCGCGTGGCAGGAATCGCATAACCGCCCGGACGCGCTCAACAAGAACACGAACGGCTCGATCGATTACGGCCTCATGCAGATCAACTCGATCCATCTGCCGACGCTGTCCCGCTACGGAATCACGAAGGGCACGCTGATGGAGCCTTGCAAGAACGTCTATATCGCCGCATGGCATCTGCGCCGCAAGATGGACAAGTACGGCAACACCTGGCAAGCGGTGGGCGCCTACCATTCGGAATCGCCTTCGCTGCGCGACAAGTACGCGAGGCAAATCGCCGACATTCTGGTTCGATGGAAGCTGATGCCCGCGCCTAGCGCGCGGGATACGCAGAACGCGCAGCGCTGAGCACGCGGCCGAACGAACGGCCCGGCAATCCGCAGCCAAGCCGCGCCCGAGCAAGCCCAACGCCGCGCCAGCCGCCTCGCGATCGCATCGCATGCAAGAATTTCCGCCCGTTTCGCTCGCGCTTCACGCATCATGAAATCGCCGCCGCCTTGCCGCCGCGCGCGGCCGGCTATCTATATTTGATGCACAATGCGGCTTTCCCGCCGCCCGTCGGCGCCGGTCGCCCGCCGGTGCCGCCCCGTTTTTCGGGGCGCGGCGGCCGCTCCCGCTTCTTTCGTTGGTGCGCACCGCAATGAATCAGCCGTTGCCCGTCACCGTGCTGTCCGGCTTCCTCGGCGCCGGCAAGACCACGCTGCTCAATCACATCCTCGCGAATCGCGCCGGCCTGAAGGTCGCCGTGATCGTCAACGATCTCGCCGCCGTCAACGTCGATGCGACGCTCGTGCGCGACGCGGCCGAGCTGTCGCACGTCGAGGAACGCCTCGTCGAAATGTCGAACGGCTGCATCTGCTGCACGCTGCGCGACGATTTGCTCGTCGAGATCCGCCGCCTCGCGGCCGAAAACCGCTTCGATGCGATCCTGATCGAATCGACCGGCATCGCCGAGCCGATGCCGATCGCCGAGACCTTCACGTTCGTCGACGACGACGGCTCGACGCTCGAGGATGTCGCGCGCCTCGACACGATGGTCACCGTCGTCGACGCGTTCAACTTCCTGCGCGACTACGCCCGCGACGACGCGCTCGCGGAACGCGGCCTCGCCGCGACCGACGAGGACGACCGCACGCTCGTCGAGCTGCTGATCGAGCAGATCGAATTTTGCGACGTGCTCGTCGTCAACAAGGCGGATCTCGTTGACGCCGACGCGCTCGCGCGCCTGCAGCGCATCCTCGCGAACCTGAATCCGCGCGCGCGGCAGATCGTGAGCCGCTTCGGCGACGTGCCGCTCGCCGACGTGATCGACACGAAACTCTTCGACTTCGACGCAGCCGCGAGCGCGCCCGGCTGGCTCGCGTCGCTCGAGCATCGGCATGACTACGACGAAGACGAGCACGGCCAAGGCAATGGGCACGTGCATGGCGAAGCCGACGAATACGGCATCGGCCACTTCGTCTATCGCGCGCGCCGGCCGTTCCATCCGGAGCGGCTGTGGACGCTGCTGCACGAAGAGTGGAAGGGCGTGCTGCGCAGCAAGGGCTTCTTCTGGCTCGCGACGCGCAACGACATCGCCGGCTCGCTGTCGCAGGCGGGCGGGGTGTGCCGGCACGGTCCGGCCGGGCACTGGTGGGCGGCGCAGGACCGCGCCGAATGGCCGGAACAGGGCGACGAACTGTACAACGAGATCGTTGCCGACTGGCACGGCGACCTCGCCGATACGTCGATCGGCGATCGCCGACAGGAACTCGTGATGATCGGCGTCGGGCTGGATGCGCCCGCGTGGCGCGCGAAGTTCGATGCGTGCCTGCTCACCGACGCCGAATGCGCGCAAGGCAAGGATGCGTGGGCAAGCTACGCGGACCCGTTCCCGGCATGGGACGTCGACGATCATGACCACGCCCATGATCATGATCACGGCCATGACCATGATCACGATCACGGCGACGACGCCGAAATCGTCCACCGCCACTGATCGTCAAAGATTGAAAAAGACAATGCGGCGCGGCAAAAAAGCCGCGCACAAAAGAAAAAACCCGCTGGAACCAGCGGGTTTTTCGTTCGCGAAAGCTCGTTTCAGCGCTTGTTCACTGCGTCCTTGAACGCCTTGCCCGCCGTGAACTTAACCGTCTTGGCTGCCGGGATCTTGATGGTCTCGCCCGTCTTGGGATTGCGGCCGGTGCGCGCTGCGCGCTTGCCCGAGCCGAAGCTGCCGAAGCCGATCAGTTGAACTGAGTCGCCTTTCGACACAGACTTCTTGATCACTTCGAGGAGCGTGTCCAGCGTTTCGCCGGTTTGAGCCTTGCTGGCGCCCGTCTGGGCGGCGACGGCGTCGATCAGTTCCTGTTTGTTCATTAAGGTTCCTTTCCAGGTTAGGTTGACACGAACAGCGCGAACGCGCCGATTATACGTGCGCGAACCGTGCCGTCTATAGTGTGTGGCAACGGCACAGCGCAAAGTATTGCGCCGCGCAACGCACCGCCGGGTTTGCCTCCTGGCAGCTCCGCGATACGGCGCTTGCTATGATAGCGCAGCGCAAACCCAATAACGACAAGGGTTTCAAAGATTTTCGAGCGAATTTTGTCGAGTTAGACGCGTTCCGCGCGGGTTTCGAGTCGCGCCAACCGGCTTCGCCGCTGCCCGGCCGAAGCCCGCGCGTGGTTTCGTTGGATTTTGCCAACGCCAGGCGGGACGGGGCTCACGCGGCGGTTCGCCGCAATTTCGCCGCCTTCTTTATTGTTTCGCATGCCCGATCGAATCGTTCCGGCGACGCTCGTCTTCCGCGAAGACGGCACCGTCGTCTCGCCGCTCTACGGCGACATCTACCATAGCGCGGCCGGCGCGCTTGCTCAGGCCGACCATGTGTTCATCCGCGGCAACGACCTGCCGAAGCGCTGGCAGCACGAGCAAACTTTCACGATTTTCGAGACAGGATTCGGCACCGGCTGCAACTTTCTCGCGACGTGGGCCGCGTGGCGCGCGGACCCGTCTCGCTGCGAGCGGCTTCACTTCGTGTCGGTCGAAAAGCACCCGTTCGCGCGCGACGATCTGCGTCGCGCCGCCGCGCATATCGTTGCATATACAACCATTGAGCCGCTCGTCGACGAACTCGCGAACGCGTGGCCCGCGCTGACGCCAGGCGTGCATCGCCTCGAATTCGACGGCGCTCGCGTGACGCTCACGCTCGCGTTCGGCGACGCGCTCGACGTGCTGCCGAATCTCGTGCTGCGCGCAAACGCGTTCTATCTCGACGGCTTCGCGCCGACGAAGAACGCGGATCTATGGTCGCCCGCGATCTTCAAATCGCTCGCGAAACTCGCCGACGACCATGCGACGTTCGCGACGTACACGAGCTCGGGCGCAGTCAAGCGCGCGCTAGACGAAGCGGGGTTCGCGTGTCGGAAAGTTGAAGGCTTCGCGGGCAAGCGCGCGATGCTCGTCGGCGAATTCGCGCCGCGCTGGCGCGTGCGGCGCCATGAGCCGCCGCGCGCGCTCGACGTCGGCACGCGCGATGCGCTCGTGATCGGCGCGGGGCTCGCGGGATGCGCGGTCGTCGAACGGCTTGCGGCGCGCGGCTGGCACGTGACGCTCGTCGAGCGGCGCGAACGGATTGCGAGCGAGGCGTCCGGCAATCCCGCCGGCGTGTTCCATCCGATGATCGCGCGCGACGACAACCTCGCGTCCCGACTGTCGCGCGCCGGTTTTCTGCATGCGCTCGGACGCTGGCGCGCGCTCGAGCGCGCCGGACACGCGTTCGCGCGCAGCACGCGGGGCCTCGTGCAGCTCGCGACGTCGGACGACGAATTCGAGCGGATGCGCGACACCATCGATGCGCTCGGCGTGCCGGCGGAGCTCGCGGCGGCGCTGTCGCGCGACCAAACGCGAGCGCTGCTGCAAACCGAGGTCGCGCACGGTGGCTGGTGGTTTCCGCAAGGCGGCTCGATCAGCCCCGCCGCGCTCGCGGCCGCGCAGTGCGCGGCGGCCGGCGAACGGCTCGTGCGCATCGCCGGCGTCGAAGTCGCGCGGCTCGAGCGCGGCGGCGACGGCCGCTGGCGCGCGCTCGACGCATCGGGCGCGACGCTTGCACAGGCGAGCGTCGTCGTCGTCGCGAACGCGGCCGACGCCGCGCGCGTCGCGGGCCTTCGGCACGCACCGACGCAGCGCGTGCGCGGCCAGTTGACGCTGCTGCCGCCGGGCAGCGCGCCCGCCGTGCCGCTGCCCGTGATCGGCGACGGCTACGTCGTGCCGCTCGCCGACGGCGTCACGCTGACGGGCGCGACGTACGAGCCGGACGATGCCGACACGGCGCTGCGCGAAGCGGGCCATCGCGAAAACCTCGAACGGCTCGAGCGGCTGCTGCCCGCTTTTTCCGCGACGACGCTCGACGCGCGCACGCTTGCGGGGCGCGTCGGCTTTCGCTGCGTCGCGAGCGACCGGCTGCCGCTCGTCGGCGAGTTGCCCGACGAAACGGCGGCCGCGCGCAATGCGGCTGCGCTCACCGGCGCGAGGCTGCGCGACGTGCCGCGCGCGGCTGGCCTGTACGGCGCATTTGGCTATGGCTCGCGCGGGCTCGTCTGGGCCTCGCTCGGCGCCGAGCTGATCGCCGCGCAGATCGAAGGAGAGCCGTGGCCGCTCGAACGCGAGCTCGCCGAAGCGATCGACCCGGCTCGCTTCCTCGTGCGCGCATTGCGTCACGGGCGCGCCGACTGACTCATCGAAACCGGCTCACTATCTGGACAACCGAGCGCTTTTGCGCGACGTGCGGCCGAAGAAATTTCTCGACCTCGTCACAGAAACGCGAGCCGGTTATCCACGCAACCCTGTGGATAACCAAGCGAATTCCCCGCTCGTTCACTGTGCAACCGATGTGGACGTAAACGGGGTAACTACGCGCCACCGCACAGACCCGAAAAAGTTGATCATCGAAACTCTGTGCGGACAAACAGGCTGTGCATTCGGTTATGCGCACCGCAAGTTCCTGATCTGTCGACGTAAACGCTGGTTGTCCACAGAAAAACGGGCGCTTTGTTAACTCTTACTATGTATGTATACAGGTTTACCTTAGGATAAAGACGCTAGCCTCCTGCGGTCGGCTAACCGTTTGCCCGATTTCGGTTCGGACCGCAATAGCTGTGGCACAATCGGTCTCCTTCACGCACGTCATGGCACGGCGCCATGCTTGCATCAACGGAACGGTCGGCTCGAATTCGGATCTGAGGATTTGAGATCGCGCTGCCCATTCGCACACGCCAGGCCGACCCAGATCGGCTGCAGGCCCGACTGACCGTCGCACCCTTTTCAGCGACGCGGGCTTACCCCATGTCCTAGCGGTCGTACAGAACAACGAACGACGGGGCAACCACTCATCCAGCGCGCATCATTCGCTCGACTCGCTCGATCCGCGTCGCCGGAGGTTGCCTTCCAAAGGAGAAGTCACCACGATGAAGTCAGCGTTCTCGTTTCTACCCAACTGGCCGCTCGCCCCGGATGCGATCTTCTGGGCCGGCTTCGCGCTCTTCGCAGCAGGCCTCTGCGGCGAGCTCTGCTATCGAGCATGGCGCCTGCCGCGCATCACCGGCTACGCGGTGATCGGCCTCATCGCAGGCTCGTTCGGCTTCGGCGTGATCGATGCGAGCACCGACGACACGTCGCGGCTCCTCGTCAACGTCGCGCTCGGGCTGCTGCTGTTCGAACTCGGCAGCCGGCTCGACTTGCGCTGGATTCGCCGCAATCCGTGGCTCATCGCGTCGAGTCTCGCCGAGGCGACGCTCACGTTCGTACTCGTGCTCGCGGTGCTGCTGCTCCTCAAGGTGCCGGGGATGATCGCGCTCGTGCTCGCGGCGATCGCGATCTCGACGTCGCCCGCGATGGTGATCCAGCTGAAGACCGAATTGCGCGCGGAAGGGCAGGTGTCGCAGCGGCTCATCACGCTCTCCGCGCTCAACAGCGTCTACGCAGTCGTGCTGACGAAGCTCGTCACGAGCTGGCTGCATCAGGAAGCGTACGGCAACGTGTTCGCGACGATCCTGCAGCCGATCTATCTGCTCGCCGGCTCGTTCATCGTCGCGTATCTGTTCGCTCGTGCATGCAATTATCTGTTCAGGCACGTCGCCGCGACGATGCGCGACGAGCATTCGTTCGTCGCGCTGTTCGGTCTCGTCGTGCTGGCGATCGCGGTTGCGCAGGTGCTCAAATTGTCGACGATGCTCACGCTCTTGCTCGCCGGCATCATCGTGAAGAACCTCGAGGCGCGCCCGCAGCTTTGGCCGGAGCACTTCGGCACGGCCGGGTGGCTGCTCACCGTGATCCTGTTCGTGCTGACGCTCACGTCGTTCGCATGGCAGGACATCGTCGCGGGCGGACTCGTCGCGGGCGCGCTGATTGCGACGCGCTTCGTCGCGAAGCTCGTCGGCGTGCTCGCGTTCGCGAAGCCGAGCGGCCTCGGCGTCAAGCAGGGCGTTGCGCTCGGCTTCTCGCTCGTGCCGATGTCGGCGCTCGCGTATCTGCTCGTCGACGATACCTACCAGCTTTACCCGAATTTCGATCCGCGCCTGCGCGCGGTCATCATGTGCTCGATCGTCGTGCTGCAACTGATCGGGCCGCTTGTCGTCTATCGCAGCCTGTCGGCCGTCGGCGAACGGCGTGACGCCACCTGATCCGCGCGTTCGACGCTTCCCGTCCCGTTATCCGGAACCACGCCATGGCACTCGAAACCTTTGTCAATTCCGAACCGTTCACGTTCGGCATCGAGCTCGAAATCCAGATCGTCAATACGCACAACTACGATCTGACTAAAGCGTCGTCCGACCTGATGCGGCTCATCAAGGATGCGAAATTTCCCGGCAACATCACGCCGGAGATCACCGAAAGCATGATCGAGCTGTCGACGGGCATATGCCGAACGCACGATCAGGCATTGGGCGAACTGCACGCGATCCGCGACACGCTCGTCAGCGCGGCCGACCAATTGAACGTCGGTCTCTGCGGCGGCGGCACGCACGCGTTCCAGCAATGGAGCGAGCGGCAGATCTTCGATGCGCCGCGCTTCCAGTACATCTCCGAGCTGTACGGCTATCTCGCGAAGCAGTTCACGGTGTTCGGCCAGCACGTGCACATCGGCTGTCCGGACGCCGACAGCGCGCTGTTCCTGCTGCATTCGATGTCGCGCTTCATTCCGCACTTCATCGCGCTTTCGGCGTCGTCGCCGTACGTGCAGAACGTCGACACCGGATTTCATTCTGCACGCCTGAATTCCGTGTTCGCGTTCCCGCTGTCGGGCCGCGCGCCGTTCGTGCTCACCTGGCAAGGCTTCGAGGAGTACTTCACGAAGATGGTGAACACGGGCGTCGTCAACAGCATGAAGGATTTCTACTGGGACATTCGCCCGAAGCCCGGCTACGGAACGATCGAGGTGCGCGTGATGGACACGCCGCTGTCCGTCGACCGCGCGGCCGCGATCGCGTGCTACATCCAGACGCTCGCACGCTATCTGCTGATCGATCGGCCGCTCAAGCTGTCGGAGGACGACTATCTCGTCTACACGTTCAACCGCTTCGAGGCGTGCCGCTTCGGACTCGAGGGCACCTGCGTGAATCCGCAGACGGGCGAGCGCCGGACGATCGCCGAGGACATCCTCGACACGCTCGAGCGCATCGCGCCGCACGCGGCGGCGCTCGGCTCGCGCGCGGCGCTCGACGAGATCGGCGCGCTCGCGAAGGCGCGCGTGAACGACGCGTCGTGGCTGCGGACGATTTTCAAGCAGGAAAAATCACTGAACGAAACGGTTCGCCAGCAATGTCTGCGGTGGCGGGAATGAAAAATAGTTTTTCAAATCTTCGCAGCCGGCGAGCACAGGTTTAGGTTTACCTCGACGTATACGTATGTAAACGTAGTAGTAGTTAACAAGCGTCGGCCGATTCTGTGGATAACTTGATATTTCGCCGCAAAGTCAAAGGCCTGTGGCATTGACAACGCTGCGGATCGAGTAAGAATTCCGGCGGATGCGCGGGGACGGAATTTTTTTCGGCGAGCCTGTGCTCCGAGTTGTCAAGAAACGACACACAGTTCATTCCTGTGCTTATTCAGGCGTTATCCACAGATTTGATGGGATAACTTAGCTGTGCGATTTTCCGCTCTCGCTTAGAATGTCGGCTTCGCGGTGGTCGGCGCCGACGGGGGTGCTGAAACCGCGTGCAGGTTCGCGGCGTGTGCCTCGCGGCGAACATGTCGGGTGCGCTCGGCCGGGCGCGCCCTTTTGAGACAGAGATCGAGACCTGATCTCCCCACAAACGGCCGCCTTCATAAGACGGCCGGCAACAGCGAAAAGACTATGAGCGAAGGTGTTTACGGGAACCAGGCTTCGGGGCGAGTGACCCACAGCCTGTTGCGGTTGAGCACGGCTATGCGGAGCCAGGCATGGGATTGGGCGGAAGGCGCGGGGTTGACGCCGACGCAAGGTGAAATCCTCGTGCTGCTGCTCCAACGCAAGGGGCCGATGCGTCTGGGCGAGATTGCGCGCGAAACGCAATTGACCGCCGCGACGACGAGCGATGCGGTGAGCACGCTCGAGCACAAGGGGCTAGTCGAGAAGCGTCGCGCGCTGGACGACGGCCGCGCGCTCGCGGTGCGCTTGAGCGCGCGTGGCCGCGCGGCGGCGAAGAAGGCGCTGCAGTGGCCCGACTTTCTGTCGAAGGCGGTCGGCACGCTCGGCAGCGACGAGCAGGGCGTGCTGTATCGCGCGCTGTTGAAAACGCTGCGCGAACTGCAGGTCAACGGCGACATTCCGCCGCACCGGATGTGCGTGACGTGCAAGCACTTCCAGCCGGGCAAAGCGGCGCGTAAGCCGACGTACCGTTGTTCGCTGCTCGATCTGACGATGACGGACAGCGACCTGCGTCTCGACTGCGCGGTGCACGAGGAAGCGGACGCTCTGACGCAGAAGAAGACCTGGAAGCTCTTCGCGCAGGCGTGATGCGCGTCGGGCGGCCGCCTGTTCTCGCCGGAGGCGCTGATGAACGCTGAAGCCGTTGCGATTCGCCACGTGCATTTCGAGGACCTCGGGAGTTTCGAGCAGGTGCTCGGCGAGCGCGGCCGGCGTGTGCGGTACGTCGACGTCGGCGGTTCTCGCGTCGAGGCGCTCGACCCGCTCGAGCCGTCGCTGCTCGTCATGCTGGGCGGGCCGATCAGCGCGTACGACGACGAGCTGTATCCGACGACGGCGCCGCTCACGGCGCTCGTCGGCAAGCGAATCGAGGCCGGCTTGCCGACGCTCGGTGTCTGTCTCGGTTCGCAGCTGATCGCGCGTGCGCTCGGCGCACGCGTGTATCCGGCCGCGACGAAGGAACTCGGCTGGATGCCGCTCACGCTGACGGACGCGGGGCGCGCGTCACCGCTGCGCCATGTCGACGGCGCGATCACGTCGATGATGCATTGGCACGGCGACACGTTCGACCTGCCGGCGGGCGCGATCCATCTCGCATCGACGCCGACGTGCCGCAACCAGGCTTTCTCGTGGGGCACGCACGTACTCGCGCTTCAATGCCATCCGGAGATCCGCGCGGACCGCTTCGAGCCCTGGCTGATCGGTCATGCGGGCGAGATCGCGGCAACGCCCGGGACTGACGCGAAACGATTGCGCGAGCAGACTGCGCAGCTCGGCCCGACGCTCGAACGCGCCGCGCGTGCGATGTTCGGCGAGTGGCTCGATTCCGTCGGGCTGTAGGGCCGCCGCGCTTGGCCGTTTTCGGCCGCGCGTATCCGAGCGAATGCGGCAGGTGCGAGGCGCGCTGCCGATCGCGGTACCGTTTCCGTCCAGTTCCATTCCGCGCGTCATGGCGCTCGCGGCAAGCGTGCGCGCCGCGTGCTAACCTCGGTCGCTCGACTTCCTACGTGAGAGCGGCTGCCATGAGCGCGTTGTTTTCTCCGTTCACGCTGCGCGGCGTGACCCTTCCCAATCGCATCGTGATTTCGCCGATGTGCCAGTACTCCGCCGAAAACGGCGAGGCGCGCGCATGGCACATGATCCATCTCGGTCATCTCGCGCTCTCCGGGGCGGGGCTCCTCTGCATCGAAGCAACGGCGGTCGAGCCCGATGGCCGCATATCGCCCGCGGATCTCGGTTTGTGGAGCGACGCGACCGAAGCCGCGCTCGAACCCGTGCTCGCGGCGGTCCGCAAGTATTCGCCGATTCGAGTCGCGATGCAGATCTCGCACGCGGGGCGCAAGGCGTCGAGCGACGTGCCGTGGAACGGCGGGCAGTTGATTCCCGTCGACCGGGGCGGCTGGCAGCCGCATGCGCCGTCCGCGATTCCGCATCGGGACGACGAGCCGCCGCCGCTCGCGCTCGATGCGGCCGGGCTCGAACGCGTGCGCCGAGCGTTCGTCGAATCGGCGAAGCGTGCGGCGCGTCTCGGCATCGATGCGCTCGAAGTGCACGCGGCGCATGGCTACCTGCTGCATCAATTTTTGTCGCCGCTCGCGAATCGCCGCACCGATGCGTACGGCGGCTCGCTCGAGAACCGGATGCGCTTTCCGCTCGAAGTGTTCGACGCGGTACGCGCCGCGTTTCCGGACGATCGTCCGGTTGGCGTGCGGGTGTCCGCGACCGACTGGGTGCCGGGCGGCTGGGAGCTCGACGAGACGATCGCGTTCGCGCACGAGCTGAAGCGGCGCGGCTGCGACTGGATCGACGTGTCGTCGGGCGGCGTGTCGCCGCTGCAGAAGATTCCGCTGTCGCCCGGCTATCAGGTGCCGTTCGCTCAGGCGGTCAAGCGCGCGGCCGGCATGCCGACGGTCGCCGTCGGCCTCATCTCCGATCCCGAGCACGCGAATCGCCTAATCGAAGCGGGCGATGCGGACTTCGTCGCGATGGCGCGCGCGATGCTCTATGATCCGCGCTGGCCGTGGCACGCGGCCGCGAAGCTCGGCGCGACGGTCAGTGCGCCGCCGCAGTACTGGCGTTCGCAGCCGCGCGAGCACAAGGCGCTGTTCGGCGACGCGTCGTTCGGCCAGCGTTGAGCTTGGTGCGCGCACTCGGATTCGCGCGAGGCGTGGGCGAGTGATCGGGGAGTGATCGGAGAGTGATGGGCGGGCAGCGCGCCCGCCGGTTCACTCGCCGATTCGCGGCGCACCGTGATTTCCGCTGATTTCGCGCGGTTTCGAGCGTCGAGCGGCCGTTCGATGTTGAACGAAGCAATCCCGAACGTGTAGGATTCGGGTGATTCGCACTCGGCCGACGCACGGCATGCAATGCCGCATGCGTCGCGGCCGACGAAGCGGCGCGAGCGACATGCGATGCGCGGCGCGATCGTTTCAGTTTCAAGTCGTCTTCAAAGGATTCGTTCGATGAGTTCACGCAGGATCGTGGTACGCCGCTCGGGCGTTCACGGCAAGGGCGTATTCGCCGCGGCGCCGATCAAGGCGGGAGAGCGCGTAGTCGAATACAAGGGCGAGCGGATCTCGTGGAAAGAGGCGCTGCGCCGCCATCCGCACGACCCGAACGATCCGAATCACACGTTCTACTTCGCGCTCGAAGAGGGCGGCGTGATCGACGGCAAGATCAACGGCAACAGCGCGCGCTGGATCAATCATTCGTGCGCGCCGAACTGCGAAGCCGAGGAAGTGGGCGGGCGCGTGTTCATCCATGCGCTGCGCGACATCGACGAGCAGGAAGAATTGTTCTACGACTACGGCCTCGTGATCGATGCGCGCCTGACGAAGAAGCTCAAGCGCGAATACGCGTGCCGTTGCGGCGCGGCGTCGTGCCGGGGCACGCTGCTGGCGACGCCGGAAGAAGACGAAGGCAAGAAAAAGAAGAAGGCAAAGAAAGGCGGCAAGGACAAGGATAAGAAAAAGAAGAAGTGACGCCGCCGCGGTGATGCGATGCGAACGGCGGGCGCGCGCCGCGATTTCGTTCGATAGGACGGCCGAATCGAGACGGGCCGTCCCGATATTTTCCGATCCCAACTAATTGGCTCGCGCGCGGCTGCGGAGGTTTGGCGGCGGCGACGCGCGTCGTTGGGCCGAGTCGTCGAGTGCGTTCGAGAACGCGTCGTCCAGCGGTGTCGCGCGCGAATGTTCCTTCGGCGCGCGTTTCGATTGCCGCATACGCGGCCGTGAATCGGGCATTCGGATTCTTCCGAGGGACGACGTGACGCGCATGCGGCGAGCCGCATCGCTCGATCATGCGCATCGCATCCGCACGTCGAACCGCTCGCGCGCGGCACGCGGCCGCACGAGCAGCAGCTTCGTCAGACCGAAGCGGTCGGCGATTCCGACGGACGAGGCGCGGGCGCAGGCGGTTTGTCCGCGAGCGGCACCTGCACGACGAAGCGCGAGCCGCCTTCGGGCGCGTCCGAGTACGACACCGTGCCGCCGTGCATCGCGATGATGTCGTGGACGATCGCAAGGCCGAGGCCCGCGCCCGTCTCGACGCCGCTGCCGCTTTGCGCGTCGCCGCGGAAAAAGCGCTTGAAGAGGTCTGCCTGCTGTCCCGCCGGCACGCCGGAGCCGTTATCCTCGACGACGATCTCGGCCGCGGGCATGCCGTCGCCGAGCGCGATTCGCGACACGTCGACCGTGATCCGCGCGCCTTGCGGCCGCGCGAGCGGCACGTACTTCAGCGCGTTGTCGAGCAGGTTCGCGATCACCTCGCGCAGCAGCACCGGATTGCCGCGCACGATGAGCGGCTCGTCGTCGGCGCGGCCGTCGCCACGCTGAAAGCCGAGATCGACGTGTGCGGCGAGCGCGCGCGGCACCCATTCGGCACCGGTTTCGAACGCGAGGCCGGCGAGATCGACGTCGACGAAGCGGGCCGCTTGTTCGCCGGGCTCCGCGCGCGCGAGCGACAGCAATTGATTCGACAGCCGCACCGCACGGTCTGCCGCCGAGCGCAACTCGCGCACCGCGGTCAGCGCCTGCTGCGGATCGCGCGCGATGGCCGCTTGCTCCGCATGCAGCTTGATCGCGGTGAGCGGCGTGCGCAACTGGTGCGCGGCGTCGGCGATGAACTTGCGCTGCGCGTCGAGCGCGGTTTTCAGGCGGCCGAGCAGTGCGTTCATCGCGCTCGTGAGCGGCCGGATTTCGAGCGGCACCTCGGTTTCGTCGACGGGCTCGAGCGACGTGTGGGTCTGCCGGTTCAGCGAATCGGCGAGATGCGTGAGCGGGCCGAGCTGCTGATTGACGACGCGCCACACGATTCCCCAGCCGGCGAGCAGCAGCAGCAGCAGCGGCATCATGATCGCAACCAGGAATTCGGCCGCGATCCGGTAGCGGTAGCGCACCGGCTGCGCAACCTCGACGATCATCGGATTGCCGCTTTCCGTCTGCTCGACGCGCACTTGCGCCACGCGCACCGCCTGGTTTTCGTATTCGGCCTCGAACACGTACGCAACGTGCATCCGGCGCACGCTCGTGCCTTGCAGCGGCAGCTTCGGATCGCCGGCAAGCTCGTGCTCGCCGTCGCTGATCCGGTAGATCAGCTGCTCGGTCGGATCGGAGAACATCGCCTGCGCGAGGGGCGGCACCGTGAACGGCGCATCGGGGCCGGCGATCTGGATCTGTTTCGAGATGGCCGATGCGAGATCGGCGAGCGATCGATCGACGACATGCTGTGTGTATTGCCACGCGAGCCAGTACGCAATGAGGCCGCTCATCAGCGCGAGCATCGACAGCGGCGCGGCGAGGCGGCGCAACAGCGTGCGGCGCAGGCTGGTCACAGCCGGATCAAGGGACATCGCGCGAAAGAAAAAGATAAGCGCCGCTTCGCGAAGCGGCGCGGGTAGGGCGTGCGGCACGCGCGGCCGCGGCGTGCCGCACGCGCGGCGTCAGGCCGTCAGACGCTCGCCGTCTGGCGGATCTCCTGCAGCAGATAGCCGAAGCCGCGCACCGTGACGATCTCGACACGGCACTGCTCGAGCTTTTTGCGCACCCGGTGCACGTAGACTTCGATCGCGGTGTCGCCGAGATCGCCGCCGAAGTGCGTCAGGTGATCCTGCAGCTGCGCCTTGCTGACGACGCGCCCGTGACGCAGCAGCAGCATTTCGAGCACCGCGAATTCGCGCGGCGACAGCTCGAGCGGCTTGTCGTCGTTGAAGATGCGGCGATCGACGCCCGACAGGCGCACGCCGCCGAGCGACACTTCCGGGCGCGGCATGTCGCTGTGCGGGCCGCTGCGGCGCATCACCGCGCGAATCCGCGCTTCGAGCTCCGCGGGCTCGAACGGCTTGAGCATGTAGTCGTCGGCGCCCGAGTTGAGGCCTTGCACGCGATCGTTCAGCTCGTCGCGCGCGGTCAGCACGATGACGGGCGTGTGGCGGTTGGTCTGGCGGAAGCGCGACAGCAGCGTCATGCCGTCGATGCCGGGCAGGCCGAGGTCGAGGATCACCAGCTCGTGGCGATTTTGCGCGAGCGCCTGCTCGGCAAAGATGCCGTCGTGAACCATGTCGACGGTGAAGCCCGCTTGTTCGAGGCTGCTTTGAATGCCGCGTGCGATGGGGCGGTCGTCTTCGATCAGAAGGAGTCGCATGAGATTCGCTCAAGTACAATGGGTTGGCGGTTCAGGCACGCGGGACAGCACGACGCCATTTCCACGAAAACGTCGCATGCCCGGCAACGAGCAGGACAGCCAGCAACGAACATTTCGATCATGTCCGATATTTCGATCCACGAACTCGAAGCCGCGATCAATTTCTGGCGGGCCCGCTCGCCGTCGAGCGGCGACGAACTCGAACTCTGCGAAGAGGCTAGCGCGCTTTCCAAACCGTATGCGTTGCTGATTGTACAGCGCCAAAGTGCGCTGCAACTGGAAGGATTAGACCCTAAAGCACGCAACGCATGGGACTCTTACGTTCGACTTAACAACGGCTTGGAAGGCTGAAGGCTTTCGCTTCATTCAGCATAGAAAACGCTTACTGAAAGCGATACGTTGACGATCCGTTTTCGAATCTCCATCAGGGTAATTACGCAGCCTTTGCGTGCTTGCCCACTTCCTCGATGAAATGCGCGAGCTTGATGTCGCGTTCGGTGAGGCCGTCTGCGTCGTGCGTCGACAGCGTGACGTCGACGCGGTTGTAGACGTTGAACCACTCGGGATGGTGATTCATTTCCTGCGCCTTGATCGCCACGCGCGCCATGAACCCGAACGCCTCGTTGAAATCGGCGAAGCGAAAACTGCGCTGGATCGCGTCGCGGCCCGGGACGGCCGTCCAGTGAGGCAGGCTTTCGAGTTGCGTCTTGCGTTCTTCCGATGTGAGCTTGTGAATCATTTTCATACCTCGTCCGATGGCGGCGCGGCCGAGCCAGTTCGCGCGGCGGCGCGCCGTATCGGCCATTCTTTCATAATTGTTCGTCAGGCGTCTTCATCGGTTGCCCAGCCTTCGCCCGTGCCGCGCGTGAGCACATGATCGCCGTCAAGCACCGCGCCCGCCGCGTGCTCGGGCGCGTCGGCGAGGCGGGCGGCGAGCATGCGCGCGTCGACGTGGGCGAGCGCGAAGAGCTGCGCGAAATCGTCGATCACGAAGTAGGTCTTCTGGAACGTGTCGATTCGATAGCGGGTCCGCATCACGCGTTCGAGATCGAAGCCGATCCGGTTCGGCGCCGCGCTCTCCAGGCTGTAGAGCGTCTCGCCCTTGCTCGACACGATGCCCGCGCCGTAGATTCGCAGCCCGTTTTCGCCGCGCGCATCGCGGATCAGGCCGAATTCGACCGTGTACCAATAGAGGCGCGCAAGGAGCGCGAGCGCGCGCGGATCGTCGGCGACGCCGAGCGCCGCGCGGCCGTACGCGTGCATGTAGTCGGCGAACACCGGATCGATGAGAAGCGGCACGTGGCCGAACAGGTCGTGGAAGCAGTCCGGCTCCTGCAGGTAATCGAGCTGGTCCGGGCGGCGCATCCACCAGGTGACCGGAAACCGCCGGTTCGCGAGGTGCTCGAAGAATACGGCGTCCGGCACGAGGCCCGGCACGGCGACGATGCGCCAGCCGGTCGCGGGCTCGAGCCGGCGGTTTACGTCGGCGAACGACGGCACGCGATCGGCCGGCAGGCCGATGCGCGCGAGCCCGTCGACGAACGCGTCGCACGCGCGGCCGCGCAGCAGCGACGCCTGGCGCGCATGGAGCTGGCGCCACGCCGCGTGGTCGGCCTCGCCGTAGCGGGCGAGCGGCTGGTCGATGGTGAAATCGGCGCGGGTTTCGAGGCCCGCGTCGAACTGTTCCTTCAGTTTCGCGGTGACGACGGTGGACATGGTGAACGCTTGCTTCGCATCGGTTGGAATGCCTGCAAGTGTAGGGCGGGACTTGCGCGGATTGGGCGCAAAGTCAGCGGCTATTCGGCTTTAAATGCGATAATCTCGCATTGATACGCAAAATCACGCGGAGAATTTTCATGCTGGAACTCGATCACTTCGATTTGGCGCTGCTCGACGTGTTGCAGCGCTTCGGCCGCGCGACGCATCAGCAGCTCGGCGAGGAAGTGCCGCTGTCGCCGTCGCAGATCGGCAGGCGGCTGCAGCGGCTCGAGGCGGCGGGCGTGATCGACGGCTACCGCGTCGTGCTGCGGCCCGAGCGGCTCGGGCTCGGCGTCACCGCGTTCACGAGCCTGAAGCTCAAGCATCACGGCGATTCGATCATCGAGCAGTTCCAGCAGCAGATCGACGTGCTGCCCGAAGTGCTCGAATGTCATGCGGTGGTCGGCGACGCCGATTATCTGCTCAGGATCGTCGCGCCGGATTTGAACGCGCTGTCGTCGTTCGTGATGAAGAAGCTGATGCGGGTGCCGGGCGTGGACAGCGTACGCTCGAACATCGTGCTCACGACGTTCAAGCGCAACGGGCCGCTGCCGCTCGGCCATCTCGCGTCCGGCGCGCCCGCCGCGTGACGCGGGCGCGGCGCGGCTGACGACAGGCGGCCGGCGGGCGGGCGCGCTTTGCCCGCACGTCCGCCTCGCCGGCGCGCGTTACGCGGCCGGTTCGGCCTGCGCGTTCAGCAGATCGACGTACGCAACCGCGACGAGATCGTCGCTCGACACGCCGAGCTTTTCGAACACCGCGTGCGCTTCCGCGTGGCCGCCTTCCTCGTCGTCGTCCGGCGCAAGCACCACTTCGAGCTCGACGAAGTCGCCCAGGCCGTCGACGCGGTCGAGGTGAATTCGCGTGCGGCCCGCCAGGTAGACGTGCCGCTCCTTTGTCACGATGCCGCGGGTCGTCAGCGCGGTCGCGAGCAGCGCGTGCATTGCGTCCGGATTCGTCACCGGGCTGCGCGTGTAGTACGACGCCTTCGGGCCGTCCTGGTCGTCGCGCTGATAGAAGATCAGCTCGGCGGGCGTGCCGTCCTCGAAGCGGCGCAGCTTTAGCCGGCCGCGCGGCACGTCGTAGAAGAAATCCTGCTGGCGGTAGAAGAGGGGCGCGTCGGGCGCCAGCTCGGCGGCCCGTTCGCGCAATCGTTCGAATTCGCGCGCGCGGGCTTTGATCTCGATGTTGCGGGCCATGCGGGTCTCCTGTGAAGAGCGTTTGCGGGTCCGGACGAACCATCCAGAAGCCCCATTCTATCGGGGCGCGAGCGCTTTTGACGCGACGTGCAACGGGGCCTGCCGCATTCGGCGGAAACGGCCGCGCGGCGGGCGGCCGAGCCCGGTGAGCGGCGCGCCGTGGCCGGGTACGTCATGCGCAAGGGCGGCGCCGTTTGCGGCGACGCCGCGCGGCACGGCGCGATTCGCGGTGCGGCACGGCACGATTGGGCGCGGCGCGACTTGGTGCGGCCCGGCGCGATGAGTGGGATCGAGCGCGACGGTCGCGGCGCGACATTGCGCCGCAATCACGCGATTCGACGCCGAAGCGATTGCGCGAGGCGTGCCCTGATTCAATTCAGGTCGCGACCGTGGCGTTCCACCTGTCCAGGTCTTCGCCGCCGCTTCGATCATCAGCGGCGCTCATATCGCCCATTGCTCGTCGATGAGGCGCAGCGCGGCGGCGATCGCGCGCTCGTCGCGCCGCTCGGCGAGCGTGACGAACGTGAGCTCGGCGGGCACGGCGACATGCTCGACGATCGTGAGCGCGTGCGCGTGCGCTTCCCGCAGCGCGACCGAGTCGCGCGCGAGCGTCAGGCCGACGCCCGACTTGACGAGATCGAGCATCGACGTCTCCTGATCGACTTCGGCGACCTTGACGGGCTGCACGAGCGCGTCGGCGAAGCGGCGCGACAGGAGCCGCTGGTGCGCGGACGCGGCGGGCGTCCAGATCCACGGCAGCGCGGCGAGCTCGCGCCACGTGCGCGCGCGCTGCACGCGTTCCTTCCAGCCGGCGGGCGCGAGCACCCGATAGCGGAACTGCGTGAGCGTCACCGTGTGGAAGCGCCCGGCGTCGCGCGGATCGTCTTCTTCCGGCCGGCCGATGTAGTAGCCGACGTCGAGCTCGCGCGAGCGGACCTGATCGAGCACCCAGCCGGACATCCCGTGCCGCAGCGCCGTCTCGATCTGCGGATAGGTTTCGACGAGCCGCTTCAGGAAGCCGCCGAGCCGCAGGAATTCGGGGTCGAGGATCGTGCCGATCCGCAGCCGCCCGCGCACTTCGTGCCGCAGCGCGGCGGCCGCGCGCTTCACGTCGGCCGCCGCGTCGAGCGCGCGCTCCGCGTGCGGCAGCAGCGCCTGGCCGTCGCGCGTGAGCACGAGCCCGCGCGACGTGCGCACGAACAGGCCGACGCCGAGCAGATCCTGCAGATTCTTGATCTGCAGGCTGACGGCGGGCTGCGTCAGATGCAGTTGCGTTGCCGCGCGCGTGAGATTGCCCTCGCGCGCGACCGCGACGAACGCGCGGAGCAGAGTCAGGTCCATCGAGCAATATTAGCGCTGCTTATAACGCAATTGAGCATAACTCATTGGATCGCGTACGGGGCTCGCGGGTACGCTTCTTTCCCGACGCACGCGGCTCGCGTGCGCAGCCGAGCGCGGCGACGGCAAACACGGAGGACGACATGAACGGCAGCACCCATTCGAACGATTCGCGCGTGCGCGCATTGACCCATTTCATCGGCGGTCGCGCGGTCGACGGCGCGAGCGACCGCTACGGCGACGTATTCAACCCGGCGTTCGGCAACGTGGCGGCGCGCGTGCCGCTCGCCACCGTCGCGGAAGTCGGTTCGGCCGTCTCGGCCGCGGCCGCGGCGTTCCCCGCGTGGAGCGAGACGCCGCCGCTCAAGCGCGCCCGCGTGATGTTCAAGTTCAAGGAACTGCTCGACCGCCATCACGACGAGCTCGCCGAGCTGATCACCCGCGAGCACGGCAAGGTGTTCTCGGACGCGAAGGGCGAAGTGATGCGCGGCATCGAGATCGTCGAGTTCGCGTGCGGGATTCCGAGCCTGCTGAAAACCGATTTCACCGATCAGATCGGCGGCGGCATCGACAACTGGAACCTGCGGCAGCCGCTCGGCGTCGTCGCCGGGGTCACGCCGTTCAACTTCCCGATGATGGTGCCGTGCTGGATGTTCCCGGTCGCGATCGCGTGCGGCAATACGTTCGTGCTGAAGCCGTCCGAGCGCGATCCGTCGGCGTCGATCCGGCTCGCCGAGCTGCTGAAGGAAGCGGGGCTGCCCGACGGCGTGTTCAACGTCGTGCACGGCGACAAGACCGCCGTCGACGCGCTGATCGCACATCCGGACATTGCCGCCTTGTCGTTCGTCGGCTCGACGCCGATCGCCGAATACATTCACACGGAAGCCGCGCGGCGCGGCAAGCGCGTGCAGGCGCTCGGCGGCGCGAAGAACCATCTCGTCGTGATGCCGGACGCGAACCTCGATCAGGCGGTCGATGCGCTCATCGGCGCCGCTTACGGATCGGCGGGCGAGCGCTGCATGGCGATCTCGGTGGCGGTGGCGGTGGGCGGCGTCGCCGACGCGCTCGTCGAGCGGCTCGCCGCACGCGCGAAAACGCTGAAGATCGGCGACGGGATGGAATCCGACGTCGAAATGGGGCCGCTCGTGACGGCCGCGCATCGCGCGAAGGTGTCCGCGTATATCGACGCGGGCGTCGCGGCGGGCGCGAAGCTCGTCGTCGACGGGCGCGATCACGTCGTCGAAGGGTGCGAGAGCGGCTTTTTTCTCGGCGGCACGCTGTTCGATGACGTCGCGACCGACATGTCGATTTACCGCGAGGAAATCTTCGGGCCGGTGCTGGCCGTCGTGCGCGTGCCGGACTTCGCAAGCGCGGTCGCGCTCATCAACGCGCACGAGTTCGCGAACGGCGTGTCGTGCTTCACGTCCGACGGCGGCATCGCGCGCGCGTTCGCGCGGCAGATCCAGGTCGGGATGGTCGGCATCAACGTGCCGATTCCGGTGCCGATGGCGTGGCATTCGTTCGGCGGCTGGAAGCGCTCGCTGTTCGGCGATCACCACGCGTACGGCGAGGAGGGCGTGCGCTTCTACACGCGCTACAAGAGCGTGATGCAGCGCTGGCCGGACAGCATCGCGAAGGGCGCGGAGTTCACGATGCCCGTCGCGAAGTGACGCGAGCGCAACCGATGCACTGACGCTGCCGCGCGCGCACCGCAAAGGGCCCGCGCGCGGTCTATGCTTTAACGGCACGACACGGCACGGCACGACACGGCACGACACGGCACGACACGGCACGGCACGGCACGGCACGACACGACACGACAGCGGGCGCGACGCGCGGCCTGCGCCGCGGCGCGCACGACGGCGGCCCGCGCAAGGACCGCCGCACCCATATTGAGGAGACGGAGAAGGTGGCTACCGAACGTACGCTCGAAGGCGAATTCGATTATGTGATCGTCGGCGCCGGCACGGCGGGCTGCGTGCTCGCGAACCGGCTCACCGAGGACCCCGACGTGACCGTGCTGCTGCTCGAAGCCGGCGGCAAGGACGACTATCACTGGGTCCACATTCCGGTCGGCTATCTGTATTGCATCGGCAATCCGCGCACCGACTGGCTCTACAAGACCGAGCCCGAAGCGGGCCTGAACGGCCGCGCGCTGTCGTATCCGCGCGGGCGCGTGCTGGGCGGCTCGTCGTCGATCAACGGGATGATCTACATGCGCGGCCAGCGCGACGACTACGACGAATGGGCGCGGGCGACGGGCGACGCGGGCTGGTCATGGGACAGCGTGCTGCCGGTCTTCAAGCGCAGCGAGGATCATCACGCGGGCGCGAGCGACGCGCACGGCGCGGGCGGCATGTGGCGCGTCGAGAAGCAGCGGCTGCGCTGGGAGATCCTGGAAGCGTTCGCGCAGGCCGCGCAGCAGACGGGCATTCCGTCGACCGACGATTTCAATCGCGGCGACAACACGGGCGTCGGTTATTTCGAAGTCAATCAGAAGCGCGGCATTCGCTGGAACGCGTCGAAGGCGTTCCTGCGTCCCGCGCTCTCGCGGCCGAACCTCACCGTGATCACCGGCGCGCAGGCCGAGCGGCTCGTGTTCGACGGCAAGCGCTGCGCGGGCGTCGAGTATCGCGGCGGCGGCGCGCCCTTCGTCGCGCGCGCGCGCGGCGAAGTGCTGCTCGCGTCGGGCGCCGTGAATTCGCCGCCGCTGCTCGAGCTGTCCGGCATCGGCGACGGCAACCGGCTGCAGGCGCTTGGCGTTGGCGTGGTCGCGGATCTGCGCGGCGTCGGCGAAAACCTTCAGGATCACTTGCAGTTGCGCATGGCGTTTCGCGTGCGCGGCGTGCGCACGCTCAACACGCTGTCCGCGCACTGGTGGGGCAAGCTGTGGATCGGCCTGCAATATGCGCTGATGCAGCGCGGGCCGATGTCGATGGCGCCGTCGCAGTTGGGCGCGTTCGCGAAATCGGACCCGAACGATCCGTCGCTCGCGCGGCCCGATCTCGAATACCACGTGCAGCCGCTGTCGCTCGAGCGTTTCGGCGAGCCGCTGCATCGCTTCAACGCGTTCACTGCTTCGGTCTGCCATCTGCGGCCGACGTCGCGCGGCAGCATTCATGCAACGTCGCCCGACCCGGCGCACGCGCCGTCGATCGCGCCGAACTATCTGTCGACCGATTACGATCGTCACGTCGCGGCGAACGCGCTGCGCCTCACGCGCCGGATCGCCGCCGCGCCCGCGCTTGCGCGCTATGCACCCGAGGAAATCCTGCCGGGCTCCCAGTATCTGAGCGAGGAAGAATTGATCGCCGCGGCGGGCGCGGTCGGCACGACGATCTTCCATCCGGTCGGCACGTGCCGGATGGGGCACGCGGACGATCCGCACGCGGTCGTCGACAGCCGCCTGCGCGTGCTTGGCGTGACGGGGCTGCGGGTCGTCGATGCGTCGGTGATGCCGACGATCACGTCGGGCAATACGAACTCGCCGACGTTGATGATCGCCGAGCGCGCGAGCGACATGATCCGCGCGGATCGTCGCGGCGCGGCGGAGCGTGGCGCGGCCGCGCACGCGGATGCCGCGCTGCCGTCGTAAAACCGACACGATCCGTTGAAAGATCCGGCAAACAATCGCAATAAAAAAACAGCCGAGGGTTAACCCAAAAGCGCAGCCGGCTATCGCGCGCGCACTCGATCGCGGCAGTGGTTTTCGATTCGTACCGGAACGCGTTTTCTTGTCGAGAATATTTTCGCCGCGCGCGGAAAAAATGCGTGCGGCATCAGGGTTTGCGCGAGATCTGAAACGATTTCGCGCTAACCGATCGGCTGCGCGGCAATACGCGAGCGTATTGATCTGGAAATCAAAAAAAACGAGTAAAAAATGCTTGCGTCTGTCGTGCCCTATAAGTGCAAATCCCGATGAATGCACTGCACCAACGGCGCGACAATGACACGCGGTCGGAATCTGCGACTTGCGCGGGGAGACCAGCCTCGACGCAATCACACAAAGCTCGGGGGCAGCCTCACATCCGCTGAACGCATCGTGGCCGCTTGTGCGAGATCTCCCAGCGCTTCGCCTCACTTCGTAGGAAGGGAACATGATTCTCGGCGACACGATTCTCGAAACACGCGGACTCACGAAGGAATTCAAGGGCTTCACCGCGGTGAACGGCGTGAACCTGCGCGTGCGGCGCGGCTCGATCCACGCGCTGATCGGGCCGAACGGCGCGGGCAAGACCACTTGCTTCAATCTCCTGACCAAATTCCTGAAGCCGACGTCGGGTCAGATCGTCTACAACGGCATCGACATTACCGACGAGCGCCCCGCGCAGATCGCGCGGCGCGGCGTGATCCGTTCGTTCCAGATCTCCGCGGTGTTTCCGCATCTGACCGCGCTGCAGAACGTGCGCATCGGCCTGCAGCGCTCGCTCGGCACCGCGTTCCATTTCTGGCGCAGCGAGCGCTCGCTCAAGCGCCTCGACGATCGCGCGATGGATCTGCTCACGCAGGTCGGCCTCACCGATTTCGCGCACGTGCCGACGGTCGAGCTCGCCTACGGCCGCAAGCGCGCGCTCGAAATCGCGACGACGCTCGCGATGGAGCCCGAGCTGATGCTGCTCGACGAGCCGACGCAGGGAATGGGCCACGAGGACGTCGATCGCGTGACGGCGCTCATCAAGAAGGTTGCGAGCGGCCGCACGATCCTGATGGTCGAGCACAACATGAACGTGATCGCGGGCATCTCCGACACGATCACCGTCCTGCAGCGCGGCGAAGTGCTCGCGGAAGGCACGTACGCGGAGGTGTCGAAGAATCCGCTCGTCGTCGAGGCGTACATGGGCAGCGCGGACGCGGCCCTCGCGGGGGCGCACGCATGAACCACAGCGAACGGGAAGAGCGCGAGTTGAACAACGTCGAAAGCGGTACGCCCGCGCTCGCGATCGCGGGGCTCGAAGCGTGGTACGGCGAATCGCACATCCTGCACGGCGTCGATCTGACCGTGCACCGCGGCGAAGTGGTCACGCTGCTCGGCCGCAACGGCGCGGGCCGCACGACGACGCTGCGCGCGATCATGGGGCTCACGGGCCGGCGAAGCGGCTCGATCAAGGTCGCCGGCCACGAGACGATCGATTTGCCGACGCACCGTATCGCGCATTACGGCATCGGCTATTGCCCGGAGGAGCGCGGGATCTTCTCGAGCCTGTCGTGCGAGGAGAACCTGCTGTTGCCGCCCGTGCTCGGCGATCGCAAGAGCGCGATGTCGCTCGAGGACATCTACGAGATGTTCCCGAACCTCGCGTCGCGACGCAGCAGCCAGGGCACGCGGCTGTCGGGCGGCGAGCAGCAGATGCTCGCCGTCGCGCGGATCTTGCGCACGGGCGCGAATCTGCTGCTGCTCGACGAGATCTCCGAGGGCCTCGCGCCCGTGATCGTGCAGACGCTCGCGAAGATGATCGTCACGCTGAAGGCGCGCGGCTACACGATCGTGATGGTCGAGCAGAACTTCCGTTTCGCGGCGCCGCTCGCCGATCGGTTCTACGTGATGGAGCACGGCCGCATCGTCGAGCATTTCGGCGCGACCGAGCTCGAAGGGAAGATGCCCGTGCTGCACGATCTGCTGGGCGTCTAGCGCGCCGCTTTGCCGGTCCCCCGATGTACATAACCTGACAACCACAACGCACTACACCAGGAGACGTCAATGAAAATGAAGACCCTCGCGCACGCATGTCTTGCCGCCGCCGCCGCGTGGTCGGTGGGCGCCGCGCAAGCCGCGGACACCGTGAAGATCGGCTTCATCACCGACATGTCCGGCCTTTACGCCGACATCGACGGGCAGGGCGGCCTCGAGGCGATCAAGATGGCGGTGGCCGATTTCGGCGGCAAGGTGAACGGCAAGCCGATCGAAGTGGTGTACGCGGATCACCAGAACAAGGCGGACATCGCCGCGTCGAAGGCGCGCGAATGGATGGACCGCGGCGGGCTCGATCTGCTCGTCGGCGGCACGAACTCGGCGACCGCGCTGTCGATGAACCAGGTCGCGGCCGAGAAGAAGAAGGTCTACATCAACATCGGCGCGGGCGCGGACACGCTCACGAACGAGCAGTGCACGCCGTACACGGTCCACTACGCGTACGACACGATGGCGCTCGCGAAGGGCACGGGCTCGGCCGTGGTGAAGCAGGGCGGCAAGACGTGGTTCTTCCTGACCGCCGATTACGCGTTCGGCAAGGCGCTCGAGAAGAACACCGCGGACGTCGTGAAGGCGAACGGCGGCAAGGTGCTCGGCGAAGTGCGGCATCCGCTGTCGGCGTCGGACTTCTCGTCGTTCCTGTTGCAGGCGCAGTCGTCGAAAGCGCAGATCCTCGGCCTCGCGAACGCGGGCGGCGACACGGTGAACGCGATCAAGGCGGCGAAGGAATTCGGCATCACGAAGACGATGAAGCTTGCCGCGCTGCTGATGTTCATCGACGACGTCCACTCGCTCGGCCTCGAGACGACGCAGGGCCTCGTGCTGACGGACAGCTGGTACTGGAATCGCGATTCGGCATCGCGACAGTGGGCGCAGCGCTACTTCGGGAAGATGAAGAAGATGCCGTCGAGCCTGCAGGCGGCCGACTATTCGTCGGTGACGACCTATCTGAAGGCGGTGCAGGCGGTGGGCTCGACCGATTCCGACAAGGTGATGGCGCAGCTCAAGAAGATGAAGATCGACGACTTCTACGCGAAGGGCTACATCCGCACGGACGGCAGCATGATTCACGACATGTATCTGATGGAAGTGAAGAAGCCGTCAGAATCGAAGGAGCCGTGGGACTACTACAAGGTCGTCGCGACGATCCCCGGCGAGCAGGCGTTCACGACGAAGCAGGAGACGCGCTGCACGTTGTGGAAGTGACGTGACGCATTGCACGCGCCGCGCGCGTTTCGGCGCGCGGCGAACGTGCGCGCGACGGCGGCCCTGACGCGACCGTTGCGCGCATTTGGTTGCATGCGCAACTATTTCAACCTGACAGATTGACTGACGGCAGATTCGATGGACATCTTCGGCATTCCGATGTCGGCGATGCTGAGCCAGTTGTTGCTCGGACTCGTCAACGGCTCGTTCTACGCGATCCTGAGCCTCGGGCTCGCGGTGATCTTCGGGCTGCTCAACGTGATCAACTTCGCGCACGGCGCGCTTTTCATGCTGGGCGCGATGCTCGCGTGGATGGGGCTCACGTATCTCGGCCTGCCGTACTGGGCGATGCTCGTGCTCGCGCCCGTCGTCGTCGGCCTGTTCGGCATCCTGATCGAACGCTCGATGCTGCGCTGGCTCTACAAGCTCGATCACCTGTACGGCCTGCTGCTGACGTTCGGGCTCACGCTCGTCGTCGAAGGCGTGTTCCGCGCGATCTATGGCTCGTCCGGGCAGCCGTACGACGTGCCCGAGCTGCTCTCCGGCGCGACGAATCTCGGCTTCATGTTCCTGCCGAACTATCGCGCGTGGGTTGTCGTCGCGTCGCTCGCGGTGTGTCTCGCGACGTGGTTCGTGATCGAGAAGACGCGGCTCGGCGCGTATCTGCGCGCGGGCACGGAGAATCCGAAGCTCGTCGAGGCGTTCGGCGTGAACGTGCCGATGATGGTCACGCTGACGTACGGCTTCGGCGTCGCGCTCGCCGCGTTCGCGGGCGTGCTCGCGGCGCCCGTGATCCAGGTGTCGCCGCTGATGGGGCAGCCGATGATCATCACCGTGTTCGCGGTCGTCGTGATCGGCGGGATGGGCTCGATTCTCGGCTCGATCGTGACGGGCCTGATGCTCGGCGTGATCGAGGGCCTGACGCGCGTGTTCTATCCGGAAGCGTCGGCGACGGTCGTCTTCGTGATCATGGCGATCGTGCTGCTGATCCGTCCGGCAGGTTTATTCGGTAAGGAAAGATGATGCAGAGAAAAGCGCTCTACGGGCTGCTGCTCGCCGGCCTTCTCGTCGCGCCGTTCGCCGGCGCGTATCCGGTGTTCGTGATGAAGGTGCTGTGCTTCGCGCTCTTCGCGGCCGCGTTCAATCTGCTGATCGGCTTCACGGGCCTGCTGTCGTTCGGCCATGCGATGTTCCTCGCGACCGCGGGCTACGTGACGGGCTACGCGATGCAGTCGCTCGGCATGACGCCCGAGCTCGGCGTGCTCGCCGGCACCGCGGCGGCGACGCTGCTCGGCCTCGTCGTCGGCCTGTTCGCGATCCGGCGGCAGGGCATCTATTTCGCGATGATCACGCTCGCGTTCGCGCAGATGGTGTACTTCATCTATCTGCAGGCGCCGTTCACGCACGGCGAGGACGGGCTGCAGGGCGTGCCGCGCGGCAAGCTGTTCGGGCTCGTCGATCTGTCGTCGGATCTCGCGCTCTACTACGTCGTACTTACCGTCATCGCGTGCGCGTGCTTCTTCATCGTGCGCATCGTGCATTCGCCGTTCGGGCAAGTGCTCGTCGCGATCAAGGAGAACGAGCCTCGCGCGACGTCGCTCGGCTACGATACCGATCGCTTCAAGCTGCTCGCGTTCATCCTGTCGGCCGCGCTCGCGGGGCTCGCGGGCGCGCTGAAGGTCGTCGTGCTCGGCTTCGAGACGCTGAGCGACGCGTACTGGACGATGTCGGGCCTCGTCGTGCTGATGACGCTCGTGGGCGGCATGGGCACGCTGTTCGGCCCGCTCGTCGGCGCGGCGCTGATCGTCGCGCTCGAGGATCGGCTGGGCGACATCGGCACCTGGCTCGCGTCGGCGACGGGCATCGACTGGTTCCGCTCGCTCGGCGAGTCCGCGACGATCGTCACGGGCCTCATCTTCATCGCGTGCGTGCTTGCATTCCGGCGTGGAATCGTCGGCGAGGTGATCGCGCGCGTGCGGCCGCTGCGGACGTCCTGAGCGATCGTGCGGTGCGCAACGATCGTTGGGAATGCGATGCAATAGGCACGGCAAACGCCGATCCGGCCGGGCTGCCGGCATGCCCCAATTTCGTGCGGCGATGCACCATAGGGGTAAATGCTAGGTTGTCGCATCCGGCAAGCTTGCATTAACCTTCGTCTCAGTTCTGATGCACCGCGAAACGAATTTGCAGGTGGAGAACGAGGAGACATTCGAGGCACTGAGTGCCCGATCCAAAGCGCTGTTGGATTCGTTCCAACAGCGCTTTTTATTTGTGCGCCGGCCATTGCGCCGCGCGCGATCTTCGCCGAATTCCGCCGATCCAGCCGCCTTCGATTGCTGTTCGCACACGGCCGCGCGGCCCTTGCCGCTGCGGGCTTCACCCGGTTGTCGCGCGCTCTAAGCGTCCGCTACACTCGCCGTTCCCCGACCCGTCGGTCGGGGCTGGCCGAGCGCAAGACACGGAGACGAACTCGATGAAACGGGCGTGGCGGTTCTGGGGATTCGGCGCGGCAGCCGCATGGGCGGCCGTCTCGCGCGCCGCGTTCGCAAACGCCGCGGTCGGCCCCGCCGTCTCCGCTACTGGCCCTGCCGCGTTGTTCGGCATTTCCGGGAAGAACGTGATCGTGCTGCCGCCGAAGGGGATCGGCGGGCGGGGGGCGAGCGGCGGCGTCGTCGCCGCGCCCGATTCGGCGAAGGCGGCGACGAATGCGCGCAAGCTCGCGAGCGAGGGCGAGGGCGATTCGCCGATCGGCGAAGGCGGTATGACGAATTCACTCCAGTTGACCGACGTCGCCGCGCGGTTGGCCGCGCCGATGATTTCGCCCGCGGCCGCCGCTTCCTATTTAGCGAAGGCGGAGACGAATGCGCGCAAGCTCGCGAGCGGGGGCAACGGCGATGCGCGGATTGGTTCGCTTCGCGTGGCGAACGCGCGCGTGACGACCGAGATCGCCGCGAATTCGCCGGCGCTCATGATTTCGCCAACGGCCGTCGCGTCGATCGTCGAGCCGCTCGGTGCGACGCGCGGCGAAATCTTCAACACGCCGCAACGCGAGCTGCGAGACGACACCCCGATCGCGAGCTCCATCGCGGAGCACGTGACGAAGCGCGGCGCGACGATGGTTGCGTTCGGCGCGCTTGTTGGTCGTGGTGATGCATCGAGGAGCGAGGGGCCGCTCGACGAGTCCGGCCGTGCCGCGGCCGTGAAACAGCGCGCGTTCGCCGCGATCGAGCGCTTCGCGCGCGACGATGCGCCGAGGGCGGGGGCGGGGCGCGGGCCGAAAGCGATGTCGAAGCCGTTCGGCGCGGCGCTGATCGCGGGCGCGGACATGCCGACAGCGCTGCCGCCGGACACGCGGAATGCGCGCGCCCACAGGGGCGCAATTCATCCGGCGTACGGCGTCGCAAACGACGATCTCCCGCGCGCGTGCGGCAGCGACTGCGAACGCACGCATCTGCACGTTGGCCGGCTTTTCTTCGCCGATCAACATCCCGATTCGAATTCAACCGCGCTGTCCGCGCTCGCATGCAAGCGCGCGGCAAACGCGTGCCGTGCCGGCACTGCGTCGACGTTCAGCGGTGACGCGCGCGACGCGGCGTTGCGCGTGCCGCGCGCGATTGCGATTGCGCGGGAACACGGCTCGCCTGGTACGCCGGTGTCTCGGCACATGCGGCACGCAGCGTGCGGGAGCGCGAAGGGAAGAACGTCGCCGTCGGCGAGTCGCGTGTTCGAGGCGAGCGCCACCGATGAGACCGGTTTCGGCTGACGCGCGAGCGTGACCGCCGAAATCGTCGACCGCCAGCGCGTGCCCGCGCGGAACCGAGCGCGCTGCATCGCGCGGCCGACGGCGTCGACGGCGGGCGAATGCGACCGCCTGTGTTTCTCGCGGCCGCTCGGCGTACGGCATCGGTCGGAGGATTGCAGCAATAGCGGACTGCAAGACAGCAGCAGAAGGGGCGTGCGATGCGCACGCACTGGGGAGCGCAACAAAACAAAACGCGCCCCGCGCCGATTCGCGGTTGCACGTGAAACCGGCCGCGGTGGCGTGCAGGTTCGATCGGCTTGTCGCGTCGCAATGGCGCGATCGATCGCATTTCGCGCAGCGTTTGGAGACACACAATGAAAATGAACCGATGGATCGAGGCCGCGCTTGCGGCCGGCTGCTTGTTGACCGCCGGGCTTGCATCGGCACAGGTGAAGATCGGCGTCACGGTGTCGGCGACGGGCGCCGCCGCGTCGCTCGGCATTCCCGAGAAGAACACGGTCGCGCTGTTGCCGACGGAAATCGGAGGCAAGCGCGTCGAGTACATCGTGCTCGACGACGCGTCGGACACGAGCCGCGCGGTGCAAAACGCGCGCAAGCTGATCGACGAGGATCACGTTGACGCGATCGTCGGCTCGTCGATCACGCCGAATGCGCTCGCGATGATCGATGTCGTCGCGCAAGGCAAGACGCCGACGATTTCGCTCGCGGCGAGCGCGCACATCATTGCGCCGATGGACGCGAAGCGCGCGTGGGTGTTCAAGACGCCGCAGAACGATCGCCTGATGGCCGACGCGCTCGCCGGCTACATGGCGAAGCACGGCGTGAAGACGGTCGGCTTCATCGGCTTTGCGGACGCATACGGCGCCGGCTGGTACGACGTGTTCAGCGCGGCCGCGGCGGCGAACGGGCTGAAGATCGTCGCGAACGAGCGCTATAACCGCACCGACGCGTCGGTGACGGGGCAGGTGCTGAAGACGCTCGGCGCGCGTCCGGACGCGGTGCTGATCGCGGGCGCCGGCACGCCCGCCGCGTTGCCCGCGAAGACGCTGAAGGAGCGCGGCTACACGGGCAAGGTCTATCAGACGCACGGCGTCGCGAACAACGATTTCCTGCGCGTGTGCGGCAAGGATTGCGACGGCGAGTTGCTGCCGGCGGGGCCCGTGCTCGTCGCCGGCCAGTTGCCCGATTCGAACCCGGCGAAGCAGCCGGCGCTCGCGTACAAGGCCGCGTATGAGAAGGCGTACGGCGCGGGCGCGGTATCGACGTTCGGCGGCCACGTGTGGGACGCCGGCCTGATGCTTCAGCGCGCGATTCCCGACGCGCTGAAGAAGGCGCAGCCCGGCACGCCGGCGTTCCGCGAGGCGCTGCGCGGCGCGCTCGAGAACGTCAAGGATCTGCCGGTATCGCATGGCGTGATCAATACGACGCCCGCGGATCACAACGGCTTCGACGCGCGTGCCCGCGTGATCGTGCAGATCGTCGGCGACAAGTGGAAGCTGCAGGCCGATTGAACGGCGGCTGATACGCGTGCGCCTCGTCTCGCGTTGCGTTGCGCACGCACCGCGCAGCGCGGCGCGGGACGGCACGCGTCGAGAGCGAAGGGCTTCGCCTTCCGCATGCGATGCATCACGCGGCGCGGCACGGTTTTCACTTCGCACCCATATCGGCGAGCGGCGCGTCTCGTCCTTTTGCCGGATGATGGGTGACGTCCGGCGCCGTCACAGCGCGCCGCTTCGCGACAGCGGCCGTCGCGCCGGCCGTACTTCCGTTTTTTCCGTCGACGCATTCTCAACCGAAGAAACCACATGGATTTCTCTATCGCGGCGATTCTTGCGCAGGACGGCATCACGACAGGGGCAATCTACGCGCTGCTGTCGCTCGCGCTCGTGCTCGTCTTTTCCGTCACGCGCGTGATCTTCATTCCCCAGGGCGAATTCGTCACGTACGGCGCGCTGACGCTTGCCGCGCTGCAGGCGCAGAAGTTTCCGGCAACCTGCTGGCTGCTGTTCTGCGCCGGCATCGCGTGCTTCATGCTCGAAGTAGGCGGGCTGATTCGGTATCGGGCGCGCCGTCATCAGCTCGCGCGTACGCTGGCGACGCTCGCGAGCCGCTACGTGCTGCTGCCGCTCGCGATCTACGCGGTGACGAGAAGCGCCGCCGCGCAGCCGCTGCCGATGATCGCACAGATCGCGCTCACGCTCGCGATCGTCGTGCCGCTCGGGCCGTTCATCTATCGGCTCGCGTATCAGCCGATCGCCGAAAGCACGACCCTGCTGCTGCTGATCGTGTCGGTCGCCGTGCATTTCGCGCTGGTCGGGCTCGGGCTCGTGATGTTCGGCGCGGAAGGCTCGCGCACGACCGCGTTCTCCGATGCGTCGCTCGCCGTCGGCAGCCTGTCGATTTCGATGCAGAGCGCTTGGGTGGCCGGTGCCGCGCTCGTGCTGATCGTCGCGCTTTATCTGTATTTCGAGCGCACGCTGCCCGGCAAGGCGCTGCGTGCGACGTCGGTGAACCGTCTCGGCGCGCAGCTCGTCGGCATCGGCACGACCGAGGCCGGGCGGCTCGCGTTCACGCTGGCGGCAGGGCTCGGTGCGTTGTCCGGCGTGCTCGTCGGGCCGCTGACGACGGTCTACTACGATTCCGGCTTCCTGATCGGCCTGAAGGGCTTCGTCGGCGCGATCGTCGGCGGGCTCGTCAGCTATCCGCTCGCGGCAGCGGGGGCGTTGTTCGTCGGCGTGCTCGAATCGTATTCGTCGTTTTGGGCGAGCGCCTACAAGGAAGTGATCGTTTTCACGTTGATCGTGCCGGTGCTGTTATGGCGCAGCCTTGCGGCGCCGCAAACCGAAGACGAGGAGGCGTGACGCGATGAAGGCGATCTTGCGCAACAAGGCGTTCTGGCTGTTTCTCGTCGTGCTGTTCGCGCTGCCGGTGCTGCCCGGCGCGGCGCGCGTGCCCGAGTATTGGATCACGCTGCTGAACTACATCGGGCTCTATGCGATCGTCGCGATCGGGCTCGTGCTGCTGACCGGCATCGGCGGGATGACGAGCTTCGGCCAGGCGGCGTTCGTCGGCATCGGCGCGTACGCGACTGCGTATCTGACGACGGCTTACGGCGCGTCGCCGTGGCTCGGGTTGATCGCGGGTATTGCGCTGACGGCGCTCGTCGCGCTCGTGCTGGGCGCCGTCACGATGCGCCTCTCAGGGCATTTTCTGCCGCTGGGAACGATCGCTTGGGGGCTCGCGCTGTTCTTCCTGTTCGGTAATCTCGATTGGCTCGGCAAATACGATGGGATCAACGGCATTCCGGCGCTTGCCGTGTTCGGGCAGGCGCTCGATACCGGCCGCAGCCTCTATTACCTGATCTGGATCGCCGTGCTCGCGGCGATCGTCACTGTTCAGAACCTGCTTAATAGCCGCCCGGGGCGTGCGATCCGTGCGTTGAGGGGCGGGGGCGTGATGGCCGAGGCGATGGGCGTGAACACCGGATGGATGCGCGTGGCGATCTTCGTTTATGCGGCGGTGCTCGCGTCGATTTCGGGTTTTCTGTATGCGCATCTGCAGCGTGCAGTGAACCCGACGCCGTTCGGGCTGAATCATGGGATCGAGTTCCTGTTCATGGCGGTGGTCGGCGGCGTCGCGCACGTGTGGGGCGCGGTGCTCGGCGCCGCGATCGTCACCGTGCTGCAGGACTATCTGCAGACGCTGCTGCCTAAGCTGCTCGGCGCGGAAGGCAACTTCGAGATCATCGTGTTCGGCGTGTTGATGGTCCTGCTGCTGCAGTACGCACGGCAGGGCGTTTGGCCTTTCGTCGCGAAGCTCTTTCCGCGCGAGCCGGCTGCCCGGGCTCCGGGCCATGCGGAGCCGCTGCCGCAGCGCGCGCGGCCGCGGGCAGGCGAGACGCTGCTCGCCGTCGACAACGTGCGTAAGCAGTTCGGTGGGCTCGTCGCGGTGAACGACGTGAGTTTCGACGTGCTGGCGGGGCAGATCGTCGGCCTGATCGGCCCGAATGGGGCGGGCAAGTCGACGACGTTCAATCTCGTGACGGGCGTGCTGCGGCCGACAAGCGGCGAGATCACGTTCCGCGGTGAGCGTATCGACCAACTTGTTTCACGTGAAATCGTGAAGCGAGGCATCGGTCGCACATTCCAGCACGTGAAATTGCTGCCTGGAATGACCGTACTGGAGAACGTTGCGATCGGCGCGCATCTGCGTGGCTCGACCGGCATCTGGCGCAGTATCGTCAGACTGAATGCGCAAGAGGAGGCGCGGCTGATGGCCGAGGCCGCGAACCAGATCCGGCGCGTCGGCCTCGAAGCGCACATGTACGACGAAGCGGGCAGCCTCGCGCTCGGCCAGCAGCGAATTCTCGAGGTTGCCCGCGCGTTGTGCAGCGATCCGACGCTCTTGCTGCTCGACGAGCCCGCAGCCGGCCTGCGCTACCAGGAAAAGCAGCGGCTGGCTGAACTATTGCGTAAGTTGAGGGCGGAAGGGATGAGCGTGCTGCTTGTCGAACACGATATGGATTTCGTGATGAACCTGACCGATCGGCTGGTCGTAATGGAATTCGGTGTCCGAATTGCCGAGGGGCTGCCGCAAGACGTACAGCAGGACCCCGCGGTGCTGGAAGCCTATCTCGGCGGAGTCGAATGATGGGCCAAATAACGCCGATTCTACAAGTGCGCGATCTGTCGGTGCGCTACGGCAAGGTCGAAGCATTGCATCGCGCGGTGCTAAACGTCGAAGCGGGGCAGATCGTCGCTGTGATCGGCCCGAACGGGGCGGGCAAGTCAACGCTGCTTAACGCGGTGATGGGCGCGTTGCCGACGACCGGCCACTCGGCCGGCGCGATCCGGTACCGCGGCGACGACGTGAATGCGTTGCCGGTCGAGCAGCGCGTCGCGCGCGGGATGTGCCTCGTGCCGGAAAAGCGAGAGCTGTTCGGCACGATGTCGGTCGAGGACAACCTCGTGCTCGGCGCATACCGGCTGAAGATGGCCGGTGACGCACACTTTCTCGACCAGCTCGAGCCGGTTTTCACGTTGTTTCCGAGGCTGAAGGAGCGGCGCAAGCAGACGGCGGGAACGCTGTCGGGCGGTGAGCGGCAAATGCTCGCGGTTGGACGCGCGCTGATGGGTAAGCCGGATCTGCTGATGCTCGACGAGCCGAGCCTCGGGCTCGCACCGCTGATCGTGAAGGAGATTTTTCATATCATCAGCGCGCTGCGTGGAACCGGCGTAGCGACGCTGCTGATCGAGCAGAATGCGCGCGCGGCCTTGCAGATCTCCGACTACGGCTATGTGCTCGAAACCGGTGAGATCGCGCTGGAAGGCCCGGCAGGCGAGCTTGCCCGGAATCCCAGGGTGATCGAAACCTACCTCGGGCTTGCGAAGAAGGCTGTGTAAGGGCCGCTTCGCGCGCTTCGATCGGCGGCGTGTTTCACGTGAAACACGCCGTTTTTTGTTGGTCGGCCGTTCGAACGAGATTCGGGCCAAAAGCGAACCCGCTATAATTCGGCCCATACATTTCTCTGATAGGTTCGTGCGCCGTCCTGCACGAAGTCCGCAATGCTTTATCCCACTGAATTTGACGTCATTGTCGTCGGCGGCGGTCACGCCGGCACGGAGGCCGCATTGGCTTCCGCTCGAATGGGCGCCAAGACACTCCTGCTAACGCACAACATCGAAACGCTTGGGCAGATGAGCTGCAACCCGTCGATTGGCGGGATTGGCAAAGGCCATCTGGTCAAGGAAGTCGACGCGCTTGGCGGTGCGATGGCGGGCGCCACAGATGAAGGCGGTATCCAGTTCCGTATCCTGAATTCATCGAAGGGGCCGGCGGTCCGCGCGACGCGCGCGCAGGCCGATCGCGTGCTGTACAAGCAGGCGATTCGGTGTCGTCTGGAGAATCAGCCGAATCTTTGGCTGTTCCAGCAGGCCGTCGACGACCTGATGGTGGAAGGGGACCGTGTGGTCGGTGCGGTCACGCAGGTTGGCGTTCGATTCCG
Source organism: Burkholderia sp. MSMB1498 (assembly GCF_001526245.1). NCBI lineage: Bacteria > Pseudomonadati > Pseudomonadota > Betaproteobacteria > Burkholderiales > Burkholderiaceae > Burkholderia > Burkholderia sp. MSMB1498. The sequence continues at coordinate 143,789 of NZ_LOYJ01000101.1, forward strand.
GGCGCGCGCGGTGGTGCTGACGGCCGGAACGTTCCTGGACGGCAAGATTCACGTCGGGCTCAACAACTATACGGGCGGTCGCGCTGGCGATCCGGCTGCCGTGTCGCTGTCGGCGCGGTTGAAGGAGCTGAAGCTGCCTCAAGGGCGGCTGAAGACCGGAACGCCGCCGCGTATCGACGGCCGGACGATCGATTTCTCGAAACTCGAAGAACAGCCTGGCGACCTCGATCCGATTCCGGTGTTCTCGTTCCTCGGGCGAGCCGAGCAGCACCCACAACAGCTGCCGTGCTGGGTGACGCACACGAACGAGCGCACGCACGACATCATTCGCAGCGGTCTCGACCGTTCGCCAATGTATACAGGCGTTATCGAGGGCGTTGGGCCCCGCTATTGCCCGTCGATCGAAGATAAGATCCATCGCTTTGCATCGAAGGATTCGCACCAGATCTTCCTCGAACCGGAAGGGCTGACGACCAACGAGTTCTACCCGAACGGCATTTCGACCAGCCTTCCGTTCGATGTGCAGCTTGCGCTCGTGCATTCGATGCGCGGTCTCGAGCAGGCGCATATCCTGCGCCCGGGTTATGCGATCGAGTACGATTATTTTGATCCGCGCGCCCTGAAGTCGTCGCTGGAAACCAAGGCGATCAACGGCCTATTCTTTGCGGGTCAAATCAACGGCACGACCGGCTACGAAGAGGCGGCGGCGCAGGGGCTGCTTGCCGGCATCAATGCGGGCCGCTTTGCACAGGAAAAAGAGGTGTGGTGTCCGCGTCGCGACCAGGCCTATCTCGGCGTGCTCGTCGACGATTTGGTCACGCGGGGAGTTTCCGAACCATATCGGATGTTTACGAGCCGTGCCGAATACCGGTTGAGTCTCCGCGAAGACAACGCAGACATGCGGCTGACCGAAACCGGACGCGCGCTGGGTGTTGTCGATGACGTCCGGTGGGACGCATTCAACCGCAAGCGCGACGCTGTTTCACGTGAAACAGAACGGCTACGCACGACGTGGGTGACGCCGAAGACGCTACCGGCCGAAGAGGCGACTGCGCTGCTCGGTAAGCCGATCGATCACGAATACAGCCTGGCGGAGCTGTTGCGCCGTCCCGGCGTCAGCTATGAAGGCGTGTGTGGGCTTCGCGGCGGTGAATGCGGCCCGACCGAACCGCTGGCCGATGACGAAATTCTGCTTGCCCAGATCAGGGAGCAGATCGAGATCGGCATCAAGTATCAGGGCTACATCGAGCGCCAGGCCGGTGAAATCGAACGGAATGAGGCGAATGAGAACACGCGATTGCCTGACGGGATCGACTACAGCGAAGTGCGTGGCTTGTCGTTCGAAGTGGGCCAGAAGCTGAACCAGTTCCGTCCGGAAACGATCGGGCAGGCGTCGCGGATCTCGGGCGTGACGCCCGCTGCAATCTCGCTGCTGATGGTGCATTTGAAGAAGCGTGGGCTAGGCCGGCGAAAGGGCGCGGACGGCGCGCCGAACGCCGACGCAGAAACCAACAACGCCGCGACGCAACAATGACGGCACAACGTCGTCAAGCCCCGAATGCCAGCCGGGAAACGCTGGGAACGTTGCTGTCGGATGGTGCGCGAGCGCTGGGCGTCATATTGAGCGATGCGCAGCGCGATGCGCTGCTCGATTACGTCGCACTGCTCGCGAAATGGAACGCGGTCTACAACCTCACCGCGATCCGCGATCCGCGGCAGATGCTGATTCAACACATCCTCGATTCGCTGTCGATCGTCCCGCATCTCGGTGCGCGCGGCGCGGTGGCGACCGCGCTGGACGTCGGCTCCGGCGGCGGTCTGCCGGGCATCGTGCTCGCTATCGCGCTGCCCGGATGGCAGGTGACGTTGAACGACATCGTCCATAAGAAATCCGCATTCCAGACGCAGGCGAGGGCTGAACTGAAGCTCGGCAATCTGTCCGTCGTGACGGGACGTGTCGAAACGCTGCGTTCCGGCGCCGAAGTCCCAGGGAAATTCGATGTGATCGTATCGCGGGCATTCGCGGATCTGGCGGACTTCGTTACACTTTCCCGGCATCTCGTCGCGCCGGGCGGTTCGATTTGGGCGATGAAGGGCGTGCGTCCCGATGAAGAAATCGGCCGGCTACCGGCCGGTGCGCGTGTCAAACAGATGATCCGTCTAACGGTCCCGTCGCTCGACGCGGAGCGGCATTTGATCGAAGTCGAGCTCGACGAAGCAATTTAATCGGTGCGCCGCAGGCGCTCGGACCATTTGAAGAGAAGGAACATACCAACGATGGCAAAGATCTTCTGCGTGGCGAACCAGAAGGGCGGCGTCGGCAAGACGACGACGACGGTCAATCTCGCCGCGAGCCTTGCAGCGCAGGGGCAACGCGTGCTGCTGATCGATCTGGACCCGCAGGGGAATGCCACGATGGGCAGCGGTATCGACAAAGCGGGATGCGAGTCGACGGTCTATGAAGTGCTGGTTGACGGTGTTACGGTTGCGGACGCGCGCGTGCGTCCCGAAGCGGTGAAGTACGACGTGCTGCCGGCGAATCGCGAGCTCGCCGGCGCGGAAATCGAGCTGGTGAGCGTGGAAAATCGCGAGCGCCAGTTGAAGGCCGCGCTCGCGAAGGTCGCCGACGACTACGATTTCGTGCTGATCGATTGTCCGCCTGCGCTGTCGCTGCTGACGCTAAACGGGCTGTGCGCGGCGCACGGCGTCGTGATCCCGATGCAGTGCGAATACTTCGCGCTGGAGGGCTTGTCCGACCTCGTCAACACGATCAAGCAAGTGCATGCAAACCTGAATCGCGACCTTAAGGTGATCGGCCTGCTGCGCGTGATGTTCGATCCACGGATCACGCTGCAGCAGCAGGTGTCCGATCAGCTGAAGGCGCATTTTGGCGACAAGGTTTTCGACGCGGTGATTCCTCGCAATGTGCGCCTCGCGGAGGCGCCCAGCTACGGACTTCCCGGTGTGGTGTTCGACCGCGGCTCGCGTGGCGCGCAAGCCTATATCCAGTTCGGTGCGGAAATGATCGAGCGGGTGCGTGCGCTGTGAGCCAGCCTTCCAGACGAGAATCGAGGGAACAGAACATGAATGCGGTAGCGAAGAAGAAAGGTTTGGGGCGCGGCCTCGAAGCGCTGCTCGGCGGCAGCGCCGACATCACCGAAGCGGTGAAGATCGAAGGTGCGCCGAACGTGCTCGCGCTCGGCAAGCTGCAGGCGGGCAAATACCAGCCGCGTACCCGAATGGACGAGGGCAGCCTGCAAGAACTCGCGGCAAGCATCCGCGCGCAGGGCGTGATGCAGCCGATTCTCGTTCGCCCCGTTTCATCAGACAAATACGAGATCATCGCGGGCGAGCGGCGTTTCCGCGCGGCGCGCCTCGCCGGCCTCGAGGAAGTGCCGGTGCTCGTGAAGGACGTGTCCGACCAGGCCGCTGCCGCGATGGCGCTGATCGAGAACATCCAGCGCGAGGATCTGAATCCGCTCGAAGAGGCGCACGGCATCCAGCGTCTGCTCGACGAATTCGGATTCACGCACGAGCAGGCGGCGGAATCGGTTGGCCGCTCGCGCAGCGCGGTGTCGAACCTGCTGCGTCTTCTCAATCTCGCGACGCCCGTGCAGACGATGCTGCTTGCGGGCGATCTGGACATGGGGCACGCCCGCGCGCTGCTCGCCGTCGATGCCGCGACGCAGATCACGCTCGCGCATCAGGTCGTCAACAAGCGGATGTCGGTGCGGGAAACCGAGAAGCTCGTCACGCACACGACGAAGGCCGAGCCGGCGGTGAAGGCGCGCGCGAAGGACGACGGCGGTCGCGACACGCGGCGCCTCGAAGAAGAGCTGTCGGATTTGCTCGCATCGAACGTGAAGATCAAGGTCGGTCGCCGCGGACGGGGCCAGCTGACGATCGACTTCGGCGATCTCGACGCGCTCGAAGGCATTCTTGCGCGATTGCGCGGCAACGTCACCGCGTAACGCCGACGTGTCGAATTCGATCGGCCGCCGCGCGCTGGCGCGCATCGTCGCGTTCGTTCGGCACGAGCCGGTTCTGTCGATCCTCGTCGCGGCGCTGATCTCACTGCAGTTCGTTCGTCCGCAATCGGCGAGCGCGCTCGTGCAGCTCGTCGACTGGCAGACGGTTGCGACGCTCGCCGGCCTGTTGATGCTGACGAAGGCGCTCGAGCTGTCGGGCTTCCTGATGTGGCTCGCGCATCGGATCGTTCATCGCGTGCGCTCGGAGCGCGCGCTTGCCGCGCTGCTCGTCGTGTTCGCCGCGGCGTTGTCGGTGTGGCTCACGAACGACGTCGCGCTGTTCGTCGTGATTCCGCTCGTATTGTCGCTGCGCGAGCTGACGCCGCTGCCGTTCAAGCGCCTCGTGATCTACATCGCGCTTGCCGTGAACGCAGGCGCGATCGCGACGCCGCTCGGCAATCCGCAAAACCTCTTTCTATGGCAGTTGAGCGGCGTCTCGTTCGGCCGCTTCGTGATCGCGCTTGGGCCGCTCGCGCTCGTGTTGATGGCGCTGCTGCTCGCGATGACAGCATGCGCGTTCGACGGCCGTCCGCTCGATTTGTCGAAGGACCGCGCCGAACGGCCGGTCGATCGCACTCACGCGTTCGCGGCCGTTGCGATGTTCGCGGGCTTCGTGCTGCTTGCCGACGCGCACCGTGCGCCTGTCGGCCTTTGCGCGGTCGCCGCGATTTTTCTGGTCGTGCGGCGCGATGCCGTGCTGAAGATCGACTGGCTGTTGCTGCTGATCTTCGTGCTGATGTTCGTCGTGTTGCGTAGTGCGGCCTCGCTGCCGGCGGTCCATCGGACGATCGCCGGCATCGGTCTCGACACGCCGCTGCGCGCATACGCGGCGGGCGCGTTGCTCTCGCAAGGCATCAGCAACGTGCCGGCTGCGATCCTGCTGTCCGAGTTCACGCGCGACTGGCGCGCGCTCGCGTTTGGCGTGAGTGTCGGCGGCTTCGGCATCGCGATCGGCTCGCTCGCCAATCTGATCGCGATCCGGCTATCGCGCGCGCGCGGGATGTGGCTGCCGTTCCATCTCGTGAGCATCCCGTTCGGCATTGCGAGCGCCATGCTCGGCGTGCTGATGCTGCATCATTTTTGAGCAGCCGCACGCCCCGGAAAGGGGCGGGGGAGGGGGGCGTCGCGCGGCGCGCGACCAATGAAAAACACACGCCTTCCAACTGCCGCCGCACGCCAAAAATTCACGAACTTTTCGCATCATGAAGCGCCGTTTCATACGGATTTTTGTCGCGTCTAAAGCCTTGAATCACCTGCAACTATCGCTTACAATCGCCCGGATTTGTTAGTTAGGCACCCCTGAAAGCTTTCGGAAAGCTTTAGGGCCGAACAGGGATTGAGCGGACAACTGCGATGGCGGATCGAGCGCCGGGTAAATGGCACGAAGATCGGCGAGCGCAACGCACCGTTTCGGGGGCCGTCGAGCGGCGCGAATCCGCCGCGGACGACTGGGATGCCGAGCAGCAAGAAAATGATGTCGTTCCGCTCACGCGGGCCGAGGCGCAAGCGCTGTTCGGTCCCGAAGTGAGCCGGCCATCGCGCGTCACGCCTTACCGGGTGGTGATCGCGCAAATGGTCTTGTCCCTGGTTGCAACGCTGGCGTGGTGGCTGTTTTCGAAGTCGCCGGGCGCCGCTGCGCAATCGGCATTTCTGGGCGGAGCGATCGGCTGGGTGCCGAGTGCGTTGTTCGCGGCGCGTCTGAAGCAAAAAGGCGCAGATACCGTGATGGGTTGGGTGATCGGCGAAGTACTCAAGATGGGCGCGACGATTGCGATGTTCGTTGCTGTCGCCTGGGGGTACCCCGACGCGCATTGGGTGCCGCTGCTCGTCACGTATCTGCTGGTGCTGAAGACGTACTGGATTGCGCTCGCCTGGCGATAAGGCATCAAGTGCCGCGCGTGGATTCGACAGTTCTCGCGTGGGCCCGTTCCCGCAATGCGCTATTGCGGCGAAGCGGATAACCGATTTTCGACAATTTGGGTGACATCAACGATTATGGCAGCTAGCGAAGGAACGCGTGCTCTGGACCCGTCCGAGTACATTGCGCACCACCTGCAAAACCTTTCCACCGCGCATCAGACGTCGATCTTCGATATCCACGTCTGGAATCTCGACACGCTGTTCTGGTCGATCGTCTGCGGCCTCGTCACCATCCTCATCCTGCGCCTGGCCGCGCGCAAGGCGACGCCGGGCGTGCCGGGGCGCTTCCAGTGCCTGATCGAAATGATCGTCGAAATGGTCGAAGACCAGTCGAAGGCGGTCGTTCACGGCAATCGTACCTTTATCGCGCCGCTCGCGCTGACCGTGTTCGTCTGGGTCGCGCTGATGAACTCGCTCGACTTCCTCCCCGTCGACCTGCCGGGCCGCGTGATCGGCTTGCTGGGCCTGTCGCAAGTCATTTCGCATCATCGCATCGTGCCGACGGCCGACCTGAACGGCACGCTCGGCATCGCGCTCGGCGTGTTCGTGCTGATGATCTACTACAGCCTCAAGATCAAGGGCCCGGGCGGTTTCGCGCACGAGCTCCTGTCGGCCCCGTTCGGTGCGCATCCGCTGCTGTGGATTCCGAACCTTGCGTTGAACATCGTCGAATATGTCGCGAAGACCGTGTCGCTCGGCATGCGGCTGTTCGGCAACATGTACGCGGGTGAGTTGCTGTTCCTGCTGATCGCCCTCCTCGGCAGCATGTGGGGCTTCGGTGCGGACGCAACGATACTCGGCTTCATCGGTCATGTCCTCGCAGGCAGTATCTGGGCGATCTTCCACATTCTGATTGTTCTGCTGCAAGCGTTCATTTTCATGATGCTGACGCTGGTGTATCTCGGTCAGGCGCACGAGTCGCACTAAGCGTGCCGGACAATCAAGCAGGTTTGTTTTCAGTTTTTTAATTCCAGTTCCAAGTCTTTTCTCAAAGGAGTGATCATGCAAGCTTTCATCGCCAACATCCAAGGTCTGACCGCTATCGGTATCGGTATCATCATCGGCCTGGGTGCAATCGGCGCCTGTATCGGTATCGGCCTGATGGGCGGCAAGTACATCGAAGCTTGCGCACGTCAGCCGGAACTGATCAACCCGCTGCAAACGAAGATGTTCCTGCTGGCTGGTCTGATCGATGCGGCGTTCCTGATTGGCGTGGGTGTGGCCATGCTGTTTGCATTCGCGAACCCGCTCCTGTCGAAGCTCGCGGGCTAAGGGTTCCTCGGAAATACCAATGCGCCAGGCTTGCCGGCGCAGGGCGGAACGGAAAGTGAGCGCGACTCGAAAGCTTTTTTCGGTGCGCTCCTCGTCGTTTCATTTTTCCGGAATAGCAGATTAAGGAAACACCGTGAATCTCAACGCAACCCTGTTTGCGCAAATGGTCGTGTTCCTGGTCCTCGCGTGGTTCACGATGAAGTTCGTGTGGCCGCCGTTGATCAACGCCCTCGACGAGCGCTCGAAGAAAATTGCCGATGGCCTCTCGGCTGCGGAAAAGGGGCAGGCGGAACTCGCAGCGGCGCACAAGCGCGTCGACCAGGAACTCGCGCAGGCCCGTAACGACGGCCAGCAGCGCATCGCCGAAGCCGAAAAGCGCGCGCAGGCTGTCGCCGAAGAAATCAAGGCGAACGCCCAGGCCGAAGCGGCCCGCATCATCGCTCAGGCGAAGGCGGATGCCGATCAGCAAATCGTGAAGGCCCGTGAAACGCTGCGCGGCGAAGTCGCCTCGCTGGCCGTGAAGGGCGCCGAGCAGATCCTGAAGCGCGAAGTCGATCATGCGGCCCACGCCGAACTGCTGAATCAACTGAAAGCCGAGCTCTGATCATGGCCGAACTTGCAACCATCGCCCGCCCTTACGCAGAAGCGCTGTTCCGCGTGGCCGAGGGTGGTGACATCGCCGCCTGGTCCACGCTCGTGCAAGAGCTGGCTCAGGTTGCGCACCTGCCCGAAGTGCTGTCCGTCGCGTCGAGTCCGAAGGTGAGCCGCGCGCAAGTCAGCGAGCTGCTGCTCGCCGCGGTGAAGGCGCCGCTCGCGACCACTGCGGAAGCGAAGAACTTCGTGGGGATGCTGGTCGAAAATCATCGTATCGCGCTGTTGCCGGAAATCTCCGCGCAGTTCGACGAGCTGAAGAATGCGCGCGAAGGCGCGGCGGATGCGCTGATCGTCAGCGCGTTCCCGCTGGAAGGCGCGCAGCTCACCGAACTCGTCGAAAACCTCGAGCGCAGGTTCAAGCGCAAGCTGAAGCCGACGGTCGAAATCGATTCGTCGCTGATCGGCGGCGTGCGCGTGACGGTTGGCGACGAAGTGCTCGATACCTCGGTCCGCGCGCGGCTCGCCGGCATGCAGGTGGCTTTGACCGCCTGAGCGCCTACGCAGCCGGCACGCAACAGAATTGAATATCAGGAGCGAATAATGCAACTCAATCCCTCTGAGATCAGCGAGCTGATCAAGAGCCGGATCCAGGGCCTTGAAGCGAGCGCAGACGTTCGCAACCAGGGCACCGTGATTTCCGTGACCGACGGTATCGTGCGCATCCACGGTTTGTCCGACGTGATGCAGGGCGAAATGCTCGAATTCCCGGGCAACACGTTCGGCCTCGCGCTGAACCTCGAGCGCGACTCGGTCGGCGCGGTGATTCTCGGCGAATACGAACACATTTCCGAAGGCGACATCGTCAAGACGACGGGCCGCATTCTGGAAGTCCCGGTTGGTCCGGAGCTCGTCGGCCGTGTGGTCGACGCGCTCGGCAACCCGATCGACGGCAAGGGCCCGGTCAACGCGAAGCTGACCGACGCGATCGAGAAGATCGCCCCGGGCGTGATCTGGCGTAAGTCGGTGTCGCAGCCGGTGCAGACGGGCCTGAAGTCGATCGACTCGATGGTGCCGATCGGCCGCGGCCAGCGCGAGCTGATCATCGGCGACCGTCAGTGCGGCAAGACCGCGGTGGCGATCGACACGATCATCAACCAGAAGGGCAAGGATCTCATCTGTATCTACGTCGCGATCGGCCAGAAGGCTTCGTCGATCATGAACGTGGTGCGCAAGCTCGAAGAAACCGGCGCGCTCGAATACACGATCGTCGTCGCCGCTTCGGCTTCGGAATCGGCCGCGATGCAATACCTCGCGCCGTACGCCGGCTGCACGATGGGCGAATACTTCCGCGATCGCGGCCAGGACGCCCTCATCATTTACGACGACTTGACCAAGCAGGCTTGGGCGTATCGTCAGATCTCGCTGCTGCTGCGCCGCCCGCCGGGCCGTGAAGCGTACCCGGGCGACGTGTTCTATCTGCACTCGCGTCTGCTCGAGCGCGCGGCTCGCGTGTCGGAAGAGTACGTCGAGAAGTTCACGAACGGCGAAGTGAAGGGCAAGAGCGGTTCGCTGACGGCACTCCCCGTCATCGAGACGCAAGCGGGCGACGTGACCGCATTCGTTCCGACGAACGTGATTTCGATCACCGACGGCCAGATCTTCCTCGAAACCGACCTGTTCAACGCGGGCATCCGTCCGGCGATCAATGCGGGCGTGTCGGTGTCGCGCGTCGGTGGCGCCGCTCAGACGAAGGTCGTGAAGAAGCTCTCCGGCGGTATCCGTACCGACCTCGCGCAGTACCGTGAACTGGCCGCGTTCGCGCAGTTCGCGTCGGATCTCGACGAAGCGACCCGCAAGCAGCTCGAGCGCGGCCGCCGCGTGACGGAACTGCTGAAGCAGCCGCAGTACCAGCCGCTGCAGGTGTGGGAGCTGGCCGTGTCGCTGTTCGCGGCGAACAACGGCTACCTCGACGATCTGGACGTCAAGGACGTCCTGCCGTTCGAAAAAGGCCTGCGCGAATATCTGAAGACGAGCCACGCTGACCTCATCAAGCGTATCGAAGACACGAAAGACTTGTCGAAGGACGACGAGAGCGCGCTGCACGCCGCTCTGAAGGACTTCAAGAAGTCGGGTGCCTATTGATCCGCGAGGGACGCCTTGAAGTGGTGCGGGTTGCGTAAAGCGCTCGCCCCGCTTCGGTCAAGGAGCAAGCAATGGCTGGAATGAAGGAAATTCGCGGCAAGATCAAGAGCGTGCAGAACACGCGCAAGATCACGAAGGCGATGGAGATGGTGGCGGCATCGAAGATGCGCCGCGCTCAGGAACGCATGCGTGCTGCTCGCCCGTATGCCGACAAGGTCCGCGCCATCGCCGCGCACATGAGCCGTTCGACCCCGGAGTACCGCCACCCGTTCATGGTGGCGAACGACGGCGCGAAGACCGCGGGCATCATCCTCGTCACGACCGACAAGGGTCTGTGCGGCGGTCTGAACACGAACGTGCTGCGTGCGTCGATTCAGAAGTTCAAGGAGCTCGACGACAAGGGCCAGAAGCTCGAAGCCACCGCGATCGGTAGCAAGGGCCTCGGCTTTCTGAACCGTTTCGGCGCCAAGGTGATCTCGCAAGTCGTGCATCTCGGCGATACGCCGCACCTCGACAAGCTGATCGGCGCGGTGAAGGTGCAGCTCGATCTCTATTCGGAAGGCAAGCTGTCGGCCGTTTATCTCGCGTACACGCGCTTCATCAACACGATGAAGCAGGAAGCGGTGATCGAGCAATTGCTGCCGCTGTCGACCGAACATTTCGACAGCAGCGACGGCATGCCCGCCTCGTCGTGGGATTACATCTACGAACCGGATGCGCAGGCGGTGGTCGACGAGCTGCTCGTGCGTTACGTCGAAGCGCTGGTGTACCAGGCCGTCGCGGAAAACATGGCGTCGGAGCAATCGGCGCGGATGGTCGCGATGAAGGCCGCTTCGGATAATGCGAAGACGGTGATCAGCGAGCTCCAACTGTCGTACAACAAGAGCCGTCAGGCAGCGATCACGAAGGAACTGTCGGAGATCGTCGGCGGCGCCGCCGCGGTGTAACGCGGAACGCGCGACGCCTGCTGCGGCTCGAAACTGCGCCTTTGCGCGAGTAAAGAATCAGGTATTTAAAGGAAAAGCGATGAGTACTGCTGCTTTGGTAGAAGGCAAGATCGTACAGTGCATCGGCGCCGTTATCGACGTGGAATTCCCGCGCGAGAGCATGCCGAAGATCTACGACGCGCTCATTCTCGACGGCTCGGAACTGACGCTCGAAGTCCAGCAGCAACTGGGCGACGGCGTGGTCCGCACCATCTGTCTGGGCGCATCCGACGGCCTGCGCCGCGGCCTGGTCGTGAAGAACACGAACCAGCCGATCTCGGTGCCGGTCGGCAAGCCGACCCTCGGCCGGATCATGGACGTGCTCGGCCGTCCGATCGACGAGGCCGGCCCGATCGTGAGCGAACACAAGCGCTCGATCCACCAGAAGGCGCCGGCGTTCGACGAACTGTCGCCGTCGACCGAGTTGCTCGAAACGGGCATCAAGGTCATCGACCTGATCTGCCCGTTCGCCAAGGGCGGCAAGGTCGGTCTGTTCGGCGGTGCGGGCGTGGGCAAGACCGTCAACATGATGGAGCTCATCAACAACATCGCGAAGGAGCACGGCGGCTACTCCGTGTTCGCGGGCGTGGGCGAGCGTACCCGTGAAGGGAACGACTTCTACCACGAAATGAAGGACTCGAACGTTCTCGACAAGGTCGCGCTGGTGTACGGCCAGATGAACGAGCCGCCGGGCAACCGTCTGCGCGTCGCGCTGACCGGCCTGACGATGGCCGAGCACTTCCGTGACGAAGGCCTCGACGTGCTGTTCTTCGTCGACAACATCTACCGTTTCACGCTGGCCGGCACCGAAGTGTCGGCACTGCTCGGCCGTATGCCGTCGGCGGTGGGCTATCAGCCGACGCTGGCTGAAGAAATGGGCAAGCTGCAAGAGCGCATCACGTCGACCAAGAAGGGCTCGATCACGTCGGTTCAGGCCGTGTACGTCCCTGCGGATGACTTGACCGACCCGTCGCCGGCCACCACCTTCGGCCACTTGGACGCAACCGTCGTTCTGTCGCGTGACATCGCCTCGCTGGGTATCTACCCGGCGGTCGACCCGCTCGATTCGACGTCGCGCCAGATCGACCCGAACGTGATCGGCGAAGAGCACTACACGATCACGCGCCGCGTTCAGCAGACGCTGCAGCGCTACAAGGAACTGCGCGACATCATCGCGATTCTGGGCATGGACGAACTGTCGCCGGAAGACAAGCTGTCGGTCGCGCGCGCGCGTAAGATCCAGCGTTTCCTGTCGCAGCCGTTCCACGTCGCTGAAGTGTTCACGGGCTCGCCTGGCAAGTACGTGCCGCTGAAGGAAACGATCCGCGGTTTCAAGATGATCGTCGACGGCGAGTGCGACCACCTGCCGGAACAGGCGTTCTACATGGTCGGCACGATCGACGAAGCCTTCGAGAAGGCCAAGAAGATCCAGTAAAGGTCGGGTGTAACGCAGCGGGCGCCTCGCGTGCGCGAACGCTATCCGTTCGGTGGCGTATCGCGGGCGGGCGCCCATGTAATACGCTCAACCGTGCCCCTTGCATGGGATCGGAGCAAGCGCTGAAGCGCTCACTCCGATCGACCGTCGCGGGGCAAGAGTAAGCGCTGAAGCGCTCACTCTTGCCAACCGCGGCATGGGACGGGAGTAAGCGCTAAAGCGCTAACTCCCGTCGACAGGAGTCGATATGGCAACCATCAAAGTAGACGTCGTCAGCGCGGAAGAGCAGATCTTCTCGGGCCAGGCGAAGTTCGTCGCGCTGCCGGGCGAAGCGGGCGAGCTGGGCATTCTGCCGGGCCACACGCCGCTCATCACGCGGATTCGTCCGGGTGCGGTGCGCATCGAGGCCGAGAGCGGCGACGAGGAGTTCGTGTTTGTCGCGGGCGGCATTCTCGAAGTGCAGCCGGGCGCCGTGACGGTGCTCGCCGACACCGCGATTCGCGGCAAGGATCTCGACGCGGCGAAGGCCGAGGACGCGAGAAAGCGCGCGGAGGAAACGCTGCAGAACGCGAAGTCGGACATCGATCTCGCGAAGGCGCAGTCGGAACTTGCGACCGCGATGGCGCAGCTCGAAGCGATCCAGCGTCTCGCGAAGATCCGCGGCAAGCACTGAAAGAAGCGATCGCGCGTTCGGTTCGCGTTTTGCATCGAAAAGGCAGCCTTCGGGCTGCTTTTTCGTTTTCCGGCGCACCGCGCGTTGCGGGTAACACTTGATGTCAGAGTGTCGTAAGCGGATGGCAGAATAATTTACAGAAGCACATCCAAAACGACGAAACGTTCCTGGAACGTTTCAATGGCGGAGACACTCTCATGGCAGCAGATTCAGGCGTCGGCGCGCTGATTGCGCCGCAGGGCGGGCTTTCGTACGTGCGCGGCTCGACGGAGGTTCCGTTGAGCGACGCAACGATCGGGCGGTTTCTGCGCGACACGGTCGCGCGCTTTCCCGAACGGCCCGCGGTCGTGTTCCGCGAGCAGGGCGTGCGCTGGACGTGGCGCGAGTTCGCGCACGAAGTCGACGTGCTCGCGGCCGCGCTGATCGAGCTCGGCATCGAACGGGGCGAGCGCGTCGGCATCTGGTCGCCGAACCGCGCCGAATGGCTGCTCACGCAATTCGCGACCGCGCGCGTCGGCGCGGTGCTCGTCAACGTCAATCCCGCCTATCGGCTCGCCGAGCTCGAATACGCGCTGAACAAGGTCGGCTGCAAGCTGTTGATCGCGGCGGAGCGCTTCAAGACGTCCGCCTACACCAAGATGATCGCCGAGATCGCGCCGGAGCTCGCGACGCACGCGAGCGGCGCGCTGCACGCGGCGCGCGTGCCGAGCCTGCGCACGGTCGTCACGCTGAGCGACGCCGCGCCGGCGGGCATGCTGAGCTTCGCCGACGTGCTCGCGCGCGGCCGGGCCGCGCTCGATCACGCGAGGCTCGATGCGATCGGCGCGACGCTCGATTGCCGCGATCCGATCAACATCCAGTTCACGAGCGGCACGACGGGCAGCCCGAAGGGCGCGACGCTCACGCATCGCAACGTCGTCAACAACGCGCGCTCGATCGCGAGCGTGATGCGGCTTACCGAGGCCGACGCGATGTGCATTCCGGTGCCGCTCTATCACTGCTTCGGGATGGTGCTCTCGGTGCTCGCATGCGTGTCGGTGGGCGCGAAGATGGTGTTTCCCGGCGAGGCGTTCGAGCCGGGCGCGACGCTCGCCGCGGTGTCCGGCGAGCGCTGCACCGCGCTGCAGGGCGTGCCGACGATGTTCATCGCCGAGCTCGATCATCCCGACTTCGATCGCTTCGATCTGAGCGCGCTGCGCACGGGCATCATGGCGGGCTCGCCGTGCCCGATCGAGACGATGAAGCGCGTCGTTGCGAAGATGCACATGTCCGAGGTGACGATCGCTTACGGGATGACGGAGACGAGCCCCGTGTCGTTCCAGAGCTCGACCACCGACTCGCTCGAAAAGCGCACGACGACGGTCGGGCGCATTCAGCCGCATCTGGAGGCGAAGATCGTCGACGCGACGGGCGCGATCGTGCCCGTCGGCGAGACGGGCGAGCTGTGCACGCGCGGCTATTCGGTGATGCTCGGCTACTGGGACGACGAAGCGCGAACGCGCGAGGCCGTCGTCGACGGCTGGATGCGCACGGGCGACCTCGCGACGCTCGACGAAGAGGGCTTCTGCAACATCGTCGGGCGCCTGAAGGACATGTTGATTCGCGGCGGCGAGAACATCTATCCGCGCGAGATCGAGGAGTTTCTGTTTCGGCATCCGAAGATTCAGAGCGTGCAGGTGTTCGGCGTTCCCGATGCGAAATATGGCGAGGAAGTGTGCGCGTGGATCGTGCTGCGCGCGGGCGAGACGATGACGGAGGACGAGCTGCGCGAGTTCTGCCGCGATCAGATCGCGCATTACAAGGTGCCGCGCTTCGTGCGCTTCGTCGACGAACTGCCGATGACCGTGACCGGCAAGGTTCAGAAATTCGTGATGCGCGAACGGATGATCGACGAACTGGGATTGACCGTGCAGAAGACGGCGTGATGCTTTTCGATGGACGAAAAAAAGCGGGCTGATGAGCCCGCTAAAAACCACACGCTACGGGGTTAGCGCGAGGAGACCAAAGATGGAGTGCATCGGCGTGGGCCGACAACGACTCCAACAAGGATGCCCCTGAGAAGGGATTCGGTACGAGACCGACGGGCTCGTTTATTCGTGCTTGTGTCCGCTCACACGCCGCACACGAGAGACCGCATCCGTGTTGAAACCGTGAGAGGCATTTTGGGCGAATTGACCAAGCATCGCGGTAACAAAGTGTTTCAGGTTGTAACCCCCGTCAGATAAGGCTTTGCGGGATTTTTTACTGTTTTGAAAGGGGGTAGAAAGTCATTTTTACCGTCTCAAAATATGGCATTTTCCGGGCCGGCCAGGCCCCTTTTACGATGGGCTAGGCTTGATTGCTCCGATTTTCGGGCACGATCAAACATGCATTGAAATGACGGCGATATCGACTGACGAAGTACTGAGAAAGATTTTGAAACGCGATTGCGTGATCGCGGTAGTCGGCCTTTCGGATAAGCGATATCGGCCCAGTTATGAAGCCGCTGCGTACATGCAGCAAAACGGCAATCGGATCGTGCCCGTCAATTCGCTCCTCGCTGCAACGACGGTGCGCGGCGAGCCCGTCCATGCGTCGCTCGCCGACGCGCGCGCGGCGCAAGGCGTCGAGATCGGCATGGTCGGCGTGTTCCGCAAGTCCGCGGACGTGCCGCCCGTCGCCGATGCGGCGATCGAGATCGCCGCGCGTTCGGTCTGGCTGCAACTCGGCGTCGTGCACGGCGCGGATGCAGGGAAAGCGCGGGCGGCGGGGCTCGACTTCGTTGCTGATCGCTGCGTGAAGATCGAGCATCGGCGGCTCTTCGCATAGCCGCGCGCCGCGCGATTCGGGGCGCGAGCCGCGAGCCGCATGCGCGCGGCCGCGGCGCGTCATCGCGGCTTCGGCTCATCCGTGCATGCTAGGCGCGTTCGCACGCAACCTCGCGTGCTGCGGCGCAATGCCGCCGCCGCACGCGCTTCTCTCGTCGCGCATCCGTCGCGACCTCGCGGCTACGGCTACTTGAGCCACTTGTCCGAAATCGCCTGAAGCTCGCCCGTCTCGCGCGCGAGGTGCAGCCACTGATCGACGTACTGCTGGAACACGACGTCGCCGCGCGGCACCATGTACGCCTTCTCGCCGAACTGGAACGGCTTGTCCGGATGCACCGAGCAAAGGCCCGGATTCAGTTTTTGCTGCAGCAGCGTCTCGGACGCGTCCGTGACCATCACGTCGGCGTTGCCCGCGAGGATCTGCTTGAAGATCGTCACGTTGTCCGGGAAGACGGTGATCTTCGCGCGCGTGAAATGCTGCTTCGCAAAACGCTCGTTCGTGCCGCCCGGGTTCACGATCACGCGCGTCTGCGGCTCGTCGATCTGCGCGATCGTCTGGTAGCGCGCGGCGTCCGCGCAGCGCACGATCGGCGTCTTGCCGTCGGTCACGTACGGCTGCGTGAAGAAAGCGCGCTTCTGACGCTCGAGCGTCGTCGAGATGCCGCCCACCGCGATGTCGCACTTCGCGACGAAATCGTTCGTGAGCGTCGGCCAGGCGGTCTTCACGAATTCCGTCTTCACGCCGAGCGATTTCGCGAGCGATGCCGCCATGTCGATGTCGATCCCTTCGAATGCGCCGTCCTCGCGCCGGTACGTATAGGGCTTGTAGTCGCCCGTCGTGCAGATGCGCAGTGTGCCGCGCGCGAGCACGTCGTCGAGCCGCGACGCGGGGGCGGCGGGCTGCGGCGCCGTTTGCGCATGGGCGAAGCCCGCCCAGCAGGCGAGCGCGAGCAACGTCTTGTTCATCGTGTCTCCTCGATACGGACGGCTGGTTGGAACGCCGGATCATAACGGAGCGGCGGCGAGCGTCATATGGCCGCGAACGCCGAGCGAAGCGCCGCGTCCGGTAAAATGCCGCTTTGCGTTCCCGCTTCGTCGCATTCATCGTGGCCCAGACTCTCATCAACGACACCTTCCTGCGCGCGCTCCTGCGCGAGCCGACCGACTACACGCCGATCTGGCTGATGCGCCAGGCGGGCCGCTATCTGCCCGAATACAACGCGACGCGCGCCCGCGCGGGCAGCTTCCTCGGGCTCGCGAAGCAGCCCGATTACGCGACCGAAGTCACGCTGCAGCCGCTCGAGCGCTTCCCGCTCGACGCCGCGATCCTGTTCTCCGACATCCTGACGATCCCCGATGCGATGGGGCTCGGCCTCGATTTCGCCGCGGGCGAAGGGCCGAAGTTCGCGCGTCCGGTGCGCACCGAGGCCGACGTGGCGAGGCTCGCGGTGCCGGACATCGGCGCGACGCTCGGCTACGTGACCGACGCGGTGCGCGAGATCCGCCGCGCGCTCACGGACGGCGAGGGCCGCCAGCGCGTGCCGCTGATCGGCTTCTCCGGCAGCCCGTGGACGCTCGCGTGCTACATGGTCGAAGGCGGCGGCTCGGACGATTTCCGCACGGTGAAGTCGATGGCGTACGCGCGCCCCGACCTGATGCACCGGATTCTCGACGTCAACGCGCAGGCGGTGGCCGCGTATCTGAACGCGCAGATCGAAGCGGGCGCGCAGGCCGTGATGATCTTCGACACATGGGGCGGCGCGCTCGCCGACGGCGCGTACCAGCGCTTCTCGCTCGACTACGTCCGGCGCGTCGTCTCGCAGCTCAAACGCGAGCACGACGGCGCGCGCGTGCCGGCGATCGCGTTCACGAAGGGCGGCGGGCTCTGGCTCGAGGACATCGCGGCGACGGGCGTCGACGCGGTCGGGCTCGACTGGACGGTCAACCTCGGCCGCGCGCGCGAGCGCGTCGCGGGGCGCGTCGCCCTGCAAGGCAACCTCGATCCGACGATCCTCTTCGCTCCGCCCGAGACGATCCGCGCCGAAGCGCGCGCGGTGCTCGACAGCTACGGCAATCACCCGGGCCATGTGTTCAACCTCGGTCACGGCATCTCGCAGTTCACGCCGCCCGAGCATGTCGCGGAACTCGTCGACGAAGTGCATCGCCATAGCCGCGCGATCCGTAGCGGATCAGAATCGTGATCGCAAGCGGCCCGATGCTGCGGCGCGGTGGGGCGAGTTTGCGCAAACGCGGCTAAACAGGGCGCAAGCGCCCGTCCGATGGCGTTCTCATGCTTGTCAAGACTTGACTTATGCACATTTCCCTCGTTGCAGCGCGGTAGAGGGCTATATCGACGAACGGGCCGCGCTATGACGCCGGAAATTGGATAGCAGCCTTGCGGGATAAGGCTTCCCGGCCGGCCCGCCGTATCGCGAAAAAGCAGTGGATCGCCGTGCGCAGCGGCTTTTCGCGGCCCTCGAGGGCGAGTTCTCAACAAAGTTATCCACAGGATCGGCGGACGCGCCGCGATTCTTAATGAGAATCCAAAACTTAGCGCCGAAAGTGATGTTTCACTTTAACTTCGCGGGCGTCGCGGATGCCTGGCCTGCCGCGCATGGCGGCATTCGGCGGTGCCGCACCGATGGCTGACGCGTTCGTGCGCGTCGCGCTCGACCATCCGCTGCCGACGCTGTTCGACTACCGCTATCGCGCCGACGCCCCGGCCGTGCCGGGGATGCTCGTGCAAGTGCCGTTCGGCCGCCGCAGCGCGGTCGGGCTCGTCTGCGAAGTGACCGCTCACACGGATGTGCCGGCCGGCAAGCTGAAGGCCGTCGACGCCGTGTGCGCTGAGTTGCCGCCGCTGTCGCGGCAATGGCTCGATCTCGCCGCGTTCGCGGCCGACTATTACCAGCGCGGACTGGGCGAGGTCGCGCTGCCCGCGCTGCCGCAGGCGCTGCGCGACGTGCCGCGCTGGGGGCGCCTGCTCGCGCCCGAATTGCGCTACCGGTTGCTCGACGCCGGGCGCACGGCGCTGCCGGACGCGCTGCCCGCGCGCGGCGCCGCGCTGCGCCGGCTCGCGCAGGCGCTCGCCGATGCGCCCGCGCTGTCGCTCGCCGAGGTTCGCGCGCTGCATCCGAAGGCTGCTGCGGTGCTGGACGACTGGCAGGCGCAAGGATGGGCCGCGTGCGACGAAATTGCGATCACGGACGCTGGCGCGCAGCGTGTGGATAACCCGGCGATCCCAGCCGAGCGGCGCGCGGTCGCGACGCCGCCGCAACTGACCGACCAGCAGGCCGAAGCGCTCGACGCGATCGCGTCGGCGGACGGCTTCGCGCCGTTCCTGCTGCACGGCGTGACGGGCAGCGGCAAGACCGAGGTGTATCTGCGCGCGCTCGCCGCGCTGCTCGACCGGCGGCCCGATGCGCAGGCGCTCGTCCTCGTGCCCGAGATCAACCTGACGCCGCAGTTCGAGGCGGCGTTTCGCGCGCGCTTCGCGGCGACGCTGCCCGCCGACGCGATCGTCACGCTGCACAGCGGCCTCGCCGAGGGCGAGCGCGCGCGCCATTGGCTCGCCGCGCATACCGGCCGCGCGCGGATCGTGCTCGGCACGCGGCTCGCGGTGCTCGCGTCGCTGCCGGCGCTCGCGATGATCGTCGTCGACGAAGAGCACGAGCCCGCTTACAAGCAGCAGGAAGGGTTGCGCTATTCGGCGCGCGATCTGGCCGTCTGGCGCGCGAAGCAGCTCGCGATTCCGGTCGTGCTCGGCTCGGCGACGCCGTCGCTCGAAACCTGGTGGCAGGCCGAGCAGGGCCGCTACAAGCGGCTCACGCTGACGAAGCGCGCGGTCGCCGACGCGGCGCTGCCCACGGTGCGGCTCGTCGATCTCGAAGAGGAGCGGCGGCGCGGCCGCGCGTCGATGGGCGGGCTGTCCGGGCCGCTCGTCGCCGCGCTGAAGGCGCGTCTCGAGCGCGGCGAGCAGAGCCTCGTGTTCCTGAACCGGCGCGGCTATGCGCCCGCGCTCGCGTGCGACGCGTGCGGCTGGGTGGCCGGCTGCCCGCGTTGCAGCGCGTACGTCGTGATGCACAAGCCCGAGCACGCGGTGCGCTGCCACCACTGCGGCTGGGAGGCGCGGATTCCGCGGTCGTGCCCGGAATGCGGCAACGTCGACATCGCGCCGCTCGGCCGCGGCACGCAGCGCGTCGAGGAGACGCTCGCGCTCGCGGTGCCGGGCGCGCGAATTTTGCGCATCGACGCCGACAGCACGCGCCGCAAGGGCAGCGCGCAGGCGCTCTTCTCCGACGTGCATGCGGGCGAAGTCGACATCCTCGTCGGCACGCAAATGATCGCGAAGGGGCACGATTTCCAGCGGGTGTCGCTCGTCGGCGTGCTGAACGCCGACACCGCGCTTTTCTCGCACGATTTCCGCGCGAGCGAGCGGCTGTTCGCGCAACTCATGCAGGTGAGCGGCCGCGCGGGGCGCGCGGGGCTGGCGGGCGAGGTGCTGATCCAGACGCGCTACCCGCGTCACGCGCTTTATCACGCGCTCGCGCGGCAAGATTACGTCGGGTTTGCGAGCTCGACGCTCGGCGAGCGGCGCGACGCGCATCTGCCGCCGTTCGTCTATCAGGCGCTGCTGCGCGCCGAGGGGCGCACGCTCGATGCGGCGCTGGCGTTTTTACAGCAGGCGGCCGACGCGTTTTCGACGCTGCCGGGCGCGGACCGCGTGACCGTCTACGACGCCGTGCCGATGACGATCGTCAAGGTGGCGAACGTCCATCGCGCGCAACTGCTGATCGAGAGCGCGTCGCGCGCGGTGCTTCAGCACACGCTGCGCGCTTGGCAGCCGTTGCTGCGCGAGCTGAAAGGCGTGCTGCGCTGGAGCGTCGAAGTCGATCCGCTCGACATCTGACGGCGCGTCATTCGTGCGCTTGGCGCAGCCCGGCGAGCGGCGCGTCGCGCTTGCTTTTCCTCGTGCCGTGCGTGCAGCCTAGCGCCTGAAAGAACACCGCCGACGCGCGGTGCACGAAGACGATCGCGCCCGCGATCCACGCGGCGAGCACGATGCCGATCACTACCCATCCGTCCATCCACTTTCTCCTTCGCGTCCGCGGGCAGCGGGTGCGCGTGAATCCGATATCACGCCAGATTGCCACGGAAAGCGAGCCAGTAAAACTGACAGGATCAGGGAAAATACCGATCGATCAAAGTGGTGCGCGCGCCGCGGATTTTCAGCTAATTCATTGATAACAAAGGAATTTGTGCGGGTGCAACCAGGTGTGCGATATGGTTGCACCTTTTTATTGGGTGTCTTAGGATTTTGCGATCTTTTAAAGTCCTTGGCCGGCATCGGGTCGGCGCTAGAAGAAAATCATGGCAAGCACCACACTGGGCGTCAAAGTCGACGATCTGCTCCGCTCGCGTCTGAAGGACGCGGCGTCGCGCCTCGAGCGCACTCCTCACTGGCTGATCAAGCAGGCGATCTTCGCTTATCTCGAGCGGATCGAGCACGGGCAGCTGCCGCCGGAGCTCTCCGGTCACACGGGCGCGGCCGATCTGTCCGACGGCCACGCCGACGGCGACGATGACGGCGCGCCGCATCCGTTCCTCGAATTCGCGCAGAACGTGCAGCCGCAGTCGGTGCTGCGCGCGGCGATCACGGCCGCGTACCGGCGTCCGGAGCCCGAATGCGTGCCGTTCCTGATCGGCGAGGCGCGGCTGCCGGCGAGCCTCGCGTCGGATGTCCAGTCGATGGCCGCGGGCCTCGTCGAGGCGCTGCGCGAGAAGAGCTCGGGCGGCGGCGTCGAAGGGCTGATCCACGAATTCTCGCTGTCGAGCCAGGAAGGCGTCGCGCTGATGTGCCTCGCCGAGGCGCTGCTGCGCATCCCCGACCGCGCGACGCGCGACGCCCTGATCCGCGACAAGATCAGCAAGGGCGACTGGCGCTCGCATGTCGGCCACGCGCCGTCCCTGTTCGTCAACGCGGCCACCTGGGGCCTGATGATCACGGGCAAGCTCGTCACGACGAACAGCGAAGCCGGCCTCTCATCGGCGCTCACGCGCCTGATCGGCAAGGGCGGCGAGCCGCTGATCAGGAAGGGCGTCGACATGGCGATGCGCCTGATGGGCGAGCAGTTCGTCACGGGCGAGACGATTTCCGAAGCGCTCGCGAACAGCCGCAAGTTCGAGGCGCGCGGCTTCCGCTACTCGTACGACATGCTCGGCGAGGCGGCGACCACCGAAGAGGACGCGCTGCGCTACTACGCGTCGTACGAACAGGCGATCCACGCGATCGGCAAGGCGGCCGGCGGCCGCGGCATCTACGAGGGCCCGGGCATCTCGATCAAGCTGTCGGCGCTGCATGCGCGCTACTCGCGCTCGCAGCAGGAGCGCACGATGAGCGAGCTGCTGCCGCGCGTGCGCTCGCTCGCGCTGCTCGCGCGCCGCTACGACATCGGCCTGAACATCGACGCCGAGGAGGCGGACCGGCTCGAGCTGTCGCTCGATCTGCTCGAGGCGCTGTGCTTCGATTCGGAGCTCGCCGGCTGGAACGGCATCGGCTTCGTCGTTCAGGCGTACCAGAAGCGCTGCCCGTTCGTGATCGATTATCTCGTCGACCTCGCGCGCCGCAGCCGCCATCGCCTGATGATCCGCCTCGTGAAGGGCGCGTACTGGGATTCCGAGATCAAGCGCGCGCAAGTGGACGGCCTCGAAGGCTATCCGGTCTACACGCGCAAGATCTACACCGACGTGTCGTACCTCGCGTGCGCGAAGAAGCTGCTCGCGGCGCCCGACGCCGTCTATCCGCAGTTCGCGACGCACAACGCGTACACGCTCGCCGCGATCTATCACCTCGCGGGCCAGAACTACTACCCCGGCCAGTACGAATTCCAGTGTCTGCACGGGATGGGCGAGCCGCTTTACGAGGAAGTCACCGGCCGCGACAAGCTGAACCGCCCGTGCCGCGTGTACGCGCCCGTCGGCACGCACGAGACGCTGCTCGCCTACCTCGTGCGCCGCCTGCTCGAGAACGGCGCGAACACGTCGTTCGTGAACCGCATCGCCGACAAGACGGTGTCGGTGAAGGAGCTCGTCGCCGATCCGGTCGAGGAAGCCGGGAAAGTCGTGCCGCTCGGCGCGCCGCACGCGAAGATCCCGCTGCCGCGCGAGCTGTACGGCGCCGCGCGCCTCAATTCGATGGGCCTCGATCTGTCGAACGAGCATCGGCTCGCGTCGCTGTCGTCGGCGCTGCTCGCGAGCGCGCATCATCCGTGGCGCGCCGCGCCGATGCTCACCGACGAAGCGCTCGCGCACGCCGCGCCGCGCGACGTGCGCAATCCGGCCGATCTGCGCGACGTCGTGGGCACGGTCAGCGAGGCGACGCCCGAGCAGGTGAGCGCGGCGCTCGCGCACGCGGTCGCGGCCGCGCCGATCTGGCAGGCGACGCCCGTGGACGCGCGCGCCGACTGCCTCGCGCGCGCGGCCGACCTGCTCGAAGCGCAGATGCACACGCTGATGGGCCTGATCGTGCGCGAGGCGGGCAAGTCGCTGCCGAACGCGATCGCCGAAATCCGCGAGGCGGTCGATTTCCTGCGCTACTACTCGGCGCAGATCCGCGACGAGTTCTCGAACGATACGCACCGTCCGCTCGGCCCCGTCGTCTGCATCAGCCCGTGGAACTTCCCGCTCGCGATCTTCATGGGCCAGGTGGCCGCCGCCCTGGCGGCCGGCAACACGGTGCTCGCGAAGCCCGCCGAGCAGACGCCGCTGATCGCCGCGCAGGCGGTGCGCCTGCTGCGCGACGCCGGCGTGCCGGCGGGCGCGGTGCAGCTCCTGCCCGGCAACGGCGAGACGGTGGGCGCGGCGCTCGTCGCCGATCCGCGCACGCGCGCGGTGATGTTCACCGGCTCGACCGAAGTCGCGCGCCTCATCAACAAGACGCTGTCGTCGCGCCTCGATCCGGACGGCAAGCCGATTCCGCTGATCGCCGAGACGGGCGGCCAGAACGCGATGATCGTCGATTCGTCGGCGCTCGCGGAGCAGGTCGTCGCCGACGTGATGCAGTCGTCGTTCGACTCGGCCGGCCAACGCTGTTCGGCGCTGCGCGTTCTGTGTCTGCAGGACGACGTCGCGGATCGCACGCTGACGATGCTCAAGGGCGCGATGCAGGAGCTCGCGCTCGGCAACCCGGATCGCCTGTCGGCGGACGTCGGCCCGGTGATCGACGCCGACGCGAAGCGCACGATCGACGCGCACGTCGCGGCGATGAAGGACAAGGGCCACGCGGTCACGCAGCTCGCGATGCCGGAAGCCTGCGCGCAAGGCACGTTCGTGCCGCCGACGATCATCGAGATCAGCAACGTCGACGAGCTGAAGCGCGAAGTGTTCGGCCCGGTGCTGCACGTCGTCCGCTATCGCCGCAGCGGCCTCGACAAGCTGCTCGAGCAGATCCGCGCGACGGGCTACGGCCTCACGCTCGGCATCCACACGCGGATCGACGAGACGATCGCGCACGTGATCTCGCGCGCGCACGTCGGCAACATCTACGTGAACCGCAACGTGATCGGCGCGGTGGTCGGCGTGCAGCCGTTCGGCGGCGAAGGGCTGTCGGGCACGGGGCCGAAGGCGGGCGGCGCGCTGTATCTGCAGCGCCTCCTCGCGACGCGCCCGGCGGGGCTGCCGAGGTCGCTCGAGGCGTCGCTCGTCGCCGATGCGCCGCAGGACGGCGAGACGCGCGATAATCCGTCCGCCGCGCTGACCGCGCTGCGCGACTGGCTGCTCGAGCAGCGCGAGCCGGCGCTCGCCGCGCGCTGCGACGGCTATCTGGCGCACGTGCTGGCCGGTGCGACCGCGGTGCTCGCGGGGCCGACAGGCGAACGCAATACGTATACACTCGGCGCGCGCGGCACCGTGCTGTGCATCGCGGCGACGCCGAGCGGCGCGCGCGCGCAGTTCGCGGCGGTGCTCGCGACCGGCAACCGCGCGTTGTTCGCGGGCGCGGCGGGCGAGGCGCTCGCCGCGGCGCTGCCGGCGTCGCTGAAGGCGCATGCGGGCGTGAGGAAGCAGGCGGACGCGGCGTTCGACGCGGCGCTGTTCGAAGGCGACAGCGACGAGCTGCTCGCGCTCGTGAAGGAGGTTGCGCAGCGCCCCGGGCCGATCGTATCGGTGCAAGGCGTGGCGGCGGGCGCGTTCGAGAACGGCGACGACGAAGATTACGCGCTCGAGCGGCTTCTCACCGAACGCTCGGTGAGCGTGAACACCGCGGCGGCAGGCGGCAATGCGAATTTGATGACGATTGGCTGAGCAATCCTTGCCCTTCGCCTCATGAAACGGAAGCGGCAAGGCGAACCCGAAGTCGCTCCATTTACCCTGGTACTAGGAGAAGATATGCAACACACGATGAAAAAGCTGGCAGGCGCGACGTTCGTCGCGGTCATGTCGCTCGCGGGGACGGCGCACGCGGATGACGTCAAGATCGGCTTCGCGGCGCCGATGACGGGCGCGCAGGCGCACTACGGCAAGGATATGCAGAACGGCATCGTGCTCGCGATCGAGGACTTCAATGCGACGAAGCCCACGATCGGCGGCAAGCCGGTGAAGTTCGTGCTCGACATGCAGGACGACCAGGCCGACCCGCGCACCGGCACGACGGTTGCGCAGAAGCTCGTCGACGACGGCATCAAGGGCATGCTTGGCCACTTCAACTCGGGCACGACGATCCCGGCCTCGCGCATCTACGCGAACGCGGGCATCCCGCAGATCGCGATGGCAACCGCGCCCGAGTACACGACGCAGGGCTACAAGACGACCTTCCGGATGATGACGTCCGACACGCAGCAGGGCTCGGTCGCGGGCGCGTTCGCGGTGAAGGATCTCGGCATGAAGAAGATCGCGATCGTCGACGATCGCACCGCGTACGGCCAGGGTCTCGCCGACCAGTTCGAGAAGGCGGCGAAGGCGGCGGGCGCGACGATCGTCGATCGCGAATTCACGAACGACAAGGCTGTCGACTTCAAGGCGATCCTGACGAAGCTGAAGGCGTCGAAGCCGGATCTCGTCTACTACGGCGGCGCGGATTCGCAGGCCGCGCCGATGGCCAAGCAGATGAAGTCGCTCGGCGTCGCGGCGCCGCTGATGGGCGGCGAAATGGTGCACACGCCGACGTTCCTGAAAATCGCGGGCGACGCGGCCGAAGGCTCGATCGCTTCGCTCGCCGGCCTGCCGCTCGACGAAATGCCCGGCGGCAAGTCGTACGCGGACAAGTACAAGAAGCGCTTCGGCGAAGACGTGCAGACGTACTCGCCGTACGCTTACGACGGCGCGATGGCGATGTTCAACGCGATGAAGAAGGCAAATTCGACCGATCCGGCGAAGTACCTGCCGCTGCTCGCGAAGACCGACATGGCGGGCGTCACGTCGACGCACATCGCGTACGACACGAAGGGCGACCTGCGCAACGGCGGCATCACGATGTACAAGGTCGAGAAGGGCGAGTGGAAGCCGCTCAAGAGCATCGGCGGCAAGTAAGCGCCGTGCGGCGTGACGCGGGCGTCGCCTAGCGGCGTTCGCGGCGCGCATCGATGTGGATCACGACGGGCCCCGAGGCTGCGCAAGCGGACTCGGGGCTTCGTTTTTTCCGGACGCACGGGCGGCGAAGAAGACGGCGCAGACGGTGCGCCGCAGTCGCGTCACGCGCCGCGTGCGCGCAGCAGGTACTTCTGCAGCTTGCCCGTCGGCGTGCGCGGCAGGCGCTCGGCGAACACGTATTCGCGCGGGATCTTGTAGGCGGCGAGGCGTGTTTCGCAGAACGCGCGCAGCGCGTCGGCATCGACCGCGCCTTCGGCGCCGCTCGTGCCGCCGGCCGCGCGCAGCACGACGTGCGCGACCACGGTTTCGCCCCATTCCGGATGCGCGCGACCGATCACGGCCGCCTCCGCGACGGCCGGATGCGCGGTCAGCACGTCCTCGACTTCCTTCGAATAGACGTTCTCGCCGCCCGTCACGATCATGTCCTTGATCCGGTCGACGACGAACAGATAGCCGTCGTCGTCGATGCGCGCGACGTCGCCGCTGCGATACCAGCCGTCGTCCGCGAACGCGGCGCGCGTCGCGTCGGGGGCGTCGAGATAGCCGAGCATCATGCTGTCCGCGCGCAGCAGGATTTCGCCGATCTCGCCTGGCCGCGCGTCGCCGCCCGACGCGGTCACGACCCGCACGTCGACGCCCGGCGTGCCCCGACGGCCGATCGAACCGGCCTTCATGGTCTGCTCGAACGGGTACAGCACGGTGCCGGCGGGCCCCGTCTCGGTCATTCCGTACACCTGATAGAACGCCTCGTTGCGGTACGCATGCATCAATCGGCGCGCGAGCTCCGCGCCGATCGGCCCGCCGCCGTACAGCCAGGCGCGCATGCTCGTCAGGTCGAACGACGCGAAATCGGCGATCGTATCGAGCGGCAGCGTGTACGACACGGGCGCGCCGAAGTACAGCGTCGCCTGCTCGGCTTCGACCGTCTGAAGAAAGCGCAGCGGATGATAGTCGCGCATCAGCACGACGGTGCCGCCCACGTAGAGCGTGCCGCCGAACCAGTTGTTGAGCGGCGACGCGTGCCAGATCGGCATCGCCGTCAGCGTGCGCTCGCGCTCGGTCATCGACAGCGCGAGCGCGCTCGTCGCGGCGGCGAGCGCGACCGTCCGGTGGCTGTGCATGCAGCCCTTCGGGCGTCCCGTCGTGCCGGACGTGTAGAGGATCTCGGCGAGCGCGGTGTCGTCGGGCGTGCCGGACGCGATGCCGGCCGCATCCGCGACGAGGCGGTCGAACGGCGCGGCGCCGTTCGCCTCGCCCTCGGTCGCGAGACGTTGCGCGCCGTGCTCGACCTTCGCGAGCACGGGCGCGAGCGCGGCGTCGAACAGCACCGCGCGGCTCGCGCTGTGACCGAGGATGTAGTCGACTTCCGGCGCCTGCAGCTTGTGGTTGATCGGCACGACGGCCGCACCGATGCGCCACGCGCCGAAGAGCAGATCGAAGAACGCGGGCGTGTTGAAGCACATCGCGGCGACGCGCTCGCCCGGCGCGATGCCGAGCGCGGCGAGCACCTCGGCCGCGCGCCGCGAGCGCCGCTGCATGTGCCGGTACGTGATCGTCGCGCCGTCGTAGCGCAGGAACGGTTTGTCGGGCGTCGCGCGCGCGGCGCGATCGAGTGCGGCAATCAGGTTCATCGCTTCGGGCTCCGTTCGTTCTGCGGGCGATCGTTCGGGCGGATGCGGCGCGACATGCGGCGGTCGGCTTCGGGCGAGGCGCCGCATGTCGCGCCGTGCCGGCGGAGCCGGCTGGGCCTAATGCCGGCGCGGCGTAGTGCGCGCCGCGCACGGTCGCACGGTTGCACGGTCACAGGCTCACAGGCTCACAGGCTCACAGGCTCACACACTCACACACTCACACACTCACACACTCACGCGGCGTATGCGCGTTGCAGCAGCGCGGCGACGTCCACGCGGCGCGAATCGAGCGCGCCGGTCACGCGGCCCCAGGCCGGCTCGCCGAAGCGAGTCGCGATGAAGCCGTCGCTGACGAAGGCGGGCGCCACGTCGAGCAGGAGACACGCCTGCGCGACGAGCGCGATGCGTTGCGCGAGCACGCGGCCGAGCGCTTCGAGCGCGTCGGGCGGCGTGCCGAGCAGCGCGCGCAGCGCGTCGAGCTCCGCGCGAATCCGCGCATCGCGGCCGCCGAGCGCGTGCAGCTCGTCGACGAGCACGTGCGCCGCGTCGGGCTCGCGCGCGATCGCGCGCATCACGTCGAGGCACATCACGTTGCCCGAGCCTTCCCAGATCGAATTGACGGGCGCCTCGCGGAACAGCCGCGCGATCGGGCCGTCGTCGACATAGCCGTTGCCGCCGAATACTTCCATCACTTCGCCCGCGGCCTCGACCGCACGCTTGCAGACCCAGAATTTCGCGGCCGGCGTGACGATGCGCGTCCACGCGTGCTCGTCGCGCTCGAACGCCTGCGCGAGCCGCATCGCGAGCGCGAGCGCCGCTTCGCTTTCGAGCGCGAGATCGGCGAGCACCGCGCGCATCAGCGGCTGCTCGGCGAGCGCGCGGCCGAACGCGTGACGCTGCCGCGTGTACGCGATCGCCTGCACGAGCCCCTGGCGCAGGATCGCCGCGCTGCCGAGCACGCAGTTCAGGCGCGTGTAGGTCGCCATTTCGATGATCGTCGGAATGCCGCGGCCTTCCTCGCCGAGCATCACGCCCCACGCGTCGCCGAGCTCGATCTCGCTGCTCGAGTTGCTGCGGTTGCCGACCTTGTTCTTCAGGCGCTGGATCAGCACCGCGTTCTTCGTGCCGTCCGGCCGCCAGCGCGGCACGTAGAAGCACGACGGGCCGCCCGATTCGGTGCGCGCGACGACAAGGTGCGCATCGCACATCGGCGCGGAGAAGAACCATTTGTGGCCGCGCAGCAGATAGTCGCCGCCGCGGCCGCCCGCGCCGACGGGCACCGCGATCGTCGTGTTCGCGCGCACATCCGAGCCGCCCTGCTTTTCGGTCATCCCCATGCCGATCAAGATCGACTGCTTCGCGTCGATCGGCACGTCGCGGGGGTCGTGGACGTCGCTGTAGAGCTTGTCTTTCAATTGCGCCCACAGCGCGGGCTCTTTCCGGAGGACCGGGATGCTCGCCTGCGTCATCGTCGCCGGACACAGCGTGCCCGCCTCGATCTGGCCGTGCAGATAGAAGCCCGCCGCGTTCGCCGCCCAGCGGCCCGCGCGCGATTCGCGCAACGCAAGCGAGATCAGGCCCTGCTCGCGATAGAGGCCGAGGAGCGCGTGCCAGCTCGGGTGGAAATCGACGCGGTCGATCCGGCGGCCGCGGCGATCGAACGCGTTCAGCTCCGGAGCGTGGCGGTTCGCGTCCTCGGCCTGTTGCGCGGTGTCGCGCGCGCCGAGCCGCGCGCCGTATGCGCCGAGCCGCGGCGCGGCCCACGACGCGCCCGCGCGTTCGAGCATTTCACCCAGCGCGGCGTCGGTCGCGAAGAGGTTATAGTCGGTCAATTCGTCGAACTGGTTGCTCACCTCGTGGGTCGACCAGGCCATGATGGGCGTCTCCGTGTTGTTGTTCGGCTCGATCAGGTTAGCAAAGATGACTTCGCGACATGTTCAGGTTTCCGCGCCCGACGAGCGGTCGATCGCTCAGCCGCAGCCGGCCTTGCGCCGCCGTCCGCGGCAGCGTCGCGCGCACGCGAGCTCGGAGGCGCTGCAGCAGGCGTTTGTTCAGGTTTTGCTCGAGCGCGGCTACGCGAAGGCGACGATCCGCGAGATCGCCGCGGTTGCAGGCGTGAGCGTCGGCACGTTCTACGAGTATTTCGGCGACAAGGAGAGTCTCGCCGCGCTCACGATCCATCATTACGTGAAGACGATCGCGACGCGGATGCGGGGCGTCGTCGATACGCGGCGCGGCGCGCGCCGCCGGGCGATCGCGGCCGCGCTCGTCGACGCGCAGATCGATGCGCTCGAGCAGGACGCGCGGGTGTGGGCCGCGATGTTCACGCTCGAGCGCAAGGTCTCGCCGATCGACGCGTATCGCCGGCATTACGACGACTACGTCGCGCTGTGGCGCGATGCGCTCGCCGGCGCGAGCGATGCGCCGGCTGAAGCGCGGCTCGGCGTGGCGGCGCGCGTCGTGCATGCGCTGTGCTACGGGTGGGTGTCGCAGTCGCTGCTCACGCAAGGGGCGGATGTCGACGTCGCGCAGTTGCGCGGCGAGCTGCATCGGGCGGTGGACGCGTATCTCGCGGCCGAGGCCGATGACGAGGCGGCGGGGTAGGCGGCTGCCGGATGAGCGGGATGTGTTGCCGATGCCGCTCCGACGAGCGGCATCGGGCGTGGTGCGCGGCGGCGGGCGATTGGGCGATTTCGGCGGGTTTTGCGAAGTCTCTCGCTGGGTGAATGTTTGCCTCGATCTGCGAATTTCCCGGTTGTTTTGTTGCGCTGTCTGTCGTTCAACTTCCGGGCCATTGAACCGTCGGGCTGCTGGATGGCCGAGCGGCTGAATGGACAATCCGCCGACCTGCCGACCTGCTGACCTGCTGACCTGCTGACCTGCTGACCTGCTGACCTGCTGACCCGCCGATCCGCCGATCCGCCGATCCGCCGATCCGCCGATCCATCGATCCATCGATCCATCGATCCATCGATCCATCGATCCATCGATCCATCGATCCATCGAAAGTTTCGACCCTATTACCGAGACTGCTGCTCGCCAACCGCCCGCATCTTCCGCCCGAAGGCCCTCGGCGGCGCTCCGGCCGCACGGAGCAATCGAGCCGTTCCTCGCGTCCAGCCTCCGCCATCAATCCAATGCATGAGTTTTCGTCATGCCTTCCATGACGAACTTTCGATTGTCGCCGGATATTGGCTCGGGCCAAATCGGCACCGTTACCCCGCGCATCGGCAACGGCCGGCGCGCCTGTCCACGAAACGAGGAGGAGCCATGCAGAGCGCCGCCGCGCCCCGTTCGAAGCTGCACGACGTCGGCACGACGATCTTCACGGTCATCGGCCAGCTCGCCGCCGAGCACCAGGCGCTGAATCTGTCGCAGGGCGCGCCGAATTTCGCGCCCGATCCGGCGCTCGTCGAGCGCGTCGCGCGCGCGATGCGCGACGGACACAACCAGTACGCGCCGATGGCGGGCGTCGCCGCGCTGCGCGAGGCGCTCGCGGTCAAGACGGAGCGCCTGTACGGCGCGCGCTACGATCCGGAATCCGAAATTACCGTCGTCGCGAGCGCGAGCGAGGGGCTCTACGCGACGATCAGCGCGCTCGTGCATCCGGGCGACGAGGTGATCTACTTCGAGCCGTCGTTCGACAGCTACGCGCCGATCGTGCGCCTGCAGGGCGCAACGCCCGTCGCGATCAGTCTCTCGCCCGAGCGCTTTCGCGTGAACTGGGACGAAGTGGCCGCCAAAATCACGCCGCGCACACGGATGCTGATCGTCAACACGCCGCACAACCCGACCGCGACGATCTTCGGCGACGCCGACATCGCGTGCCTCGCGCAGCTCACCGAGGGCACCGACATCGTGATCCTGTCCGACGAGGTGTACGAACACGTCGTGTTCGACGGCGCGCGCCATCACAGCATGGCGCGTCATCGCGCGCTCGCCGAGCGCAGCGTGATCGTGTCGTCGTTCGGCAAGTCGTATCACGTGACGGGCTGGCGCGTCGGCTATTGCCTCGCGCCCGTCGAGCTCACGCGCGAGCTGCGCAAGGTGCACCAGTTCATGACGTTCGCGGCCGACACGCCGATGCAGCACGCGTTCGCCGACGCGCTCGCCGAGCCGTCGAGCTATCTCGAACTCGGCGCGTTCTACGAGCGCAAGCGCGACCTGCTCGTGCGCGAGCTTGCCGGCTCGCGTTTCGAGCTGCTGCCGAGCGAGGGCTCGTTCTTCATGCTCGCGCGCTTTCGGCATTTTTCCGGCGAGTCCGACGCCGATTTCGTGCTGCGCGCGATTCGCGACGCGCGCGTCGCGACGATCCCGCTGTCCGCGTTCTACGCGGACGGCGCGAACACCGGCTGCATCCGCCTCAGTTTTTCGAAGGACGACGCGACGCTGATCGAAGGCGCGCGCCGTCTGCGCAGCCTCTGACGCGCGCGGCGCGCGCGACCGGGCGAGACCCCGACCGGACAAGATCCCGACCTCAAGGAGAATCATCGATGAAACGACTGCAAATCTGGCTGGCGCTCGCATGCGCGTTGGGCGTCGTCGCGGGCTGCGGCGCGGCGCGCGCCGAGGCTTCGCAAACGCTGCGCTTCGGTCTCGAAGCGCAATACCCGCCGTTCGAATCGAAGGCGGCGAACGGCGAGCTGCAGGGCTTCGACATCGACGTCGGCAACGCCGTCTGCAAGGAGGCGAAGCTCGCGTGCAAGTGGGTCGAGACGTCGTTCGACGGGCTGATTCCCGCGCTGCAGGGGCGCAAGTTCGACGCGATCAACTCGGCGATGAACGCGACCGACCAGCGCCGTCAGGCGATCGACTTCACGACGGTGATCTACCGCGTGCCGACGCAGCTGATCGCGCGTGCGGACAGCGGCCTCGCGCCGGCGCCGGAATCGTTGAAGGGCAAGCGGATCGGCGTGTTGCAGGGCTCGATCCAGGAGGCGTACGCGAATGCGCACTGGGCGGGCTCGGGCGTGCGGATCGTCGCGTATCAGGACCAGAACCAGGCGTACGCGGATCTCACCGCGGGCCGCCTCGACGGCACGCTCGTGCTTGCGCCGGCGGGGCAGCGCGGGTTCCTGTCGCGGCCGGATGCGAAGGGTTTCGCGTTCGTCGGGCAGCCGGTGCGCGACGACAAGATTCTCGGCGGCGGCATCGCATTCGGGCTGCGCAAGGGCGACGATGCGCTGAAGACGCGCCTGAACGCCGCGATCGACAAGCTGAAAGCGGACGGCACCGTGAAGGCGCTCGGCCGGAAGTATTTCGGCGACATCGACATCTCGACGAAGTGACGGAGGCGGCGCGATGAGCGAGCGGGCGACGCGCGATTCGTCGGCCGGCGCGGATGCGATCGGTGCCGATGCGGCGGGCGATGGCAATGGCGATGGCGTTGCTGCCGGCGTCGCGCCGGATGTATCGATTACAGCTACAGCCGTTTCGTTATCCGATGCATGTCGAATCGGCGCGGCATCCAGCGCAAGCGCGGGCGCCGGCGTGAGCGGCGGGGCGCTGCGCGCAGCGGCAAGCGTTGCGATTGCCGCTGCCGCGGAGATGGCCGAAGCCGCTGAAGCCACCGAAGCCACCGAAGCCACCGAAACCACCGAAACCACCGAAACCACCGAAGCTGCCGCTCGCGCGCACGCGATCGAATCAGCGCTCGTCGACGAACTCGGCGCCGCGCTCGTCACGCGCTCGGCCGCGATCGAGCCGCGCTATTTCACCGCGTATGACGAAGCGCCCGGCGTCCGCCCGCTCGCGCTCGTGCGGCCGGCCTGCGTCGACGACGTGTCGCGCGCGCTCGCGCTTTGCACGCGGCTGCGGCAGCCGGTCGTGCCGCAGGGCGGCTTGACGGGGCTCGCGGGCGGCGGCGTCGCGCTCGGCGGCGAAGTCGTGCTCTCGATGGAGCGCTTCGCCGGAATCGAGGAGATCGACGCGGCGGCCGGCACGATGACCGTGCGCGCGGGCACGACGCTGCAAGCGGTTCAGGAAGCGGCGGACGCGGCGGGTTTCGCGTTCGGCGTCGATCTCGGCGCACGCGGCTCGTGCCAGATCGGCGGCATGCTCGCGACCAACGCGGGTGGCACGCGCGCGATCCGCTTCGGAATGATGCGCGAGCAGACGCTCGGCATCGAAGCCGTGCTGGCGGATGGGACGATCGTCACGTCGCTGAACAAGGTGCTGAAGAACAATGCCGGCTACGACGTGAAGCAGCTCTTCATCGGAAGCGAAGGCACGCTCGGCATCGTCACGCGCGCGGTGCTGAGGCTGCATCCGCCGCTCGCGCGGCACGCGACGGCGCTGTGTCGAGTGCCCGATTACGGCACGCTCGTGCGGCTCTGGCGCGACGTGCGCGCGGCGCTGCCGGGCGTCGTCAGCTTCGAGGCGATGTGGCCGGCGTTCTATCGCTACGTTGCCGAGAACACGCTGGGCTTGACCGCGCCGTTCGGCGCGGACGGCGATTTCGTCATCCTGATCGAATGCGCGGCGAGCGGCGCGCATGCCGACGCGCGCGACGCGCTCGAGCAATGCCTCGGCGCATGCTTCGACGCCGGCCTCGTGACCGATGCGGCGCTCGCCGCGTCGGAGCGGCAGGCGCGCGATATGTGGACGCTGCGCGAAGGGCTCGCGATCGATGCGCTGCCGCATCTGCTCAATTTCGACGTGAGCCTGCCGGTCGCGGAACTCGACGCGTTCGCCGAACGTTGCAACGCCGCGCTGCGCGCGCGTTGGCCGCATGCGGTGTGTCTGTGCTTCGGGCATGTCGGCGACGGCAACGTGCACGTCGGCGTGTCGCTCGCCGATCTGCCCGCGCATGGCGCGGATAGCGTCGAGCGCGCCGTCTACGGGGTCGTGCGTGAAATGGGCGGATCGATATCGGCCGAGCACGGGATCGGTGTGCACAAGCGGCCGTTTCTCGCGTATTCGCGCAGTGCGGCCGAGATCGGCGTGATGCGGGCGATGAAGGCCGCGCTCGATCCGCTCGGGATTCTGAATCCCGGGAAGGTGTTGTAGCGCGATCGGGGCAGGCGTTGCCCCGTGTGTGCGAGCGTCTTCCGCCTGAGGGCGCGGCGCTGGCCCGCGTTGCAGCCGATGGTGGGCGCCTTCGCGATCGTGATCGTCGTTGCGGGCGCAGCGATCTTTCGTATCATCGCTGCCGCACGCCGCACGCCGCACGCCGCACGCCGCACGCCGCACGCCGCACGCCGCACGCCAACCGCCAAAACGCCAAAACGCCAAAACGCCAAAACGCCAACCGCCAAAACGCCAACCGCCAAAACGCCAACCGCCAAAACGCCAAGTCACGCAGATCGAACGCAGCGAGCAGCGCGTGACAGGCCGAGCGTCACAACCGGAACGTCACCAGCCGAACATGGCGGGCCCAACGCCCAACAGCCGCCATGGCGGCATCGCCTGCAGCGAATGGCGCGCCTCTCACCCGGTTCCCCGTCGGCGCCCGGTCCGCTCATTCCGAATCCGACGCATCCGCCTGCGCAAACCGGGCGGCGACCTCGCGCAGCCACGCTTCGCTCCATGTGAGCGCGCCGACCTTCAGATGCTCGACGACGCGGCGCACCCATTCGAGCTCGGCTTCCAGCGTCACCCGCATGAGTTCGCCGTCGAGCAGGAACAGCCGTGGGATCTGCATCGCGAGCGCGGCGTCGTGCGCTTCGTCGAGACGAGCCAGTTCGGCCTCGAGCGCGGCGGCGCGCGCTTCGAAGTGGCGGCGCGCATCGTCGGCGGACAGCAGCGGCAGCACCGACAGCGCAGCCGGAAACGACGGATATTCGCGCGCCGGCTGAGCGAGCTGCTCGCGCAGCCACATGCGCGCGGTGTCGCGGCCGGCGCTGGTGATTTCGTAGACGGTGCGCTCCGGGAACGCGCCGTCGCGCTCGGTTTCGCGCACGGCGATCAGCGCGTCGCGTTGCAGGCGCTCGATCGTCTGATAAAGGCTATTGCGCTGCTTGACGTTGACCACCTCGTCCTTGCCGCGCAGCTTCACGAGCTGCTGGATTCGGTACGCGTGCATCGGCGCTTCGGTGAGCATCGCGAGTACGACGAGCGCCAGCGGTGAGTATCGAGCCATACCATGAATAGTTAATTAATTTCTAGTAATATTATGACTAGATATAAATTAACGCAAGCTGCGTAATGCCCACGGCCAAAGGAGCGGCGGCGGGCGCAGCGCGTCAGCCGACGTGCGAGCGCTTGCCCGGCATGTCCGGCGTTTCCATCGTCGCGAGCCCATGCACGATCCCGCAGTCCTCGACCGCGTGCTCGCCCTGGCACCGCTCGCGCAATTCGATCAGCTGCGCGCGCAGGTGCTGGAGCTCGGCGAGGC
Source organism: Burkholderia sp. MSMB1498 (assembly GCF_001526245.1). Classification (NCBI taxonomy): domain Bacteria; kingdom Pseudomonadati; phylum Pseudomonadota; class Betaproteobacteria; order Burkholderiales; family Burkholderiaceae; genus Burkholderia; species Burkholderia sp. MSMB1498. The sequence goes on from NZ_LOYJ01000101.1 coordinate 180,196, forward strand.
GCGTGTTGACGTGGCCGATGTGTTCGTCGAGCAGCGCGTTGACCGAATCGCAGCGGTCCGCCGGATCGTCGGTGAAGCGCAGCAGCGCGCGGATCTCGTCGTGCGTCATGTCGAGCGCGCGGCAGTTGCGAATGAAGCGCAGCCGCTCGACGTGCGCGTCGGTGTAGCTGCGGTAGTTGGAGTCGGTCCGTTCCGCGTCGGGCATCAGCCCCTCTTTTTCATAGAAACGAATCGTCTCGGGCGTGCATCGCGCCGCTTTCGCCAGTTCGCCGATCTTCATTCGAATCTCCTTACAAAAAGGGTTGACCTTGTAGTGACTTCAGGGTGTTAACTGTACACCGTCAGTTACTGAGGAGGTTGCCATGACCGAGGCCACTCGGGCCGAAGACCGGCCGCGTACGCTCGAATCCGAACACGTTCGCGCGCATTCGCACGACGTGCGCGAGCCGTCGCGCGCCGAAGCGCACTCGGATGCGCATGAATGCGGCGCGCGGAGCGAAGCCCGGAACGACGCGGCGCGCGTAGAAGGCCGGAGCGGGCATGCGCACGAACGCGAGCTGACGAGCGCAACCGATTCAGGCCGCCAAGCCGATGCGCGGCATGCGGGTTGCGCGCACGATCACGCCGACGGCCATGCGCATGCCGACGCCGATTCCCGCGAGCACGATCACCGCGCCGATCGGCGCGAGGCGCAGGCCCCAGCGACCAGCGAAGCGCTGCTTCGTGGCGACGGCCAGGCTCGGCCGCATGCGGACGGTTGTTGTTCTCACGATCATCGGCGCGGCGGCATCGACTTGGATGCAAGCCGGGAATCCGGATCGCGCGCTCATGATTCGTGCGGTCGCGGCCATGATCACGGCCCGCACGCCGGCGGCGATCATTCGCACGACCACGACCACGACCACGACCACGACCACGCCGGCGCCGCCTGCTGCGCGCCCGCCCCGGTCGCATTCGCGCCGCTGCCCGGCGCGCAAACGGCCGCCGACGGCCGCGTGCGTTCGGCGTTCCGGATCATGCAGATGGACTGCCCGACCGAGGAGACGCTGATCCGCAAGAAGCTCGGCGGAATGGCGGAAGTCGCGGCGCTCGAATTCAATCTGATGCAGCGGATGCTGACGGTCGAGCACGCGCCGGGCGCGGAAGCCGGCATCGCCCGCGCGATCCGCTCGCTCGGCATGACGCCCGAGCAGGCGGATAACGGCGCAGCCGGCCGTTCGTCGTCGGCCGCGCCGGCCGAAGCGCCGCGGCCGTGGTGGCCGCTCGCGGTCGCGGGCGTCGCGGCGGCCGCGTCGGAGGCGGCCACGTGGCTGCAGTTGCCCGTGTGGCTTGCCGCCGCGCTCGCGCTCGCGGCGGTCGCGGCCTGCGGCCTCGGCACGTATCGCAAGGGCTGGATCGCGCTCACGAACGGCAACCTGAACATCAACGCGCTGATGAGCATCGCGGTGACGGGCGCGATGGCGATCGGCCAATGGCCCGAGGCCGCGATGGTGATGGTGCTCTTCACCGTCGCCGAGCTGATCGAGGCGCGCTCGCTCGATCGCGCGCGCAACGCGATCCAGAGCCTGATGCGGCTCGCGCCCGACACCGCGACCGTGAAGCAGCCCGACGGCACGTGGGCGGCCGTCGAGGCCGCGCAGGTCGCGCTCGGCGCGGTCGTGCGCGTGAAGCCCGGCGAGCGGATCGGCCTCGACGGCGAAATCGTCGCCGGCCGCTCGACCGTCAACCAGGCGCCGATCACGGGCGAAAGCCTGCCCGTCGAGAAAGGCGCGGGCGATCCGGTGTACGCGGGCACGATCAACGAGGCCGGCTCGTTCGAGTATCGCGTGACGGCGGTCGCGAGCAACACGACGCTCGCGCGGATCATCCATGCGGTCGAGGAGGCGCAGGGCGCGAAGGCGCCGACGCAGCGCTTCGTCGACACCTTTGCGCGCATCTACACGCCGATCGTGTTCGCGATCGCGCTCGTCGTCGCGATCGCGCCGCCGCTCGTGTTCGACGGCGCGTGGCGCGACTGGATTTATCGCGCGCTCGTGCTGCTCGTGATCGCGTGCCCGTGCGCGCTCGTGATCTCGACGCCCGTGACGATCGTCTCGGGGCTCGCCGCGGCCGCGCGGCGCGGCATCCTCGTGAAGGGCGGCGTATATCTCGAGCAGGGGCGCCGGCTCGCGTGGCTCGCGCTCGACAAGACGGGCACGATCACGCGCGGCAAGCCGGTGCAGACCGATTTCGAGATGCGCGCGGCCGACGTCGACGTCGCGCACGTGCGGCGGCTCGCCGCGAGCCTCGCCGCGCGTTCGGACCACCCGGTTTCGCAGGCGGTCGCGGCGGCGGTCGCGGCCGATGCCGGCGCGAGCGATGCCGGTCGCGCAAACGGCGCGTCGTTCCTCGACGTCGCCGGCTTCGAGGCGATTCCCGGCCGCGGCGTGCGCGGCAACATCGACGGCGCGCCGTACTGGCTCGGCAATCACCGCCTCGTCGAAGAGCTCGAGTGCTGCACGCCCGCGCTCGAGGCGCGCCTCGACGAGCTCGAGCGGCAGGGCAAGACGGTCGTGATGCTGATCGACGGCACGCGCGTGCTCGGCCTCTTCGCGGTGGCCGACACGGTGAAGGACACGAGCCGCGCCGCAATCGCCGACTTGCACGCGCTCGGCATCAAGACCGCGATGCTGACGGGCGACAACCCGCACACGGCGGAAGCGATCGCGCAGCAGGTCGGCATCGACGACGCGCGCGGCAACCAGCTGCCGCAGGACAAGCTCGCCGTCGTCGACGAGCTCGCGGCGGGCGGCCATGCGGTCGGGATGGTCGGCGACGGGATCAACGACGCGCCGGCGCTCGCGCGCGCCGACATCGGCTTCGCGATGGGCGCGATGGGCACCGACACCGCGATCGAGACGGCCGACGTCGCGCTGATGGACGACGACCTGCGCAAGATCCCGGCGTTCGTGCGGCTGTCGCGCGCGACGCATCGCGTGCTCGTGCAGAACATCGCGTTCGCGCTCGTCGTGAAGGCGGTGTTCGTCGGGCTGACGATCGCGGGAATGGGCACGATGTGGATGGCGGTGTTCGCCGACGCGGGCGCGAGCCTCATCGTCGTCGGCAACGGCTTGCGGCTGCTGCGCCGCGGTCAATGAACGGAGGCGGCAATGGATTGGCTCAAGCGGATCGTCGGCGCAGGGCATCACGGAAATGGCGGCAGTCGCGACCATCACGGCGGCGGGATGGGCGGTGACGGGCGTGGCCATGGCAGCGGCCACGGAAGTCACGGCGGCCACGGTTGGGGCCGGCAGGATGCGCGGCGCCAAGACGGCTGGGGGCGCGACGGCGTTTCGTCTCGCCGCGAAGCCGGCTTGCCCGTGCAGAGCGCCGCGTGCGCGAAGTGCGGCGCGATCAACGGCGCGGATGCGAAGTTCTGCGCGCAGTGCGGCGCATCGCAAGCGCCGGCCGCGTGCGGCGCTTGCCGCGCGTTGCTCGATGCGTCCGCGCGCTTCTGCCCGCAATGCGGGGCCGCCGTCTCGCAGGCGCGAGCGTGATCGGCGGCCGGCGTCGGGCCGGCCGCCCGCTGACTGGCCGGCACGCTCCGAAGCGCGGCCAAGCAAACCGGAAGCCGCGTGCGCGGCGGCTTTCGCGCTTCGCGTGCGAATCGACGCAATCGAGTCGAGGCGCGCGCCGGGAGCAGAGGCATCGCGGCATTCGGCGCGGCGTTGTCATATTCGCGATGGCAACCGCAACCGCAACCGCAACCGCAACCGCAACCGCAACCGCAGACGCAGACGCAGACGCAGACGTAGACGTAGATGCAGACGCAGATGCAGATGCAGATGCAGATGCAATCGCAATCGCAGTCACGGCGCGCATACCTGCCGATACGCTCGCGCCCCGGCGCGCAGACGAACGACGCGAACCCTTCATTCACACGACGGCGCGCCGATGCCGCGCAAATGTCGTTGGCGTGTCCGCGCGATGCGCGCAGGACCGCAACCGCTACCCGACGCGTCGAATCGCCCTGCAATTCCCGCGCCTGGCGCGCCTAACGAACAGAGGCCTTTCGCGTCGACGCGGCGCGGCGGCAAATCGCGGCGCACGCGCATCGGTTCACATTCTTCCAGCAATCGCCCGGTCCGTTTCATGCTTGCAACATGCCGGCGAGAATGCGCGCCGCGCGCGGCCTTCATTCCGCCAACGGATCGTGCCGACCACGCGGCTATCGCGCCCGCTTCATTGCGCGAGCGCACGCCATGCATCGCCACGCCATCTCGACATGCGATTTTTATCAGCAGGATCGTTCCCTTAGATTAAAGTTCGAGTACAGTGAAGCACGATTGAAGCCGTCATCGTTCCCCGTGTAAGGTCGCCGGCTGCGGAGCCCGTTTTTTCTTCGGAGTCCGCAGGTTGTTCGTCGAGGTCCAACGCAACATCACGCTTTTCGGGAGAGCACATATGGATTCATCCAGTTTCCTGACGTCGATGCAGAGCACGCTCGGCGTTTATCTGCCCAAGATCGCGGGCGCGCTCGGCATCCTGATCATCGGCTGGCTGATCGCCGTGATCGTCCGCGCGGGCGTGCGCCGCCTGCTGAGCGCGCTGAAAGTCGATGCGCGCATCGCCGAAAGCACGGGCCAGGGCGCGCAGGTGGAGAGCATCATCGCGGGCGGCCTGTTCTGGCTCATCCTGCTCGTGACCGCGGTCGGCATCTTCAACGTGCTGAATCTCTACGCGATCTCGAATCCGTTCTCGCTTCTCGTCACGAAGATCATCAACTATCTGCCGAACCTGCTCGGCGGCGGGGCGCTCACGCTCGTCGCGTGGCTGATCGCGTCGCTCTTGCGCAGCTTGGCCGACAAGACGCTGAAGGCGAGCAAGATCGACAGCAAGCTGTCGGAGACGGCCGGGATGCGGCCGATGAGCTCGTATCTCGGCGACGTGCTGTTCTGGCTCGTGATCCTGATGTTTATTCCGGCGATCCTCGCCGCGTTCGATCTCAACGGCCTCCTGTCGCCCGTGCAAGGGATGATCGACAAGATCCTCGCGATCGTGCCGAACGTGTTCGCCGCGGCCGTGATCGGCTTCGTCGGCTGGCTCGTCGCGCGCATCCTGCGCGGGCTCGTCACGAACCTGCTCGTCGCGGCGGGCGCCGACAGGCTCACGCAAAGCGTCGACAGCCCGACGCCCGTGAAGATCTCGAGCCTCATCGGCACGGTCGTGTTCATCTTCGTGTTCGTGCCGACGCTGATCTCCGCGCTCGACGCGCTGAAGATCGAGGCGATCTCGCGGCCCGCGACCGACCTGCTCGGCCAGTTCCTCAACGCGGTGCCCGACATCGTCGCGGCCATCGTGATCCTGCTCGTCACGTTTTACGTCGCGCGCTTCGTCGGCGCGCTGGTGCAGAAGCTGCTCGTCGCCGCGGGCGTCGACGGCCTGCCCGCGATTCTCGGCGTCGGGCGCGTGTTCTCCGGGATGCTGCAGCCGTCGGTGCTCGCCGGCCGGCTGATCGTCTTCTTCGCGATGCTGTTCGCGGCGGTGGAAGCCGCGAACCGGCTCGGCTTCACGCAGGTGCGCGACGTCGTCACGCTCTTCATCGAATTCGGCGGGCACGTGCTGACGGGCGGCGTGATCCTCGTGATCGGCTTCTGGCTCGCGGGCCTCGCGCGCCGCGTGATCGAGCAGGCCGACAACGAGCACAGCCGGCTTCTGTCGCGCATCGCGCAGTTCGCGATCCTCGGCCTCGTGTTCGCAATGGGGCTGCGCGCGATGGGCATCGCAAACGAGATCGTGCAGCTCGCGTTCGGCCTCGTGCTCGGCGCGATCGCGGTTGCGGTTGCGCTGTCGTTCGGCCTCGGCGGCCGCGAAGCGGCGGGCAAGCTGCTCGATCGCTGGTTCAATCAGCGCGGCAAGCAGGAGTGATGCCGCGGGCGGCGCGCGGGCGAATCGCGCGACGATCGCCCGCGCGCTGTCTTTGTCGCTTTCGCGGCGTCGACGGGATCGGGCCGCGAGCGTCCCGCGCTCGCCGCTCGCGCATGAGGCGTTGCGGCGCGCGTCAACCCAGCACGGCGCGCCGGACCTTGCGTAACGCGCCTTCGAGCGATTCCGGCATAACCGAGCCGAGCGCGATCCGCCGCGCGTGCGGCGCGCTCGGCGTGCCCGGCGCACTCGAGAACGGCTCGGCCGTCGTCACGGGCACGCCGTCGCGCTCGAGCGCCGCCGCGACCTGGTCCGCGCGCAACGCTTCGGGCATCGCGGGCCGCAGATAGTACGAAGCCGAATGCGAGACGGCGTCGCCGTCTCGCATTCGGCGCGCGAGCGTCTGCCGGCGCCGCGCATCGCATCCTTGCGCTTGCGATCCTCGAGCGAGTCGACGATTCCGCCTTCGATCCACTGGCACATGCCAGCGCAACCGTCAGCGACGGCGTATTCCACGTCGACACGCGAATCGTGCGCCCGAGCGCCGGCACGAGGCGCTCCGGCGCGGCGACGAAGCCGAATCTCAGGCCCGACGCGACGCTCTTCGGCAGCCCCGACACGTAGACCGTGCGATCGGGCGCATGGGCGAACACCGGTTTACGCGCGGGCTCGGCGAGAAACGCATAGGCGCCGTCCTCGATCGCCGGCAGATCGTGACGTTCGGCGAGCTCGGCAAGACGCGCGCGGCTCGACGCGGACATCACGGAGCCGAGCGGGTTGCGCCGTGTCGGCACCGCGTAGACCGCGCGCACCGGGTGCTTTCTGCAGAGCGCGTCGACACGGTCGAGATCGAGGTTCCGCTCGGCCGACGGCTCGTTGTTCAACGCGAGCTGCCACCGGCGGGACGAAGCGACGCTGCGCGCGTTCGCGACGCATCACGAGCATCTCGACGCGAAACGCCGGTTTCGCAAGTGGCATGACGGCTATCACGTCGTCGTGCCGAAGGTCGAGCGCGCGTACGGCGGCGGCTCGTTTGCGCATCTCGCGCCGGATTCGCGGCGAAGCCGAATCGGTTGGCGTCGCTCGCGATCGTGCCGGCGATCAAGCCGCGTCCGCGCTGCCGATGCGGCTCTTCTCCGGCCGCGCCGCATAGCCGGCCGGCAGCGGCGGGAAGCCGACGAGCCGGGCCATTCCCGCGCGCAGCACGAGCGCGTAGAACAGCATCGGGCCGGCGATGCCCGCGAGCGTGCCGAGCGCGAGCTGCGCATCGACGTCGACGACGCCGAGCCTGACAAGCGCGATGCGCGTCGCGGCCGTCGCGAGGATATGCGCGAGATAGATCGGCATCGATGCGAAGCCGACATTTTCGAGCCACGACGGGCGATGCGCGAGCCGATGCGACATCGCCGCGCCGCGCGGCGTCGCGCGATAGGCGAGCAGCAGCACGAGCGCGCTGCCCGCGAGCGCGGCGGGCACGGCCCAGATGCTGTCCGGCTCGCCGAAGCGGTGCGCGAACGCGGCCGCCGCCGCGAACGTGACGGCGATGGCCGCGAGCGCGAGCCCGTTCGATGCGCGTTCGACGAGCGCGGGCAGCTTGTCGCCGATCAGCATGCCGAGCGCGAAGAACGGGAAGTACGTGAGCGTCATCGACACGATGCCCCATCGCGTCGGCGAGCCGGCGGCGAACGCGACGACGGCGAGCCCGCCGATCGCGAGCGCGGCGAGCGCGGCGAGCGGCGCGCGCGACCGCTCGGCGCGCTCGCCGCCGCGTACGCGCACGACCGGCGCGACCTTCGACCATCCCCACGCAACCAGCATGCAGACGAAGAGCGCGTAGAGGAACCAGAACTGGCCGAACGGCCGCCAGCCGATCGCGAGCAGGTCGTTCGGCGTGAACGCGTGATTCATGCCGCGCGACGACAGCGCGATCTGCACAGCGCCTTGCAGCAGCGACCAGACGAAGTACGGATAGACGATCGTGCGCAGCTTCGCGAGCACGAAGCCATCGCTCGCGCGCTGCAGCGAGTTCGGCACGTGCAGCCCCGACAGCAGAAAGAAGAGCGGCATGTGGAACGTGTAGATCACGTAGTCGGTCGCGGCGAGCAGGGTGCTCGGCCAGCCGGCCGGCACGAGGCCTGCGGCGAACAGGCCGCGCAGCACGTGGCCGTACACGACGAGGATGATGCCCGCGCCCCGAGCGGTATCGAGATAGGAATCCCGCATGGTCTGAATGATTGGAATGGTCGAACGTGGGAGGGCCGCGCGCCGCCCGAAGGGGACACGCGGGACGCTCACTGCGTGCGCCCAATGTAGGGGCTGGCGCGGCGGAGAACTGTGTGCCGGGCGACACAAGTTCGCTGTCGCGTCGTGCGGCGCGCACGGGCGAGCGGCGCACGCGACTTGCGGATGGCGCACGCCCATGCGCGCCGCGCGACGCGACGCCGTTTCGTGCGTCGCGCGCCCGCCGAATGCGCCGCGCGATTCGCACGATTCGCACGCATCGCATGCGCGGCTCGCCGCGGCGCCGCAACGCGCCGACCGATGCGCGCGCCGCTCGGCGATGCGATCCGCACGCCGCCGCGCCGCGCGCGAGCTCGGGCCGGCCGCCGGAAACATTTCCGTATGCGAAATGAAAGCGCGGACGTTTGCCGATTTTCGATAACACGTCGAATAATGACTCACTAGCATCGATTCTCAGTTGCGGGGCGGGCCTATCTCGGCGCCGGGCTCCGCCGCCTTCGAGGAGAGATTCATGCAGACAGAATCGAATGGCCGCCCCGTCGCGGGCGGCGGCGCAGCGCGCCCGGCGCTTCAACCGACGCTCGGCACGTGGCAGCTGTGGGGAATCGCGGTCGGCCTCGTGATTTCCGGCGAGTACTTCGGCTGGAGCTACGGCTGGGCGAGCGCGGGTACGCTCGGATTCGTCGTCACCGCGCTGTTCGTCGCCGCGATGTACACCACGTTCATCTTCAGCTTCACCGAGCTCACCACGTCGATTCCGCACGCGGGCGGCCCGTTCGCGTACGCGCGGCGAGCGTTCGGTCCGGCTGGTGGCTATCTCGCGGGCGTCGCGACGCTCGTCGAGTTCGTGTTCGCGCCGCCCGCGATCGCGCTCGCGATCGGCGCGTACCTGCACGTGCAGTTTCCCGGCCTCGAGCCGAAGCACGCGGCGATGGGCGCGTACCTCGTGTTCATGGCGCTCAACATCGTCGGCGTGCAGATCGCGGCGACGTTCGAGCTCGTCGTCACGCTGCTCGCGATCTTCGAGCTGCTCGTGTTCATGGGCGTCGTGTCGCCGGGCTTCGCGTGGAGCAATTTCGTGAAGGGCGGCTGGGCGGGCGCGGATCACTTCAGCGTGGGGGCGTTCCACGGAATGTTCGCGGCGATTCCGTTCGCGATCTGGTTCTTCCTCGCGATCGAGGGCGTTGCGATGGCGGCCGAGGAGGCGAAGAACCCGAAGCGCTCGATTCCGATCGCGTACGTGGCCGGCATCCTGACGCTCGTGCTGCTGGCGATCGGCGTGATGGTGTTCGCGGGCGGCGCGGGCGACTGGACCAAGCTCGCGAACATCAACGATCCGCTGCCGCAGGCGATGAAGTACATCGTCGGCGCGAACAGCGGCTGGATGCACATGCTCGTGTGGCTCGGCCTGTTCGGCCTCGTCGCGTCGTTTCACGGAATCATCCTCGGCTATTCGCGCCAGATCTTCGCGCTTGCCCGCGAAGGCTACCTGCCCGAATGGCTCGCGAAGGTGCATCCGCGCTTCAAGACGCCTTACCGCGCGATCCTCGCGGGCGGCGTGGTCGGCATCGTCGCGATCTACAGCGACGAGCTGATTCAGTTCGGCGGCCAGACGCTCACCGCGAATATCGTGACGATGTCCGTGTTCGGCGCTATCGTGATGTACATCGTCAGCATGGCCGCGCTGTTCAAGCTGCGCCGCGTGCAGCCGAAGATGGAGCGCCCGTTCCGCGCGCCGCTGTATCCGTTTTTTCCGGCGTTCGCGCTCGTCGCGGCGCTCGTGTGCCTCGGCACGATGGTGTACTTCAACGCGCTCGTCGCGTCGATCTTCGTCGCGTTCGTCGCGCTCGGGTACGGCTACTTCCTCGCGACGCGCGCGCAGCGCGCGGCCGCGCCCGCCGACGCGCTGCTCGAGGAGTAGCCACGCGCGCGCCGCGCGCCGGGGGGCGGCGCGCGGCCGTTACGACAAGGAGTCCAGATGCGATATACGGAGACGATCGGTTCGCGCACCTACCGCTTCGCGGACCTGAAAACGCTGCTCGCGAAGGCGAGCCCTTTGCGTTCCGGCGACCAGCTCGCGGGCGTCGCGGCCGCGACCGAGGAGGAGCGCGTCGCCGCGAAGATGGCGCTCGCGAGCGTGCCTCTCGCCGCGTTCCTGAACGAGGCCGTGATCCCTTACGAGGACGACGAGGTGACGCGCCTCGTCGTCGACACGCATTCGCGCGACGCGTTCGCCGAGATTTCGCACCTGACGGTCGGCGATTTCCGCAACTGGCTGCTGTCGAGCGCGGCGGACGCGGCCGCGCTCGAACGCATCGCGCCCGGCCTCACGCCGGAGATGGTCGCGGCGGTGTCGAAGCTGATGCGCAACCAGGATCTGATCGCGGCGGCGAGGAAGCGCCGCGTCGTCACGCGCTTTCGGAACACCGTCGGGCTGCCGGGGCGGATGTCGGTGCGGCTGCAGCCGAACCATCCGACCGACGACGTGAAGGGGATCGCCGCGTCGATGCTCGACGGCCTGATGTACGGCTGCGGCGACGCGATGATCGGCATCAATCCGGCGACCGACAGCCTCGCCGCGATCACGAAGCTGCTCGCGATGATCGACGCGTTTCGCGAGCGCTACCGCGTGCCGACGCAGTCGTGCGTGCTCACGCACGTGACGAACACGATCGCGGCGATCGAAAAGGGCGCGCCCGTCGATCTCGTGTTCCAGTCGATCGCGGGCACCGAGAAGGCGAACGCGAGCTTCGGCATTTCGCTTGCGCTGCTCGGCGAGGCGCGCGAAGCGGCGCTTGCGTTGAAGCGCGGCACGGTCGGCGACAACCTGATGTACTTCGAGACGGGCCAGGGCAGCGCGCTGTCGGCGAACGCGCATCACGGCGTGGATCAGCAGACCTGCGAGGTGCGCGCGTATGCGGTCGCGCGCGCGTTCGAGCCGTTTCTCGTCAACACGGTGGTCGGCTTCATCGGGCCCGAATACCTGTACGACGGCAAGCAGATCATTCGCGCAGGGCTCGAGGATCACTTCTGCGGCAAGCTGCTCGGCGTGCCGATGGGCTGCGACATCTGCTATACGAACCACGCGGAAGCCGATCAGGACGACATGGACAACCTGCTGACGTTGCTCGGCGCGGCGGGCATCAACTTCATCATGGGCATTCCCGGCGCGGACGACGTGATGCTCAACTATCAGAGCACGTCGTTTCACGATCAGCTGTACGTGCGCGAGGTGCTCGGCCTGCGCCGCGCGCCCGAGTTCGAGGAATGGCTGGAGACGATGGAGATCGCGGACGCGCACGGCGCGCTGCGCGCGGCGTCGACGCGCGTGCCGCTGCTCGCCGGCGCGAACGACTGGATGGGGCTTTCCGCATGAGCGACGCGGTCGAAAAGAACCCGTGGGGGCAACTGAAGTCGTTCACGAACGCGCGGATCGCGCTCGGCCGCGCGGGTAACAGCCTGCCGACCGCGCCGCTGCTCGCGTTCAACCTGTCGCATGCGCAGGCGCGCGACGCCGTTCACCAGCCGCTCGACGCCGACGCGCTGCGGCGCGATATCGAAGCGGCCGGCCTGCCGACGCTCGGCGTGCAGAGCGCCGCGCCGGATCGGCAGCATTACCTGCGCCGGCCGGATCTCGGCCGCAAGCTGTCGGACGACAGCCGCGCGCTGCTCGCCGCGCACCGCGCGTCGCTCGGCGACGCGCCCGACGTCGTGTTCGTGATCGGCGACGGGCTGTCGGCGTTCGCGGCCGCGAAGCAGGCGCTGCCGCTCCTGAGCGCGGTGCGGCCGAAGCTCGACGGCTGGCGGATCGGGCCGGTCGTCGTCGCGCGGCAGGCGCGCGTCGCGCTCGGCGACGAGATCGGCGAGCTGCTCGGCGCGCGCCTCGTCGCGATGCTGATCGGCGAGCGGCCGGGCCTGAGCTCGCCGGACAGCCTCGGCGTGTATCTGACGTACGCGCCGAAGGTCGGTTGCCACGACGCGCAGCGCAACTGCATCTCGAACGTGCGCGCCGAGGGGCTGCCGCACGACGCGGCCGCGCACAAGCTGCACTATCTGCTGACGCACGCGCGGCGGCTCGGGCTGACGGGCGTCGGGCTCAAGGACGACAGCGATGCGTTGTTGCCGGCGGCGCGGGCGGAAGCGGAGCGTCTGGCGGCGGAGTAGGCGCGACGGCGGCGCGCGCGTCGCGCGCGAGGAAGCCCGGCCTGTAGCCGATCCCGAAACCCGCCGTCACCGCGGCGCGCAGCGCTTCCATGTCGTTGCACGTCATCGCGGCGCGCAGGTTCGGTGGTTCGCCGCCGTCCGGCAGCAGCGCCCACGGTTGCAGCTTGCCCGTCGTCGGAAAGCGTAGCGCACGCATCCGTGCGCGTCGGGTCGCGCAGCGTGCGCGGCGCGCCGGCTTGCGCGACGTACGCGGGCGATGCGCACCGCAGAAGGCGCAACGGCCCGAGGCGGCGCGACATCGGGCCCGAATCGCGGAGCGCGCCGCTTCGGATCACCGCGTCGAAGCCGCCTTCGGCGATGTCGACGAGCCAATCGTTGAAGCCCGGAAGTCGAGATCCAGCTCGATTTCCGGATAGCGGCGCTTGAATTCCGGCAACGCGGGCAGCAGAAACCGATAGCGATCACGCGCAACCGGCGCGCGCCGCTGCCCGCGGGCGGGATCAGAAGAACCCGAGCGGCTTTTCGCTGTAGCTGACGAGCAGGTTCTTCGTCTGCTGATAGTGATCGAGCATCATCTTGTGCGTCTCGCGGCCGATGCCCGATTGCTTGTAGCCGCCGAACGCCGCGTGCGCCGGATACGCGTGATAGCAGTTCGTCCACACGCGGCCCGCCTGGATGCCGCGGCCGACGCGGTACGCGCGGTTGCCGTCGCGCGTCCAGACGCCGGCGCCCAGGCCGTAGAGCGTGTCGTTCGCGATCTCGAGCGCTTCGTCCTCGGTCTTGAACGTCGTCACCGCGAGCACCGGCCCGAAGATCTCTTCCTGGAAGATGCGCATCTTGTTGTGGCCGCGGAACACGGTCGGCTTCACGTAATAGCCTTCGGCGAGCTCGCCGCCGAGCACGTTGCGCTCGCCGCCCGTCAGGCACTGCGCGCCTTCGTTGCGGCCGATGTCGATGTACGACAGGATCTTCTCGAGCTGCTCGGCCGACGCCTGCGCGCCGATCATCGTCTGCGAGTCGAGCGGATGGCCCTGCTTGATCGATTCGACGCGCTTCAACGCGCGCTCCATGAAGCGCTCGTAAATGCTCTCCTCGACGAGCGCGCGCGACGGGCACGTGCACACCTCGCCCTGATTCAGCGCGAACATCGCGAAGCCTTCGAGCGCCTTGTCGAAGTAGCCGTCGTCGCGGTCCATCACGTCGGCGAAGAAGATGTTCGGGCTCTTGCCGCCGAGCTCGAGCGTGACGGGGATCAGGTTCTCGCTCGCGTACTGCATGATGAGGCGGCCTGTCGACGTCTCGCCCGTGAACGCGATCTTCGAGATTCGCTTGCTCGACGCGAGCGGCTTGCCCGCCTCGAGCCCGAAGCCGTTGACGATGTTGAGCACGCCGGGCGGCAGCAGATCCTGAACCAGCTCGGCGAACACGAGGATCGACGCGGGCGTCTGCTCGGCCGGCTTCAGCACGACGCAGTTGCCGGCCGCGAGCGCGGGCGCGAGCTTCCACGCGGCCATCAGCAGCGGAAAGTTCCACGGGATGATCTGGCCGACGACGCCGAGCGGCTCGTGGAAGTGATAGGCGACCATGTCGCCGCCGATGTCGGCGATCGAGCCTTCCTGCGCACGGATGCAGCCCGCGAAGTAGCGGAAGTGGTCGATTGCGAGCGGCACGTCGGCCGCGGTGGTCTCGCGCAGCGGCTTGCCGTTGTCGATCGTCTCGGCCACCGCGAGACGCGTGAGGTTCGCCTCCATCCGGTCGGCGATCTTGAGCAGCACGTTCGCGCGCTCGGCCGCGCCCGTCGCGGCCCAGCCCGCCTTCGCCGCGTGCGCGGCGTCGAGTGCGCGCTCGATGTCGGCTTCGCGCGAGCGAGGGATCGCGGTGAACGGCTGGCCGGTGACGGGCGAGACGTTGTCGAAATACTCGCCGCCGACCGGGGCGACCCATTCGCCGCCGATGAAATTCCCGTATTGCTTGCGGTACGGAAATTCGATGTTCAGGTGTTGCATGTCCGCGTGATTCATCGTTGCTCCTCGCATGTCGGTATCGGTGATGCGCCGCGCGACGTGCGCGACGCGCCTCCTTACGCCAAAACCGTGCCAGCGGGCCATGAGACGGTGCATCGGCGCGCCGGCGCGGGGCCCGGCGCGTGGGCGGCGCGACACAGCGCGCACGGCTGCGCCGCCGTTGAACAGCCGCCGCGCGCCGATTGTTCAGTTGCGGCACAGCGTGAAGGCGAGACCGGCGATTTTGGCGACGCTACGCTTCGGCATGGGAATTGCGTAATCGGACGGATCGTTTCAGCTTCAGCGACGCAAAAAGGGGGCGCGATGGATCACGAGCACACCGGCGCCGAGACGACGGCGGAGGACACGGGACGCAGCGCGGACGGCGACGGCACGGCCGGGCGCGCGCTCGTCAGCGTCGCGCACGACGCCGACGAGCAGGCGCGCAACCTGATCGGCTGGCGCCAGGCCTACGATCAGCTCGCGGCGGGCCGCTTCGTCGGCACGCTGACCGAGCTGCCGCTCGACACGATGAAGGTGTTCCGCGAGACGACGAGCCACACGCTGCGGCAGGCGTGCGAGGTGCGCGGCGACGCGTACTGGTTCGGCATCCCGGTCGCGCGCGACGGCGCGGCGCGCATCGACGCGCGGCCGATCGCCGCCGATGCGCTTGCGTTTCGCCCCGGCAACGTCGAGTTCGAGCTGCTGACGCCCGCGCAATTCTCGATCTTCGGCGTCGTCGTGCGCGGCGCGGTGCTGCGCCGCTATGCGGAGGAAGTCGAGCGCTGCGGGCTCGACGAGCGGCTGCCGCTCATGCCCGTCGTGAAGGTCGGCGAGGCGCGCCTCACGCGGCTTTGCGCGCTGCTCGCGCAGCGGCTCGACGACGCGGACGCGATGAGCGCGGCGGGTGCGCCGTTGTCCGACTGCGCGCGCAACGATCTGCAGGCGGAAGTGCTCGCGGCGCTGTTCGACCTGTGCGCGTCGCCCGCCGCCGACGCGACCGTCGAGCATTCGTCGCGGCGGCGCAAGATCGTCGCGGCCGCGCGCGATTACGTGCTCGCGCACCGCTCGCGGCCCGTCGGCGTGCCGGAGCTGTGCGAGCAGCTGCACGTGAGCCGGCGCACGTTGCAGTACTGCTTCCAGGACGTGCTCGGCATGGCCCCCGCCACCTATTTGCGCGCGCTGCGGCTGAACGGCGTGCGGCGCGACCTGCGCGGGCGCGCGGCGGATTCGGTGCAGGACGTCGCGGCCGCGTGGGGGTTCTGGCATCTGAGCCAGTTCGCGACCGACTATCGGCGGATGTTCGGCGCGCGGCCGTCGGAAACGCTGCGCGGCGCGCTGGCCTGCTGACGCGGCGCAAGACGCGGCCGCCGCGGCTTCGGCGCGATGCGGCGTGCGATGCGATGTGCGATGCGGCGTGCGATGGCGATCGGCTTTCCGCCGCGCTCACTCCCGCGCCGGCGGCCACGCGAGCGTATCCCAATCGATGCGCCGATACGCGGCGTCGACAAGCGCGATATCGTCGACGGCATCGCTTTTGTGGCGATTGCGCAACATCTCGGGCACATCAAGCCCGATCGCCGTGCAAAAAGGATAATCGCGCACCCGCAGCTCGGGCGCGATGCTCGAAAAGCACGCGAGCGTCGGCACGTCGAAGCCGGCCGCGATATGCACGGCCGACGTGTCTGCGCACATTACGACGCTCGCCTGCGCGACCCAGCCGATGAAGTGCGCGGTATCGCCGGAGTGGACGCTCACATCGACGTAGTCCGGATGATCGATCGGCTCGAAGCCGAGCACGGGCAGCCGGTAGATCCGCGCAAGCCGGTCGACGAGCGCCGCGCGCCGCGCGGGCGGAATGCTGCGCAGCGGCGTGCTGGCCTGCGGGCAGAAGAGCGCGTAGCGCCGGCCGCGCCATTCGGGCGGCGGCTCCGGAAGCGTCAGCCGGGCGAGCCAATGATTGCGCTTCGCATCGGCGGCGATCGATTCGGGCGGCACGCCGAGCGACGCGAGGAAGAAGTCGATCATCGGCCGCGTCGCGAACGCGGGCCAGTACAGGTGATTGCCGAGATCGATCCGCGTGTCGCTTTCCGGCAGCGCGGCCGCGGGCCAGGGCAGCGTGCGGATCGGCGCGATCGCGTCGGCCGCGAGCCGATACAGCGCGTCGACGTACGCGGGCGCATGCGCGGGCCGGTACAGCACGAAGCGCACGTGCGGATGGCGCGCCCGGATCGCCGCGAGCGCGGTCAGGCCGATCACCGAGTCGCCGAGCGCGACGCCCATCCCATTGATCACGTGAACGGTCGACAACGTCGCGTAATCGAGCGCGAACGGACGGCTTGCCGCATGCAACAGCCCGATGCGGCTCGCCGCGCCGGCGTAGCCGCGCGCGTCGGCGCCCGTGCATTCGAGATCGTAGGGCGCGACGAGCCGGCCGTCCGGCGACAGCAGCGTGCCGGGGTAGGTGAGCGCGTCGGCGGGCGGCAGCGCGGGGGCTGCGTGCGTCGTCATCGTCGCGAGCGCGGGCTTGCCGGATGCGCCGTCACGCGCGGCGCGCGCGCAGGCCTTGCTCGCGCACCTGCTCGAGCGTCGCGGCGGGCGTGCATGCATCCTTTGGCACGCGGATCTCGATCAGCGCGGGCAGGCCGCTCGCGAGCGCGCGATCGAGCGCAGGCAGGAAATCGGCGGTGCGCTCGACCGTCTCGCCATGCGCGCCGAACGCGCGCGCGTACGCGGCGAAATCCGGATTCGTCAGCCCCGTGCCGTGCACGCGCGCCGGATAGTTGCGCTCCTGATGCATGCGGATCGTGCCGAAATGGCCGTTGTTCACGACAAGCACGATGATCGCGAGACCATACTGCATCGCGGTCGCGAGCTCGTTGCCGGCCATCATGAAGCAGCCGTCGCCCGCGAGCGCGACGACCGTGCGCTGCGGATACAGCGACTTCGCCGCGAGCGCGGCCGGCACGCCGTAGCCCATCGCGCCGCTTGTCGGCGCGAGTTGCGAACGGAAGTGCCGGTACGCGAAATGGCGATGCAGCCAGGCCGCGTAATTGCCCGCGCCGTTCGTGACGATCGCGTCGTGCGGCAGCCGCTCGCGCAATTGCAGCATCACGTCGCCGAGCTGCACGTCGCCCGGCATCGGCTTCGGCGCGCGCCAGTCGAGATACGCGCGATGCGCGTCGGCCGCGCTCTGCGCCCACGCGGGCGAGGCCGGCGGCTCGAGCGAGGCGAGCTGCGAGGCGATCTCGGGCATCCCCGACGCGATCGGCAGATCGGCCGCGTAGACGCGCCCGAGCTCGTCCGCGCCCTGATGCACGTGAATGAGCACTTGCTTCGGTTTCGGAATGTCGATCAGCGTGTAGCCGCCCGTCGTCGCCTCGCCGAGGCGCGGGCCGAGCGCGAACAGCAGGTCCGCTTCCTGGATGCGGCGCGCGAGTGCGGGATTCACGCCGAGGCCGACGTCGCCCGCGTACTGCGGATGCTCGTTGTCGAACGTGTCCTGGTAGCGGAACGCGCACGCGATCGGCAACCGCCAGCGCTCGACGAACGTGCGCAGATCCGCGCATGCGTCGGGCGTCCAGCCGCTGCCGCCCGCGATCACGAGCGGCCGCTCGGCGCGTGCGAGCCGCTCGCGCAGCTCGGCCATCTGCGCGACGGACGGCGCGGCGGCGATGCGCTTCGCCGCGGGCGCGACGGGCTGCGCGGCGCAGGGCTCGGACAGCACGTCCTCAGGCAGCGCGAGCACGACCGGGCCTGGCCGGCCCGACATCGCGACGTGAAACGCGTGGCTCAGGTATTCGGGGATGCGGCGCGGATCGTCGATCTGCGCGACCCATTTCGCGAGCTGGCCGAACATCCGCCGATAGTCGATTTCCTGGAACGCCTCGCGATCGAGATGCTCACGCGCGCACTGGCCGATGAAGAGGATCATCGGCGTCGAATCCTGGAATGCGGTGTGCACGCCGATCGACGCGTGCGTCGCGCCGGGGCCGCGCGTGACGAACGCGACGCCGGGCCGGCCGGTCAGCTTGCCGAGCGCCTCCGCCATGTTCGCGGCGGCGGCCTCGTGGCGGCAGACGACGGTCTGGATGCGTTCGGTTTCGTCGGCGAAGGAATCGAGGACGGCGAGAAAGCTCTCGCCGGGAACGCAGAACACGCGCTCGACGTGATTCGCGAGCAGGGCGTCGACGAGCAGGCGTGCGCCGGTGGCGGCGCGCTGCCCGAGGTCCGGGGAAATCGGCATATAAGACGGGCTCCCTTCGTGGCGGGACGTACAGCTTACGCCGGAAGGGAAGGTGGCGGAAGGCGCGCCATTACCGATGGCGCGCCCGGTGGCGATTACCAGCGGAACGACTGCGGGTAGTGATCCGATGCGCCGACCAATTGAGTTCCGGCCTGAAGAAAGGTGAATCCAGGCGCGTTGGTGATCGCATAGTCGAGAATGCCGCCGCCTTGTTGCGTCGCGCGGTTGCTGCTCACGACGGCGCCTTGCGGCGGTGGAACGAATCCCGCCGCATTGGGCGGCGCATTGAAGTCACCGACGCATGCCCAGGTTCCGCCGCGCTGACTGATCTGTCCGATCTGCGCATTGTTCCACGTGCAGACATTGGCCAGCGTGACGTTGCGGGATACCGGCGGGCTGTGAATCGAATAAATCGTGATGGCGTTACGCGTTTGGGGATCGGTGACCGTGCACCACGGCATCGCGCGCGGGCTGTTCGGATTGAAGCCCGCGGCGGCGGGCATCAGGATATGGCGCGCGCTCGGGGCGATGTTGCTGAGCACGGCGAGGCCGAGCCGGTCTTGGGGCGCTTCCCAGTACACGCATTCCATGAAGCCCGCGCCGGCTCTGAAGTTACCCGTGTAGCCGATGATCGCGCCGTCGTTGCCGATGATCGGCGCCCTTTCCTCCAGCAACGTCGCGAAGTTCGTCCCGCATTCCTGCAGGCACAGTACGTTTGCGCGGGTTTGTTGCAGTACCTGGTTCAAATAGACGGCATTGGTTGCGCCCAGCATGTTCCACGTAGCGATGATCATTTTTTCTCCTTTGAGCGACATGGGGAGCCGGAGACGAGCACGGCCGCGGCGGCGAACGGCGGGCGACGCGGCCGCTCGGACGGTAGTCCCGCCGATCAAGATATCGATTGGCGGGCGGGCGCGATACTGACAGGAATGGTAGGCGCGCGGCGGCGTCGACGCGCTGCGCGCTGGTCGCGCCCTGGTCGGCATTGCGCGCTCGCGAGCTGGTGCCACGGGCGGCAGGCGGTTTTTTTGTCGTTAGGGTGTTGCTTGAGGGAGGGGAGAGATCCGAGCGCTGCTTGCGGCAAGAGCGAGATACGCCGAGTACCGGTTGTGGACGCGTAAAAATGCCGTAAGCGCGCGCCGCTTCGCCGCACGTGAGCCGGCAATGCGCCGCGCGAGTTGCGTGGCCGCATGGCCGCGAGCGCGGCGCGAAGAAAACCGGGAGGCGGCGTTCGGCCGCCCCCGCATCAGCACTCGACGATATTCACCGCCAGCCCGCCGCGCGACGTTTCCTTGTACTTCGTCTTCATGTCCGCGCCCGTCTCGCGCATCGTCTTGATCACGGAGTCGAGCGACACGTAGTGCGTGCCGTCGCCGCGCAGCGCCATGCGCGCGGCGTTGACGGCCTTCACCGACGCCATCGCGTTGCGCTCGATGCACGGAATCTGCACCATCCCGCCGACCGGATCGCAGGTGAGGCCGAGGTTGTGCTCCATGCCGATTTCGGCCGCGTTCTCGACCTGTTGCGGCGTGCCGCCCAGCACGGCCGCGAGCGCGCCCGCCGCCATCGAGCACGCGACGCCGACTTCGCCCTGGCAGCCGACTTCGGCGCCCGAGATCGACGCGTTGAGCTTGTACAGGATGCCGATCGCCGCCGCCGTCATCAGGAAGTCGATCACGCCTTGCTCGTTCGCGCCCGGCGTGAAGCGCGTGTAGTAATGGAGGACGGCCGGGATGATGCCCGCCGCGCCGTTGGTGGGCGCGGTGACGACGCGCCCGCCCGCCGCGTTCTCTTCGTTGACCGCGATCGCGTACAGGTTGATCCAGTCGATCATCGACAGCGGGTCCTGCAACGCGCGTTCCGGATTGTCCGTCAGCGCGCGATGGAGCTGCGGCGCGCGGCGCTTGACCTGGAACGGGCCGGGCAGGTTGCCGTCGGCGTCCGGGTTGTCGATGCCGCAGCCGCGCGCGACGCAAGATTGCATCACGTCCCAGATCTTCAGCAGGCCCGCGCGCGTCTCCTCCTCGGTGTGCCACGCGCGCTCGTTCTCCCACATCAACTGCGCGATCGACTTGCCGGTCGAATCGGTGAGCGCGAGCAGCTCGGCGCTCGTGCGAAACGGATGCGCCATCTGCTCGACGGCGGCGAGCACCTTCGTGTTCGGCGCGCCCGCGGTGACGACGAAGCCGCCGCCCACGGACAGATACGTCGTCTCGCGCAGCACCGCGCCCGTCGCGTCGATCGCGCGCAGCTTCATCGCGTTCGGATGCTCGGGCAGCGCCTGCCGGTAGAACGCGATGTGCTCCTTCGGCACGAACGGCACCGGATGCGCGCCGAGCAGCGCGAGCGACTTCGAATCGCGCACGGCGTCGAGCCGTGCGGCGATCGTCGACGGATCGACGGTGTCGGGCGCATCGCCCATCAGGCCGAGCATCACGCCGCGATCGGTGCCGTGGCCCTTGCCCGTCGCGCCGAGCGAGCCGTACAGCTCGACTTTCACGCTCGCGGTCGCGGCGAGCAGCGCGTCGCGCTCGAGCCCTTGCGCGAACATCAGCGCGGCCCGCATCGGACCGACCGTATGCGAGCTCGACGGGCCGATACCGATTTTGAAAAGATCGAACACGCTGACTGCCATTTCGTTTCCTGAATTGCTGGATGTATTGGGGGATCACCGCGCCGGCAGCGGCAGGCACGCGGCCAGCCACGCCGGCGGCATCGGCGAGAGTTGCTGGGCGATGCCCGCGTAGCGGCCGTCGAGGCGCGCGGCGAGGTGGAACAGCTCGGTTGCGTTCTTCGGCTCCCACATGCCCGAATAGCCGGGCAGGCCTGCCTCGCGGCGCTTCGCGTCGAACGGCACCGGCGAGTGGACGAATTCTTCGTGCGTCTTCTCGCCGCGCGCGTACGGCGCGAGCCAGTCGAGCGCGGCGGCGAGCGTCGCGCCGTTCGGCGCGCGCTCGCGCAGCCAGTTGCGGTTGAAGCGCCGCGCCGCGAGCGCCGCCGTCACGAGCGGCTGCAGATCGTAGACCGCGTAATGCAGCGCGTCGCGCTCGAGAAAATCGTACGTCGTGCCGTCCGGCTCGATGTTGTCGGCGAGATGCTCGACGAACAGGCGCTGCGCGGCGTTCATCATCCTGCGGTCGCCGAGCGTGAACGCGGCGAGCGCGATCAGCTTGATCCGGTGGCTTTGCCAGTTGTTGCGCCACGTGCCCTTGAGCGGGCGCTTCTGCGCGTCGATCTGCTGCACGTAGCCGTTGCCGAGCGACGCGATGAACGCGGCCGTCGCGTTGCGCGTTTTCACGGGCAGCACGCTCGCGGTCATGTCGTACGCGAGGATCAGGCTCTCGAAGCGCGTCTCGTCGATCGGATTGAAGCTTGGGCGGTAAGTGTTCACCCACGCCGACAGAAAGCGGTCGACGAGCGCCAGATAGCGGCTCTGGTTCGTCACGCGCCACGCGAGCGCCGCGTTGCGCATCAGCTCCATGTCGTTGAGCGCCTCGGCGCTCTGGTCGTAGATGCCTTCGTGCGGCAGCGTGCCTTCGGTGTGCACGCGCGGCAGCGCCTTCGGCTCGTCGTTCAGATGCGCGTCGACGCTCTTGATGAGCGCCTGCACGCCCGGTTCGGCGTGCGTCGCTTCGCTGCTCTGCAGCGCCGGTGCGGCGCAGAAATTCATCGCCGCTCGCGCGGGGCCGGCCGCCGTCAGCGCGGCGGTGGCGAGAAGCGCCGGCGCGAGCGCGCTCAAGCGCCGCCGCATCGCCTGCGCGCGGCCCGGAAACGTCTGACGCACCATGCAGAACTCCTTTGTTGGCTGGATCGCGGTGTGAGATGTTAGCCGGACTTGCGGGCGAATGCGAACGCGCGCGCCGTCCGCAACGACGGATTGCGGACGGCGCGTCGCCGTTGAAAGGAGCGCGGCGCGGCGAGCGGGCCGCGCCGGCGCATCATGCGTAATCCGATACCGGAACGCAGGAGCAGAACAGATTGCGGTCGCCATATGCGTTGTCCGCGCGGCCGACGGGCGGCCAGTACTTGTTCGTGCCGAGCGACGCGACCGGGTACGCGGCCTGCTCGCGCGAGTACGCATGCGGCCATTCGTTCGCGGTGACGACGGCAGCCGTGTGCGGCGCGTGACGCAGCGGGTTGTCCTCGCGGTCGGCGCGGCCTTCCTCGACCGCGCGGATCTCGTCGCGGATCGCGACCATCGCGGCGATGAAGCGGTCGAGCTCCTCCTGCGATTCCGATTCGGTCGGCTCGACCATCAGCGTGCCCGGCACCGG
This sequence comes from Burkholderia sp. MSMB1498, assembly GCF_001526245.1. NCBI lineage: Bacteria > Pseudomonadati > Pseudomonadota > Betaproteobacteria > Burkholderiales > Burkholderiaceae > Burkholderia > Burkholderia sp. MSMB1498. The sequence continues at coordinate 203,028 of NZ_LOYJ01000101.1, forward strand.
GAAGCTCATCGTCGGCGCGTGGAAGCCGTAGTCCATCAGGCGCTTCGCGACGTCGTCGACGCTGATGCCGCTCGAATCCTTGATCGGACGCAGGTCGAGAATGCATTCGTGCGCAACCAGCCCGCCCGGGCCCGAATACAGCACCGGGTAGTGCGGCGCGAGGCGCTTCGCGATGTAGTTCGCGTTGAGGATCGCGGTTTCGGTGGCGGCGGTCAGGTTCTTCGCGCCCATCATCGCGATGTACATCCACGAGATCGGCAGGATCGACGCTGAGCCGTACGGCGCGGCCGACACCGCGCCGATGCCTTCCTCGCCGCGCGCGTAGCCGGTCGAGCGCTGGTTCGGCAGGAACTTCGCAAGGTGCGCGCCGACCGCGACCGGGCCGACGCCGGGGCCGCCGCCGCCGTGCGGGATGCAGAAGGTCTTGTGCAGGTTCAGGTGCGACACGTCGCCGCCGAACTGGCCCGGCGCGGTCAGGCCGACCATCGCGTTCATGTTCGCGCCGTCGACGTACACCTGGCCGCCGTGCGCGTGCACGATCTCGCAGATCTCGCGCACGTTCTGCTCGAACACGCCGTGCGTCGACGGATACGTGATCATGATCGCCGCGAGGTCCTTCGAGTGCTGCTCGGCCTTCGCCTTGAGATCCTCGATGTCGACGTTGCCCTGCGCGTCGCACGCGACCACCACCACCTTCATGCCGGCCATGTGCGCGGACGCCGGGTTCGTGCCGTGCGCGGACGCCGGAATCAGGCAGATGTCGCGATGGCTCTCGCCGCGCGATTCGTGATACGCGTGGATGATCAAGAGGCCCGCGTACTCGCCCTGCGAGCCCGCGTTCGGCTGCAGCGACACGGCCGCGTAGCCCGTCGCCGCGACGAGCATCTGTTCGAGCTGGTCGATCATCTCGCGGTAGCCGACGGTCTGCTCGGCCGGCGCGAACGGGTGAATCCGGCCGAATTCGGGCCACGTGACGGGCAGCATTTCCGACGTCGCGTTCAGCTTCATCGTGCACGAGCCGAGCGGGATCATCGAGCGGTCGAGCGCGAGATCCTTGTCCGACAGGCTGCGCAGGTAGCGCAGCATTTCCGTTTCCGAATGATGGCGGTTGAACACGTGGTGCGTCAGATACGCGCTCGTGCGCTCGAGGCCGGCCGGCAGCGCGGGCACGGCGGGCAGCGCGGCGTCGAGCGAGTCGACGTCGGGCGCCGTCGCGCCCGCCGCCTGCGCGAAGATCGCGAGCAGATCGGCGAGATCGGCGCGCGTCGTCGTTTCGTCGACCGATACGCCGACTTGCGTGTCGCTCGCGCGGCGCAGGTTGATGCGCTTCGCTTTCGCGAGCTCGTGGATCTGCGCGGCGCGCGCGCCCGCGTCGATCGTCAGCGTGTCGAAGAACGTGTCGTTGACGCTCGCGTAGCCGATCTGCTTGACGCCCGCGGCGAGGAGCGCGGCGATGCGGTTCACGCGCAGCGCGATCGTCTTCAGGCCGCGCGGGCCGTGATAGACCGCGTACATGCTCGCCATGATCGCGAGGAGCGCCTGCGCGGTGCAGACGTTCGACGTCGCCTTCTCGCGGCGGATGTGCTGTTCGCGGGTTTGCAGCGCGAGGCGCAGCGCGGGCTTGCCCTGCGCGTCGACGGTCACGCCGACGAGGCGCCCCGGCATTTGCCGCTTGAATTCGTCGCGCACCGCCATGTACGCGGCGTGCGGGCCGCCGAAGCCCATCGGCACGCCGAAGCGCTGCGTGTTGCCCACCGCGACGTCCGCGCCCCATTCGCCGGGCGGCGTGAGCACGGTGAGCGAGAGGATGTCGGCCGCGACGACGACGTGGCCGCCCGCCGCATGGATCGCGGCGGCGAGCGCGCGGTAGTCGCGCACGTCGCCGTTCGCGCCCGGATACTGGAGCAGCACGCCGAACGCGTTCGCGCCGGCGGCGTCGGCGGCCGGGCCCGTCTTCACGTCGATGCCGACCGGCTTCGCGCGCGTCCTGATCACTTCGAGCGTTTGCGGCAGCACGTCGTCGGCGACATAGAACACGTTCGACTTCGGCTTGCCGACGCGCTGCAGCAGCGTCATCGCCTCGGCGGCGGCCGTCGCCTCGTCGAGCAGCGACGCGTTCGAGATCGCGAGGCCCGTCAGGTCGGCGACCATCTGCTGGAAGTTCAGGAGCGCCTCGAGGCGGCCCTGTGAGATTTCGGGCTGGTACGGCGTGTACGCGGTGTACCACGCCGGGTTTTCGAGCACGTTGCGCAGGATGACGGCGGGTGTGTGCGAGTCGTAATAGCCTTGGCCGATGTACGAGCGGAACACCTGGTTCTTGTCCGCGAGTTCGCGCAGTGCGGCGAGCGCTTCCGCCTCGCTCAGCGGCTGCGCGAACGGGCCGAGCGGCAGCGCGTCGCGGCGGCGGATCGGCGCGGGAATCACGGCGTCGATCAGCGCTGCGCGCGTTGCGAAGCCGAGCGTGTCGAGCATCGCGCGCTGGCTGGCGTCGTCGGGGCCGATGTGGCGTTCGGCGAACGCGTCGTGCGTTTCGAGCGTGGCGAGCGAGAGGGGCGTGCGGTTCATCAGGTGATCCGGGTGTTCGAGCTTCATGGCGTTCCTGTGTCGACCAGAGTTAGCGCTTCAGCGCTTACTCTGGTCCCATGCTTTGCGGTCGACCAGAGTTAGCGCTTCAGCGCTTACTCTGGTCCCATGCTTTGCGGTCGACCGGAGTTAGCGCTTTAGCGCTTGCTCGGGTCCCATGCTTTGCGGTCGACCAGAGTTAGCGCTTTAGCGCTTGCTCGGGTCCCATGCTTTGCGGTCGACTCGAGTTGGCGTTTCAGCGCTTGCTCGGGTCCCATGCTTCGCGGTTGACCGAAGTTGGCGCTTTAACGCTTACTCAGGTCCCACGCTGTGCGATCGACCGGAGTCAGCGCTTCAGCGCCCACCCCGGCCCCATGCTTTGCCATCGACCAGAGTCAGCGCCTCAACGCTCACCCTGGTCCCACGCGTGGCGCGGCCCGTGCTGCCGCCCGCCGCGCCGCGCGGTTCGTGAGTGGGCGCGTTAGCCGACCAGCTTCTCGTAGGCGGCGGCGTCGATCAGCTTGTCGGTCGACGCGCCCGCTTCGAGCTTGATCTTGAAGAGCCAGCTCGCGTACGCGTCGCCGTTGACCTCGTCGGGCGTGTCGACGATTGCCGTGTTCACTTCGACCACCTCGCCCGACACCGGCGTGTAGATGTCGGACGCCGCCTTCACCGATTCGACGACGCCGATGGCGTCGCCCGCCTTCACGGTCTTGCCGACTTCGGGCAGCTCGAGGAAGACGATGTCGCCGAGCGTTTCCTGCGCGTGGTCGGTGATGCCGACCGTCAGCGTGCCGTCCGCTTCGGTGCGGACCCACTCGTGTTCTTCCGTGTACTTCAGATCGGCCGGAATGTTGCTCATCGGATGCTCCTGAGATTGATTGCTTGCAAGCGTTTGAATGTGAGGCGCGGTTCGCGCGCGCGGGCGCGCCGGTTGCTTCGCGTCAGACCGCGAGCACCTTGCCGTTGCGCACGAACGGCAGTTTTACCACGCGCGCGGGGAGATTCTTGTCGCGGATCTGCACGTGGACCGTGTCGCCGGCCGCGACGCCCTTCGGCACGCGTGCGAGCGCGATCGATTCCTGCATCGTCGGCGAGAACGTGCCGCTCGTGATCTCGCCTTCGCCGTGCGGGGTCACGACTTTCTGATGCGCGCGCAGCACGCCGCCCGCGCGGCCGTTCTCCTTTTGCAGGATGAGGCCGACGAACGCGGCGCGCGAGCCGTTCGCTTCGAGCGCGTCGCGGCCGACGAACGCGCGCGGCGCGGCGAGATCGACCGTCCACGCGAGGCCGGCGTCGAGCGGCGACACTGTCTCGTCCATGTCCTGGCCGTACAGGTTCATGCCGGCCTCGAGGCGCAGCGTGTCGCGCGCGCCGAGCCCGCACGGGCGCACGCCGCGCTCGGCGAGCGCGTTCCACAGCGCTTCGACATGGGGCGCCGGGACGATGATCTCGAAGCCGTCCTCGCCCGTGTAGCCGGTGCGCGCGACGGTGAGGTCGCCGAACGGCGTGCCCGCGACCTGCGCGGCGTTGAAGGGCTTGAGCTCGCTCGTCGCCGCGCGCGCGGCGGGGATCGTGTCCCACACCTTCGCACGCGCGTTCGGGCCCTGCGCGGCGACGATCGCGAAGTCGCGGCGCGGCGCGATCGCGAGGCCGAAGCCGCCTTGCTCGTTGAGCTGGTTGAACCACGCGACGTCCTTGTCGGCGGTGCCGGCGTTGACGACGACGCGGAAGAAATCCTCGGTGAAGTAGTAGACGATCAGATCGTCGATGACGCCGCCTTGGGGGTTCAGCAGGCACGAGTAGAGCGCCTTGCCGGGCGTTTGCAGCTTCGCGACGTTGTTCGCGAGCGCGTGCTCGAAGAACGCGCGCACGCGCGGGCCCGTGAAATCGACCACGCACATGTGCGACACGTCGAACATCCCGGCGTCGGTGCGCACGGCCTGATGCTCCTCGATCTGCGAGCCGTAGTTGACGGGCATGTCCCAGCCGCCGAAGTCGACCATGCGGGCGTTGAGGGCGCGATGCGCGGCGTGCAGCGGGGTGATTTTGAGAACGGTCATCGGGGTCCCAGGCAAGGCGGCCGGGCGGCGGCCCGGGCGCGAAAACAAAACGGCAACTTGGCGAACCGCTGGCGCGTGAAGCCGCCTGCGATGCGTGCATGCCCCTCTGTCCTCGATACCTGAGAGATTGCGCGACGGACTCGATCCGCTTCGCGCGCGCCCCTTCGGTGGGCAGCCTGCTCGTGCGGCGCGTTGCGCGCACGCGGCTACTGCCGCTCTCCAGAGTGCGAAAAACGATGTCCGGCGCATGTCGTCGCCAGACGGATTTTTCGACGCGGCCGGTCCTTTTGCCTGAGAGTTTGCGGGTGTGCCCCTTCGGCGGCGCGGCTTGCCTTTCAATCAACGAACGGCGGCCGCGCGCTCTCCCGACGCGTGCGGGCGAATGTACGCGAGCGCGAATGGGTTGTCAATTTGGGCAAATAACTGTCGTTTGAAGACAAGCGACGGCGGCATGCCGGCGGCGGTGGCGGCGTGGTTTGCCGGCCCTGAAGCGGCGGCGTGTTGGGTGAGCGGTGAGCGGTGAGCGGTGAGCGGTGAGCGGTGAGCGGTGAGCGGTGAGCGGTGAGCGGTGAGCGGTGAGCGGTGAGCGGTGAGCGGTGAGCGGTGAGCGGTGAGCGGTGAGCGGTGAGCGGTGAGCGGTGAGCGGTGAGCGGACCGGGGTCGGAAGCGTGAAGCCGCGCCTCGAAAGCGCGGCTTGGGCGAGGGGCGCCGAAACCGTGCGTCGAAGCGCCGCCCGTCGCGCGATCGAACGGCGGCGGCGCGCACGGCCGCCGCCGAAGGTGCGCTTACTCGCCGATCGCGCGAGCGGCCGTGTCGAGCTCCTGATTGAGCACGCGCTGCTCGTCGCCGGACAGGCCGCCGCCATGCTGGGCCGCCATGTCGTTCGACTCCTGACGGATCACGTCGAGCCGGCGATGCAGCGCGGCGCCTTGCGGCGGCGGATAGTAGCCGGCGTTCACGCGCGCGTCGATTCGGTGGCTCAGGTTGTCGATGCGGCCCTGGATCTGCTGCATCCGCTCGTAGCCGACCACCTGCGGATTGGGGCGGGGCGCCGGAGCTGGAGCAGGCGCGGGCGCCGGTGCGGGGCGCTGCGGCGCGACCACACATGCCGCAAGTGTCGAGACGAGGGCGCAGCATGCCGCCGCGCGGATCAACCGATGCATTCCATTCTCCTGATTGACGATGCCGGGACAGGCAATTAGACGAACGGCTCAGACCTTCGTCGAGATGACGTTCGCTCCCGAATTGTTTGTAACGCTTTGTTGGCGCTCAAGGATGACGCAAGCCGCGGGCGTCCGATGCGCGGGCGGCATCGCGCGCGCCGCTCAGATCGGTTCGCGCACGAACGGCAGCCGGCGGCCTTCGCGCTCGCTGCGCGCGGCGAGCTCGATGATCGTCATCACGTCGACGGCGTCCTGCGGCGTGACGGGGAACGGCACGCCGCCGTGGATCGACGCGGCGAGCGCGCGATAGAACTCCGCGTACTGGCCGTCGAGCGTCGGCACCGGGCGTTCGACCTCGAGCTCGCCGTCGAGTCCGCGCAGCACGCCGGGCGGGTTGCCTCCGCCGAATTCGACGTCGCCGGGCGTGAGGCCCGCCTTCAACTGATCTTCCTGTGTATCGAGCCCGTGCTTCTGGTAGCCGGCCTGCGTGCCGAGCACGGTGAAGCGCGCGGGCTCGATCGCCGCGAGCGCGCTCGCGTGAAGCACGACGTCCTTGTCCGGATAGCCGAGCTGCAGATGGACGAAGTCGGGCGCGCCGCCGCCGTCGCGGCGCGTCTTGACCGCAGCGCTCACGGTGTCCGGCGCGCCGAAGAGCGCGAGCGCCTGATCGATCAGATGCGGCCCGAGATCGAACAGCAGCCCGCCGCCGCGCGCCGCTTCCTCGCGCCAGCGCGTGCGCACGTGCGGACGGAAGCGGTCGAAGTGCGATTCGAAATAGGTGATGCGGCCGAGCTCGCCGCTTTCGACGAGCTGACGCACGGTCAGGAAATCGCCGTCCCAGCGGCGGTTGTGGAACGGCGCGAACACGCGGCCGCGCGCGGCCGCGAGACGCGCGAGCGCGAGCGCTTCGGCGGCCGTCAGCGTGACGGGCTTGTCGACGACCACGTGCTTGCCCGCTTCGAGTGCACGCTTCGCCAGTTCGAAATGCGTGTCGTTGGGCGTTGCGATCACGATGCACTCGACTTCGTCGAGCGCGACGAGCGCATCGAGATCCGGCACGACGGCCGCGTCCGGATGCGCGGCGTGCGCGCGCTCCGGCTGCCCGGTGGCGATCGCGGCCATTTGCGTGCGGCTGCTGTGCGCGATGACGGGCGCGTGGAACGTCGCGCCTGCAAAACCGAAACCCATCAAACCAATCTTGAGCGTTGACGACATGAACGATCCTGTCTGCTTGCGAAACTGAGGCGCGGCGGCTCGGACGCCGCACGGCGACGGACGGCTATTGTGGCATGACGAAAGGGGGCGGAACGGTTCGGCGGCGACGTTGGCCGAATGGACGAGGCGTGCGAACGCCGAATGACAGGAACGGCGCGCGACGCGGCCGGCACGGCCGAGGGGCGCAAGGCACGCGGCCGAAACGGCGCGGATTCGATTGCTTTCGATGTATCTCTCGGCGCCCGTCCGGTGTCCGTCCGGCGTCTGGCGAGAGCGGCGGTCCGACCGGGCAACGCCGGTCCGCTCGGTCGGCGAATCGATTCCCGGAGGAGCGGCGCTCGGGAGCTTCGCCGTCCGGCCGGCTTGTTCCGTCCGGCAGCCGGGAGCGCCGCCGCTCCGCCGAACGGCGCCGAGCTGCCCGCACACCTGCTCGCGTCCCCGTCGGCATTCCGCGCCCGAAGCCTTTGCGAGCGGCCGATGGGCTAATCGAAAAGGTCGCCGGCCGGAGAATGCCGGTGCGCGAGCCAAGTGAGAGCCCGCGTTCGCGGCGATGACGCATCGACCGTCGTCGGGCGTTCGTTTTAACCTCCGATCCGCCGCCTGATTGCCGCAGCGGCCTGCTCGGCCCACACCGCGCAGGCCCGCGCGCCCGGATGAAAGCCGTCCGACGCCATCGCGTCGCGCGTGAGCGGCATGTCGACCCGCAGGAACTCGCACGCGGGCTGGCCGGCGGCCCAGCGCGACAGCGCCGTATTGAGCCGCCGCGCGCGCAGCCCGAGATACCATCTGAGCGGTTGCGGCAGCGCCGGAAAATGATGCATCGGCGGCACCGCGGACAGAATCACGTGCGCCGCGCCGAAGCGCGTCGTCAGCCGTTCGACGAGCGCCGCCTGCGCGTCGCGCCAGCGCGCGGGCGACACGCCGTCCGTTACATCGTTGACGCCGAGCGACGTGACGGCCGCGTCGAAGCGCGCGTCGGGCTCGGCATCGAGCCAGTCGAGCAGATCCCGCGTCGTCGCGCCGGTGCGCGCGAGCAACCTCCATTCGACGCGATGCAACGGCGCGAGCGCGCGCACGAGTTGGCCGGTGAGCGCGTCGGACTGCGTCGGGACGCCGACGCCCGCGGCGGCCGAGTCGCCGAGCACGAGGAGGCGCAGCGGCGGCCCGGCGCCGTCGACGCCGCTGCGCGGCCCGTCGGCCTCGGCGAGGCGCGGCGTCACGCGCCTGACATGGCGGCCCTGAGCGAGCAGCAGCGGGCCGAGCGCGGCGGTGGCGAAGTGGTATCCCATGCGGTTTCCGTGATGTATGGCGTCGAGGTCGTGGCGTGCCGCCATGATAGCGAGCGGCGCGCATCGGCCGCCATCCGCCATCCGCCGGCGCCGCCGCGGCCGCACGAGCGCCGCATGGGCATCGTCCGAATGTCCGACGCAGCGCCCGTTTCACATTCGCGAAAGAATCGCCGGCCGCCGCCGTGTTAACATGCGCGTCCCGCGAGCCATTTGCCGGGGGCCGGCGTTGCAGTCCGCGCGCCGGCCGCGCTTCGCTCGCGGCGCCTTCCGGCTTCGCCGCCGTCAACCGCAACACCATCCGCAATCATGTCCGCAGGCCTGAACCCCGCTCAAAGCGAAGCGGTGCGCTATCTCGACGGTCCCTGCCTCGTGCTCGCCGGCGCGGGCAGCGGCAAGACCCGCGTCATCACGCAGAAGATCGCGCACCTGATCGAAGCAAAAGGCTTCGAGCCGCGCCATATCGCCGCCGTCACGTTCACGAACAAGGCGGCCGCCGAAATGCGCGAGCGCGTCGGCAAGCTCCTCGAGGGCAAGACGCTCACGACGCCCGGCAAGGAAGGCCGCAAGGTGCCCGTCAATCAGCTCACCGTCTGCACGTTCCACTCGCTCGGCGTGCAGATCCTGCGGAAGGAGGCCGAGCACGTCGGCCTGAAGCCGCAGTTCTCGATCATGGATTCGGACGATTGCTTCGGGATGATCCAGGAGCAGATCGGCACGACGGACAAGGGCCTGATCCGCAAGATCCAGACGATCATCTCGCTGTGGAAGAACGGCCTCGTCACGCCCGAGGAGGCGATGACGATCGCGGCGAACGAGGACGAGCATCAGGCGGCGCTCGTCTACCGGAACTATGTCGCGACGCTGCACGCGTACCAGGCGGTGGACTTCGATGACCTGATCCGCCTGCCGACCGAACTGTTCGCGAACAACGAGCCGGTGCGCGAGCGCTGGCAGAACAGGCTGCGCTATCTGCTGATCGACGAGTATCAGGACACGAACGCGTGCCAGTACGAGTTGCTGAAGCTGCTCGCGGGCCCGCGCGCCGCGTTCACGGCGGTCGGCGACGACGACCAGGCGATCTATGGCTGGCGCGGCGCGACGCTCGAGAACCTCGCGCAGCTCGGCAAGGACTTCCCGAAGCTGCACCTGGTCAAGCTCGAGCAGAACTACCGGTCGACGGTGCGCATCCTCACCGCCGCGAACAACGTGATCGCGAACAACCCGAAGCTGTTCGAGAAGAAGCTGTGGTCCGAGCACGGGATGGGCGATTCGATCACCGTCACGCCGTGCAACGACGAAGAGCACGAGGCCGAATCGGTCGTGTTTCGGCTGTCCGCGCACAAGTTCGAGCGGCGCACGCAGTTTCGCGATTACGCGATCCTGTATCGCGGCAACTTCCAGGCGCGCATCTTCGAGCAGGTGCTGCGGCGCGAGCGGATTCCGTACGTGCTGTCGGGCGGCCAGTCGTTCTTCGACAAGGCCGAGATCAAGGACTTGTGCGCGTACCTGCGCCTCATCGCGAACGCCGACGACGATCCCGCGTTCATCCGCGCGGTCACGACGCCGCGCCGCGGAATCGGCAACACGACGCTCGAGGCGCTCGGCGCGTTCGCGGGGCAGGCGAAGGTGTCGCTGTTCGAGGCGGTCTACATGGGCGGGATCGAGGCGCGGCTGTCCGCGCGGCAGGTCGAGCCGCTGAGGATCTTCTGCGATTTCATCCAGCGCCTGACCGACCGCGCGGACAAGGAGCCGGCGACCGTCGTCCTCGACGACATGATGGAAGCGATCCACTACGAAGCGTACCTGTACGACGCCTATGACGAACGGCAGGCGCAGACGAAGTGGCAGAACGTGCTCGAATTCCTCGAATGGCTGAAGCGCAAGGGGACGAAGCCGGAGCCGGAAGAAGCGGTTGACGGCGAGACGGAAGGCTTTCACAACGCGGACGGCCTTGCCGACACAGGCAAGAACCTGCTCGGCCTGATTCAGACAGTCGCGCTGATGTCGATGCTCGAGGGTAAGGAAGAGGACCCGGATGCGGTGCGGCTGTCGACCGTGCACGCGTCGAAGGGGCTCGAGTATCCGCACGTGTTCCTCGTCGGCGTCGAGGAAGGGATCATGCCGCACAGCGGCGGCAGCGACGACGGCCCGATCGACGACGAGCGGATCGAAGAGGAGCGCCGGCTGATGTACGTCGCCATCACGCGCGCGCAGCGCAGCCTGCATCTGAACTGGTGCAAGAAGCGCAAGCGCGCGCGGGAGACGATCGTCTGCGAGCAGTCGCGCTTCATCGCCGAGATGGGGCTCGACGAAGCGCCGCCGCCCGCGCCGGAGGAGGCGCCGATGACGCCGAAGGATCGGCTCGCGAGCTTGAAGGCTTTGCTGCAGAAGTGACGCAGGCGGGCACGCGGCGCACGGCGTGCGTTTGCCGTTTGGCCGAGCGGCCGATCACCGCGCGGCGATCGAGGCAGCGCGGATATCGGCCGGACGAGTCCTGACCGATGGCCGGATCGCCGGGCGATCCGGCCGGCGCTCGGCCGCCCGCGACAAAACAGAAACCCCCGCGATGCTTGCGCAGCGCGGGGGTTTTTCGTTGCATCGGCGACCGTTACTTGGCGGCGTTGACCATGTAGTCGACGGCCGCTTTCACGTCGGCGTCCGACGCGTTCGCGCCGCCCTTCGGCGGCATCGCGCCCTTGCCGTGCAGCGCGTAGTTGTAGACCGTATCCATCGAATCCTTCAGGCGCGGCGCCCAGTCGGCCTTGTTGCCGAACTTCGGCGCGTTCAGCACGCCCGTTGCGTGGCACGCTTGGCATGTCGATTCGTACAGCGCCTTGCCTGCCGACGCCGAGCTTTCAGCGTTCGCGCCTGCGGCGGGCGCCTCGCCCGGTTTCGGCAGCGCGGCGATCGCAGCCATTGCCGCGGCGGCTTGCGCGTTGGCGGCCGTCGCGTCCGACGCGCCCGCGGCCGCGCCTGAAGCGGGGGCCGCATTCGCGGCGGGTTGCGCGGGCTCGGCGAACTTCGCACCGCCCTGATTGGCCATGTAGACGACTGCGCGCGCGATTTCATAGTCGCTATAGTCGTCGGGGTTCGTGCCGCCGCGCGGCGGCATGGCGCCTTTGCCGGTCAGCGCGATGTGCAGGACTTCGTCGTAGCCGGCCGCGATGCGCGGCGCCCAGGCGGCGGCGTCGCCGAACTTCGGCGCGCCGGCCGCGCCGGTGCTGTGGCAGGTCACGCAGACGGCCTTGTAGACTTCCTCGCCCGTCTTGTAGACGCGCGGCGCGTTGGCGTCCTTGATTTCGACTTGCGCGAGGGGGGCGATGCGCTTTGCGACGGCTTCGTCGGAGAGGCCGTCGGTGCCGGCGCCCGTGCGGAACGCGTGATTGGCGTAGGTGGCGAACAGCACGATGATCGCGATCGGGATCACGAATGAGGCGATGACAACTGCGATGAGTTGCCCGGGGGTTTTGATGGGGGCTCCGTGGGGTGCTTCGCTCATGCTTGCCTCGTCTCCGTGAATAGGAATTGTGAGCGGTACGGCAATGAATGGCTGTGGGGTGAAGCTCGGACGATTATAGACGGAACGTTTACATGGCGGCGAGCGATCGCCCGGCGCGTGTTTACCCGCACATCGGAGGGGGCGGCGTGCGTGATGAGGCGATGCAGGAGGAGGGGCGGACGGATGCGGAGCGGCGGTGGACGGTCCGGCGGAAACAAGGTATTCTTGCCGTCTTGCTACGCGCTGCGACTATCTAGGGTCGCATCGCATCCGTAAGCGCCCGTAGCTCAATGGATAGAGTACTGCCCTCCGAAGGCAGGGGTTGCTGGTTCGATCCCAGCCGGGCGCGCCAAGTCTTTGTTTTCTTGGGCTTTCTCAGCCGCATCAGCCGGTTTCGAGGTCAAGCTCGCCACAGCGGTAGCGCCAAGCACCACAGTCGCCGCTACGCCCGCCGCACGCAGATTTCCCAAAGCACGTTGCCATACTGACGCACGCTCGGTGTCGAGCTGGCTCTCGATCTGCGCAAGCGTTTCGAACGCGGGCAGGCCGGCCATCTCGGCCAGCATCATGATTTCGGTTGCATCGGGCTTGTAGCGGCCCGAGCGCCAGTGCGACAGCTTGGTGTAGTGGTACCCCAGCTTTTCCGCTACGGCCGTATTCGAGCCTTGCTTGCGCTTGGCGGCATCCAGTAGTTCAGCGATATCCATACTTTTCCCTTGACGCATGTGGCGATTTCTCCATATCATTCGAATGTGGAGAAAACGCCATTTCCGTGGCGTTATCGGAAGTCTAGCAGGCTATGGGGAAAGGAAGAATCTGGCCCCCATTTATGAGTCAGCGGGGGCGGCGGAACTGCTTGGGGTTGTAGATCGCTCGCTTGATCGGATCGAGTTCTTTTTGCCGCCGTAGCTGCACGCGCCGGCGATCCGATCGAAAGGCGACGAAGACGGCGACCAGTGCAATGGCGATCAGGAGTCGGGCCTCGATCGTCAGCGCGCCCCAAATCCGTGTGAGGTTGTTGAGCAGGTCGTAAGCGAGTTGCTCGGTCATTTGGCCGCAGTTTTCATTGATGTTTCGCGCATGTGTTTTGGCGCATCGAAGGTCGCACTGAGTCCGCAACTAGATGACGTGCATGAAGATTGCTGTTGCTACGGCGGCCGCGGTGCAAATGACCGAGGAGACTACGCGAAAACTCAGGCGCCACGCAGAAATGCCAATGATCCACGCGATGGTGATGATTGCCCCAGTGACTACTGGTTTCACAATCGGGGAGAAGTCGATGGGGTTCATGTTTGGGAGTGTGCTAAGTGAGCGAAGCTGAGGCTAGTCGGTTTGTTTTCTTGTTCGTGCTTCTTGTCTCCGTATCCACCGTCCTGGGATGTCAGTTGAATGGCCTGTTGAACGAGTTGATGCGAAGGTTGCGTCGTCGGTCGACGCAATGGCGGCGCAAATTATAGGTGCGGTTGTATCGGGTTTATGTCGGTAGGTTCGGAGGTTTCATTACCCCCTGCGTCGCGCATTTCTCACCCTCGGATAGCGCGGCGCTTTGTGGACGGCTGACCTAGCGTCCACCTTTTTCGATTCGCGCGTACGTCGCGCATGTAGCCGGAGCCGGAGCGGCTCTAGTCATTACGTATAGCAGTCCTAACAAGGAGTTTTCATGAGCAAGCAAAAGTTGACCATTCTGCAAGTGATCCAGCGCGGCGGCATTTCGAAGCGCACCGGCCAGCCGTGGGAGATTCACACGGCGCAATGCGTGCTGGAGCAAGAAAGCAGCGAGGGTAAGCAAATCCTCGTCGGCACGATCAATCTGCCGGCCGCGCTGAAGGATTCCCCGACCGGCGACTATCTCGCGGAGTTCGCGCTTCAACAGTCGATGGAGGGCAAGCTCGAACCCCGCATCGTGTCGCTGGTGCCGTTTGGTCGACCGACCGCTAAGGCTGCGGCTGCATCGTCGTAATCCGTCAAGGAAACCGGATCGCTCGAAGCTGGCCCGCACGAGCGGTTCTCTCACTACCGGGCCTGAACCTGAGAGGAAAAAAATCAAATGAAGAAGCTGGTTGCAGTTGCGGCGCTCGCTACGGCAAGCATGGGTGCATTCGCGGCGGACGTGCCGGTCGTGGCGATGGACGTTGGCCCGGTCGTGAGCTCGATTACCGGTATCGGCCCGAACATCGCACTCGTCGGCGGTGCGGTGCTCGCGGTGTCGGCGGCGATGTTCGGCTATCGCGCGGTGAAGAGCTTCCTCGGTCGCTGATCGCGTGAACTCCTGAGCCCCTGGTATGTGCGCGCGTACCGGGGGCTTTTTCTTGGGTGAAAGCCAATGAAAAGGTGGGTGGTTGCTTCGTTGTTCGGCATTGCATTCGGCGCGCGCGCGGCGCAAGGCATCGACGTGATGGTGTGCGGCAATGCGGCCAGTGCGCCGGCGGGCACGGGGCAAACGCCCTGCGCGTTGTCCGATGGCTCGATGGGCGTGCAACAGGTCGTGCATCTGACGCTCGTGAACGGCGGTGCGGCGGGTGATGCACCGATGCATGGCGGGGCGGCTGCGGGCCTGAAAGTGGGGGCGGCGATGCTGCTTGTGTTTGCGATCGCGTACGGGCTGCGTGCGATGCGTCGCTTTCTGGAATCTGCTTCGGAGAGCTAGTCATGCTTTGGTTCTGCGTCGAGTTTTGCGTGACGGTCGGCACGATCGGCGGTGCCGCGCTGATCTTGATGGGGTGAGCATGTGCAAGAGAATTCGCGGCGTCTGGTTGGCGCTGTTCGCGGCGTTCGCGATGTTGTGCAATCAGCAGGCGCATGCACAGGCAGCGCTCGCGCCGATTGAAACCTTCGTGATCAATCGCGCTCAGGCGGCGATCTTGACGCGTCTCGCGATCGCACGCGGCATCGCCGCATCCGATCCGCGCATTGCGGCGACGCTGGCGGGCATGGGGCAGGCGTCGACCATGCTCAATGTCGTCGGGACCGGGGCCGCTGCTGCGCTCGCCTTCGCGGGGGCGCCGGTTTGGCTGACGATTCTGGCGGGCATGGGCATTCTTGCGCTGGGCTCGGCTCTTCAGTTGGGCGATGCGAGCTTCTTATGGAACGAAGATCAAGTCGCGCTTGGCGTGAACGCGTTGCCCGCCAGTGTCGGGGACAACTATGCACCGATTCAGCCGCCCGCGATCGCTATCGATCCGACGCGCCAAAAGATGCTGCTGCCGGAAGTGTGGGCTGCGCGGGCCGGCATTCCGATCTATCGGAACGGGACGTGTGCGGCAAACAACACGTTCTGTAACGGTTATCCGTTTTCGCCGGGATTCGGCACGTCGAATTTCTACGCGACGCGCGGACCGTTCGATATCCTGCCGAGCACGCTCGAACAGGCTCAGCAATTCGCGTGGTATCTGTATCAATACCTTGGGCACTGCGGCCTGAATTCAGGTTGTGTTGAGGAAAACGACACAAACGTCCACTCGCACGTGCTGTATTTCGCGCCGATGCAGAACGTGCCCGGGAACCCGATCGCGTTGCATTACACGGAGTCGCGAACGGTCGCGATCAAAGGCAGAAACGGGCGCGTCACCTATCGCAGCGTCGTGCAAAGCGGGAAGGATTCGCTGTTTCAATACAAGCCGGAAGTCGTGCCGCTCGTGGCCGACGATCTGTCAAAGCTGTGGCCGCGCATGCCGTCGAAGGTCGCGGCGACGCGATTGCCTACTTCGACGATTACGAACCTCGTCAACGAGACGTGGAAGAACGCGGCATCGCAGCCCGGCTACGAGGGCCTGCCGTATCAGCCGATCAGCGAGCGCGATATTGCCGAGTGGGCGAAAGAGAATCCGGGGCAGGTGCCGACCGTCGCCGATCTGTTCTCGTCCGCCGCGCCGAAGGGCAAAGACGTTCTGATAACGCCGTTCGTGCCGCCGCGGCCGATCCCGATTCCCGTGCCGAAGCCGGTGCCGGTGCCCGTGCCGATTCCGGAACCGCGCCCGGCATCCGAAGCGGAACCCCAGCCGCGCCCCGCTCCCGCGCCGGTGCCGGGGACGAATCCACAGCCGCGCCCGGTGCCTGAACCGCTGCCTCAACCGCAGCCCGTACCGGTGCCGCGCCCGATTCCTCAACCGGTGCCGCAGCCCGTGCCGGTTCCTCTGCCGGAGCCGGTGCCTGTGCCGCGTCCGGTGCCCGAGCCCGTGCCGAGTCCGGTTCCGCAGCCGGCGCCGATTCCAGTGCCCGAACCCGTGCCCGGCCCGGTGCCCATACCGATCCCGGAGCCGGTGCCGAGTCCGGTTCCCGAACCCGTACCGCAACCGATCCCGCAGCCGCTGCCGCAACCCGTTCCCGTGCCGACGCCGGCGCCGGGCACCAATCCGGGAAACGGTCGGCCGTCGCGCGACGACATTTGCGCGATGCATCCCGATGCGTCGGCATGCGCGCCGCTCGGCAGCGCGTCGGATGTAGCCGTGAACAGCAATACGAAGCGCATTTCGCTGTCGCCCCTCTCGATCGGATTGACCAAGGGCGTGTGCCCGGAACCGAAGCGGGTCGTCGTGTTCGGCAGCGAGCTTTCGTTCAGCTATGAGCCGCTGTGCGAGTTCGCCTTGAAGCTGCGCCCGTTGGTGCTGCTGCTGGGCGCGCTGCTCGCCGGCGTCATCTTCGTGACGGGGTTGGCGGCATGAGCTGGGCAAGCCTACTGGTGTCGCTGGTCGGGCCGATCGTCACGCGCGTACTCGTCGCGCTCGGCATCGGCTTCGTGACGGTCACGGGAATCGATCTGGTGTTCGCTCAGGTTGTGCAATGGATGTCGGCGAGCGTCGGCGGCTTGAGCTCCGATATCGCGAACGTGCTCGCGCTTGGTGGCGTGGGCGACGGCATCGCGTACGTGCTCGGCGGGCTTTCGGCGCGCGTGTCGTTCTACATGCTCACGTCTACAACGAAAATGGTGTTCGGCAAATGATCACGTTAATCACAGGGGTTCCGGGGAGCGGCAAGACGCTGCACGCGGTCTGGTTGCTGACGAAGATTGCGAAGGGGCGTCGCGTGCTGGTCGACGGCATTCGCGATCTGGCAATCGAGCACGTCGAGATTGACGAGCCTTGGTTGCGCCAATGGCACGAAAAGGCCGAAGCGCACGACTTGATCGTGATCGATGAGGCGCAACGCATCTACCCGCCGACGGCGGTCAGCCAAAAGCCGACGCCGGACGTGGAGCAACTGCACGTGCATCGCCACAAGGGCGTCGACTTCATCCTCATCACGCAGCATCCGCAGCGGATCAGCAAGACGGTGCGCGATCTGGTCGGGCGGCATATCCACGTGCGGAACCTGTTCGGGCTCAAGCGCGCGATGCTCTACGAGTGGGACCACTGCCACAACCCGAGCAGCCTGAAAGACGCGGTGAAACGGCAATGGGCGTATCCGCGCGAGGTGTTCAGGCTCTACACGAGCGCCGAAGTCCACACGAAGAAGCAGGCGGTCGTTCCCAAGGCGTTGTTCGTCGTGCCGATCGCGTTGGGCGTGTTGCTCTACTGCTCGGTGAAGTTCTTCTACAGCGCGCGCGACGGCTTCGGGGTGACGCCGGGTATGTCGGAGTCGGCACACGAAACAGCCGGTGCGCCTGCACCGTCGTCGCAATCCGCGAAGGTCGAGCGCGCGCCGGCCGTGCCCCTGTCGTCTGACTGGCGCATTGCCGGGCGCTACGTGACGGAAGGCGCCGGTTACGTGGTGCTCGTCGCGGCGGACGGCCGATTGCGCCCGGTGTCGCTGGCGGGATTCAGCGGCGAAGGGATGCTGCTGACGGGTGAGGTTGACGGAAAGACCGTTGGTGCATGGTCCGGCGCACAAGCCGGAAAAACAGAACAAGGCGGGGGGATGCAATGAAGCGATACGGAGTGCTGATTGGGGCGTTGATCGCGTATTCGGTGGCGGCCGTTGGCGCGGTGCCGCCGTTGCCGACGCTCCCGGTTGACGCGAGCTTGTCGGCCGCCGCGCCGGCGCCAGTCGCCGCACCGACGTTGACGCCGTTGAAGCACGTCGCCGGCACGTCGTTCGATCTGCGGTTCGTGACGGTGGCGCAGATTGTCGACCTGATCTATCAGGAGGCGATGCATACGCCCTACGTGCTCGGCCCGGATGTGCTGAGCGACGGGCGGCTCGTGTCGTTCCGCCTGGACGATCGGAATCGCGACGTGCGCACGGTCATGGGCGACTTCCTCGAATCGCTCGGCTTTCAGGTCGTGACGAAGAACGGCGTCGACTACGTGATGAAGAAGCCCGGCGCCGCGCGCGAAAAAACCGATCAAGACGTGTTCGTCTACAAGCCGCTCTATCGCCGCGTCGACTATCTGCGCTCGCTCATCGAGCCGATGATTGGCGCGCGCGCGATGCCTTTGATGTCGCCCGTCAGCATGCCGCCGCAACCTGTCGGCGCGGTACAGGTGCCCGGCGAATCCGCAACGCCGGCCGGCGACGTGCCCGCGATGCCCGTTGAAACGAGCGTGCAGGCGCGCGGCGACGATCTCGTGATCGTGGGCTCGCATGATGAAGTCGCGCTGTTGCGCAAGGTCGTGCCGGAACTCGACACGGTGCCGAGCGAGGTGGTCGTTCGCGGTTGGGTGTACGAAGTGGCGAACACCGATTCGACCAACACGGCGTGGAGCATCGCGGTTCGCATGCTGAGCGGTCAGCTTCGCGTTTCGAGCGGCGACACGTCGTCGGATACGAGCGCGGTTCGCTTCACGGGGCCGGGCGTCGACGCGGCGATATCGGCACTGAATGCCGATTCGCGATTCAAGGTCGTCAGCGCGCCGCACGTGCGGATCGTATCGGGCGAACGCGTGCGCCTGAACGTCGGGCAGCAGGTGCCGACGCAATCGAGCGTGAGCTACCAAGGCTCGACCGGCACGCCGGTTCAGTCGATCACCTATCAGGATGCGGGTTTGATTTTCGACGTCGAGCCGACCGTGATGCGCGAGGTGATCGAGCTCAAGGTGCGTGAGGAGATTTCCGATTTCGTCGCGACGAAAACCGGCGTCGATACGTCGCCGACGAAGAACACGCGGCAGCTACAGACGGTGACGCGATTGAAGGACGGTGAGGTCGTCGTGTTGGGCGGCTTGATTCAGGATCGCAACGCGACGGCGCGCAGCGGTTATGCGTGGCTGCCGAGCTTTCTCGATGGTCGATCCAGCTCGAAGCAGCGCACGGAGGTTCTGTTGGTGCTTCAGGTGCAGCGGATTTGATCGGGTGCGGTGCTCAGAGGTAGTCGAGGATGACTGATACGACGAGGTACGAGATTACCCCGGACCCCAGCGCTATCCCCGCGATTTTGACCCACGAAGGTATGTGTATGGGAGCGGGCGCATTTGGGCGGGGTGGGACTGGCGCAGCGGCTGCGACGAATGTGGCGCGTGGTGCATAACCCTGCTCCAACAGGTGCTCTTTCTTCTTGTATTCCTCGCGATACCAGTCGCGATCGCAGAGGGTCATTGTTTGGTCCCTCGGTTGTTTTGGTGAGCGAGATTGTAAGTCAGTGCGGTACGACGGCCGGCGTCCAGCGTTAGGAGTGTCCGGCCGCGATCGGAGCGGCGTAGTGCGACGGCGGTAATGCGGAGTTCGTGCCGTTGTCGCGCGGCTCAGCGCGGCGCGCCGGACCGAGTAGCGGGTGTTCGCGCGGACGGTGAGCGGAGGCAGCGCGGCGGGCTCGCCCATCTCTTTGCAGGCTCGCCGTGGCGCATGTGTTGCCGGCGCGTGGAGCGGAGGCGAGGGCGGCTCGGAAGCGAGGGGGTGGGGGTTCGCTGCGAGCGGCTCGCCCAGCGCAGCAGAGCGCGCCGGGCGGGCCGCGCGCAGCGCGGCCCCTAAACTTGTATCAGGGACACTTAACGGATACGACACGCTGACGAGCGCACCGAGCCAGGACAGAAAGACGGTCCAGAAAAAGGAAAGCCCCGATCGCGGGAACGACCGGGGCTTTGTGAAGCAGTGCACTACAAGGACGAGTTGCAATGCACGACACAAGTATAGGCGACTACTCGCCGTTTCGTAGGGAGTGGGTTGTCCGTGGTCGGAACTTTGGCGACGGACAGGTCGAGGTGACGGCGACACGTTTCGATCGGTACGTGGGGGCACAGTCGTTGTGGGCTATCCCAAAGGCGAAGCGTGGCGAGTCGGAGAACAGCGAAGCGAACCTGATGGACGCGGCGAAGCGTGCGAAGCAACAGGTGCGGTTGCGCTGCAAGGCGATTGGAGCGGATCGAATGATCACGTTGACGTATCGGGAGAACATGCTCGACAAAGCGCGGCTCAAGCGCGATTTCGACAAGCTGCGGCGGCGTCTCGGCGCGTTGGGAAGCTTCCAGTATGTCGCCGTCGCGGAGCGGCAGAAGCGCGGCGCATGGCATCTGCATGTCGCGGTGAAGGGCCGGCAGAACTATCGCGTTCTGCGCTCGATCTGGCAAAGCATCGTCGGCATCGGAAACGGGCAGATCAACGTGCGCAACCCGTTCAAGGAAAAGGGCTTGCGGCACAAGCTCGCGTCGTATCTCGCGAAGTACATCACGAAGGATTTCGCCGAGCACGCGTTGAACGAGAAACGGTATTGGACTAGCCGCGGCATTGTCGTGCCGGAAGTCATGCCGATTGGTCACATTCTCTCGAACGACCCCGCGGAAGCGCTGAAAACGGCATTCGAGGCAGCATTGCGCGCCGGCGCGACGTTGGATCGTTGTCAAGCGTTCTGGCGGCAGGAACTCGGGGTGTTCTGGTTATCGACGCGCGAAAGCTAGGCGCGAAAGACATCAAACCTAGGCTGATTCGGACATCGTACTAAAGAGCTGAACAGTTCAACCGATATTCGCTGGATCAATGACGCAGAGGCGTTTGGAATGGTCTTTGAGGAAGTAATCGGAATCTACATGTTGGAGAAGAAGCACCGTAGCAAGGAGCGGGATCAGTACTCCTTGCAGCGACTACAACCGCATTTCAGCGGCCGCGATTTGCGGGAATTGAAGCGGGGCGATGTTCGGCGATACGTGTCTGCTCGGCTCGTGGATGGTGTCTGTGAATCGACGGTGAAGCGTGAGCTCCGACTATTGTCAGCGGCCATTAATTTTGTGCGGACCGAGCACGACTATCCGGAACTGCCGAACCCGGTGCAGAGCCTTGGCCTTGATGGTGGTGAGTCGCGCGTTCGTTGGATATCTCGTAGCGAGGCATCGGCGCTGATTCTCGCGGCCGGGACGGCGGCACGGCAGCCACATCTTCGAAACTTCGTGCGGCTCGCGCTGAGCACCGGGTGTCGGAAAAACGAACTTCTCGCGCTCGAGTGGCACCGGGTCGATTTTGAGCGCTCACATTTTCGACTCGAGTGCGAGCACACGAAGAACGGTAAGCGTCGGTTAGTGCCGCTCAACAGTGGCGCGTTGTCGGCGCTGAGGGATCAGCGTGATTGGGTAGCGCGACATTGCGCCGGGTCTGAGTGGGTGTTTGCCTCCAGCTCGGGGAGGCGAGTCGGCAACCTGCAAAAAGGGTTCGTCGCGGCATGTGCTCGCGCCGGAATCGAAAATTTCCGCATCCACGATCTGCGCCACACCTTCGCATCATGGCTCGTCATGGAGGGCGTTTCCCTGTACGTCGTCAAGGACCTGTTGGGACATTCCTCCATCACGGTCACTGAGCGCTATGCGCATCTGTCCCCTGATCACGGTCGCGAGGCCGTGCAGAAACTCCTGCCGCTCTAACCGACTGGTTGAATTGCAGCAACATAGCAAATTTGCTAACATGAAACAAAATTGGACAGTCGTCTATTACAACGAGCGCGTCAAGCGCGACGTCTTCGCCCTGCCCGCCGGAATTTTGGCAGACTATCTGCGGCTCCTGGATTTGATGCAGGAGTTTGGCGCTGATTTGCGCATGCCGCATTCGCGGGCGATGGGGCGCGGATTGTTTGAGTTGCGCCCGAAGGGCAAGGAAGGCATCGGACGTGTGTTTTATTGCACGCACGTTGGACGGCAGGTCGTCGTTCTGCATTCGTTTGTGAAAAAGACGCAAGAGACGCCGCAAAATGAGGTGCGGACTGCCAGAGCACGTTTGAGCGAGGTACATAATGGTTAAAGCGGTAACGAAGCGCGATCGAGCGGAAGGATTCAACCCGGTTCCGCATACGCCGGACGATACGGAGCACTTGCTGAAAAAGCGTGGTGTTATGGGGGTGTATGACGAATTGGAAGATGAGTACAGCGCGCTCCGCGCCATTTTGGCTGCTCGGCAAGAGGCTGGTTTGACGCAGGCTCAGGTCGCTGAGCGGATGGGAACAACTGCATCCGCGGTGTCGCGACTTGAAGCGTCACTGTCGAGTGAAAAACATTCGCCGTCGTTTGCGACTTTGCGCAGATACGCGGCTGCTTGCGGTAAGAGGTTGATGATTTCGTTCTCGTGATGTGTCGAATCGGTTGATAATATATGTTTTAAATGAAATGGTGGCGCCGCAGCCTGTGCTATATTTCACATAAAAATAAGCGGCATGCACGTTTTAGTGCCGTCGAAAACTATTTCTAACTAAGACCGGTGGGGCTGCATGAGCGAAAAAGAGGTAAGTCTTGTAATGCGCATCGAGGGGGGCACGGCGGATGAGGGCGTGCTCGATGTTTATGATGCTGCCAATACTATTTACGGGGTTGCTAGAGCGGTGAATCTTGTTTCGCATGCATTTGCGAATGATGAGGAAGTTAGAAAGAAGAATAATAGTGCGGCTGGCGCAAGTGCCTTCATCCATTCTTCTAAAAAGGGCTGCTTTGAGGAGCAGGTCGACATTCGGTTTGAAGGCAAAATTGCCGAAAAGATTGGCGGTTCGGTTATTGTTAATAATTTCTGGGATTATCTGGTGTGGGCGTGGTCAAGCTCAGTTGGAATTGGTTATGATCCACGAATGCCTCGGGTAAAGAAAATTTCCGAACGAAATGATCTGTTCATTCATGAGATTGCAGATGCTCTTGAGGCTCCTATGCATCTCATGCACAAGGCAATAGCACGCGATAAGGCCGTGAAAATTTACCTCAATCGTCCACGGGTTGGGGATGAGCTAACGCTCACCAGTGAAACTCTCGATTATGTAAGCGTCCGAGAAGAGCAAACTGAGACCGAATACATAACAGGTAACGTAACCAGAGTTAACGTACTGAGTCATTTCGGTCGACTATTTTCAGATGCGGAAGGTAAAGTAATATCTTTCGAGCTTAAAAATCCAGATGATCGTCGCGTCCGGGGGTTGTCGCTTAAATCAATGCAGGCTCACAACGACGGAAAACCTGGAAAGGTTCATCTTAAAGTTTCGAAAATTGTAAGCGCGCAAGGTGTTGTGAAGCGATACATCGTTCATGACATTCTGGAGATAGTTTGATGGCAGACCCCACAAAATACTGTCTTGTATACACGAAAGTTTGTCTTGGCATGCAAGAGTGGGGGGTGTGTTGGCAGGCATTGGGTGTTGTCACGACAGTGGTTTTGGGTGTGGTTGGGTTATATAAAATCTATCACGAATTGCGGCGTTTGAACGAGCAGCGAGAGAAGGAGATTCAAGACAAAGAGACGTCCGCTAAGTTGAAGAGGACGGAGTTTTTCTTGGCGCTGCATCGGCGCTTGTTCGATGATAAGGATTTGTATGCTGTTCTTAAGTTGATCGATGGTGATTTTCCGAAGTTGAGAGAGGAGGAAATGTGGGATCCAAAAAGGAAACTGTTGGTCTTTTTTGAGGAAATTGCTTTGCTAATTAGGTCAAATCAGATCGATAAAGATGTTGCGCTGTATATGTTCGGGTATTATTCAATGTGTGCCAGATACGGGAAGAATTTTATGTATGGCATAGATCCTCAGCGCGAATATTGGTCTCTATTTTTTGAATTTTCCGATGACGCTGAGAAATTTTCAGAAACTTACAAAAACGGACCTCCAGTTGGGATGACTCTTTAATCAACCTGACGGCGGAAAGTTGTCGAAAAACGACGGAAGATCGAATGTCCCTAGTAGGGGGGTGCCCCTATGTCTTTCGTCAAGCGTTAGGGGCTGACTTGGGTTGGTAAATGGTGCCATCACGCAGCATGGCGAACAGGACGTCGCAGCGTCGTCGTGCCAGTGCGATGAGGGCCTGGTTGTGGCGCTTGCCTTGCTGGATCTTGCGCGAGTAATAGGCCCGCGAGACTGGGTCTCGTAAGGCCGCGAAGGCAGAGAGGAACAAGGCTCGCTTGAGCACCTTGTTGCCCCGTCTGGATGGATGCTCGCCACGGATCGACGAGCCTGAGCGCCGGGTGACCGGCGCGAGGCCAGCGTAGGCCGCCAGATGCGCGGCGGAGGCGAAGGCTTTATGGGCGACTTCGGTCAGGAGTCTGGCGGCGGTCCTGACGCCGACTCCCGGCATGCTGGTCAGGACCGGCCAAAGAGGGTGAGCAAGCACCAGCCGCTCAACTTCGGCGGCGATTTCGTCACGCTGCTTGCGCAAGGCGGCGAGTTGCTGGGCCAAACGAGGCATGACGATGGTGGCAGCCTGCGTGCCGGGCACGATCACGGCTTGCTCGTTCAGCGCGTGAACGATTTCGGCCGCCAAGTTCTTGCCCATGCGCGGTGCGAGCTTGATGAGGCGGTTGGCGAGGGTCTTCTCGCTGGCAGCGGCAAGTGCGCTTGGGGACGGGTAGCGCTCAAGCAGATCGAGCACCGCCGGATGGTCGAGGCGCGGTCCGAGAACGCGCTCGAGCGCCGGATGGATTTGAGTAAGCAAGCCGCGAATGCGGTTGCTGGTCTGCGTGACCTGAGCGGCGAGGTCGTCATCGAAGCCGCACAGCATGGTGAGCTCGGCGAGCTGCTC
The DNA here is from genome assembly GCF_001526245.1 of Burkholderia sp. MSMB1498. Classification (NCBI taxonomy): domain Bacteria; kingdom Pseudomonadati; phylum Pseudomonadota; class Betaproteobacteria; order Burkholderiales; family Burkholderiaceae; genus Burkholderia; species Burkholderia sp. MSMB1498. The sequence continues at coordinate 227,654 of NZ_LOYJ01000101.1, forward strand.
GTCGGCGAGTCGAAGCGAGCGCAGCGTATGCGGCATCGAGCGAGCGGCTTCGGCGATGATCGCGGCATCGCGGGCATCGGTCTTGGCTTCGCCGGCGTGCAGATCGGCAATACGGCGCATGGCCAGTCCGGGAAGATAGGCGACGAGTATGCCTTCAGCACGGGCGACGGCTACAGGAAGCGCACCTATGGTGGAAGGCTGGTCGACGACGAACAGAAGTCGGCCGTGAGTCTTGAGCTCGGCGATGAGGGCTCGCAGCTTGACCTCGTCGTTGGGTAGCGCCTGGTTGTACAGACGCTTGCCATTTCGATCGAGTGCAACGGCGTGATGCTGGCCTTTACCGACGTCGACGCCGATGAAGATATCGATGGCGTCATGTTGTTGGGTTTCTTGCATCGCAGTTTATGCAGAGTGAACGGATTGGCCTGCAACAACGGTGGCAAGTCTCGGCATCCACGTTACGGACGGCGTCGGGATATCCCGGCCAAACCCCTATCAGCGATCACCAGCCACCCACCAGGCCCGGTGACAACACCCCCCGGATCATGACTGCGACTGGGGGCGGGAATCATACCGGGCCTGGCTGGCCAAAACCCCGATTATCGGGGCGTGAAGATAGTAACGGGGCAGCGGCAGGTAGCTAGTCAGTTATGGCGATGTTGACGCTGCATTGCGTGTTGTAGAGTGAATTTCAGTCGAGCTGCTAGACCAAAGACCTTGTTATGCAGATAGCGAGTCACGAGCGCGGCGATCTGCCTTCCGAAGGTGGCGCATCATGTTGCGCTCTATCGTGCACCATGCCGGCGCGAAAAGATGCTTAAAAACCTGTAAAAAATGACAGGGTGGTTCCATTTTTCTTCTCCATGCTACAGTCCCACGAGGTTTTCTCATTGGGGTTCCCAGATGGGGTACGCGTTAATCCGAGAGGGCGATACGACGACGCACGGAGGACGGGTGCTCTCGTGTACTTCGACATTTATCGCGCATGGAAAAGCAATCGCCTTGCTCGGCGACATGGTGTCATGTCCGCGTTGCGGCGGGATTTTCCCGATTGTGCGTGTGAAACAGCGGAACATGGCGCTTGGGGAACGTCCGGTGGCGACGGATGGCGACAAAACGGCATGCGGCGCAACTCTTATCGCGTCCCAAGGTACCGCCACTGTTATGCCGACAGCGGGTGCGTCCTCAGGCGTTAGTACGCCCTCCGTTGGCGGCGGCGTTATACCGCTTGTCGACTCGATCCGAGGCGGCTTGCATCGTGGGCGGTTTCAAGCGATTGATGACGACACCGGTCAGCCGATCTCGAATTATCAATATACCGTAACTGGTAGCGGGGGCCAGATCGTTTCCGGGCGAACTGATGAGAACGGCTACACTGATTGGGTGGAAAGTGGCGGATCGGCGACGTTGACCTTCGACTCCAATAGGTCGAAGCCGGCATGACGGACTACGCGAAGGGAGCGGGTTCCGGATCGACCGGTGCGGGCGAAGGTCGAACGAACATCGTGCGATTGCGTCGCAACGGACTCGATTCCGAAGATCGGCAAGCGCTCTGCGCGGTCATTTGCCGATGCAATTCGATGCCAAGCGTTGGCGCCAGTGGTCAACAGTTGAAGCAGCAGTGCGTTAGCGGCAGGCTCAAGGCAGCGGACGCGATCAGCGATCACAGGAGCCCATACAAGGCCGAGGTGAACTACGACATGTCACGCGATCCACCTGCCCCGATCATGGATTCCGGGGTAGTCACGAAGACGCATGACTATCTGCCGGGATGGATTCAAAAGTACTGGCCGGGCGGCCTAGGCGGCTACACGCCAGGGGTAGGTAACATCCGCCGTCCGGACGTCGTCATCGTCAACGATCCGTCGCTGCCGCCCACGCAAGACAATCTGAAGTCCGTTGTGGAGATAAAATTCCCCGGCGATACGCTGACGCGATCCCAGCGCGACGCATACGTGCAAATTGCCGGCGATTCCGCGAAGGTGTCGGTGATTGGCCCTGACGAGTGCGATTGCGACCGAGGCAAGACGGAACAGCCGTCAGAAAGGTCCGCAGTCTCGACATCTGGCGAGTCTTCCTTTGGGGCGGGCCTCGACGCGTATCTGCGCAGCCCTCCGCCGCCTCCGGTGCCTCCTCCTGTATTTGTGCCTTGACGATGAACGACGACGAGATTCAAGCGTGGGTTGCTGACCCCAAGCGCGCCGGTACGTTGCCCTTTGCGGCATTCGAGCCGCGCTATCCACACAAAGGCGTTGGCGCCGCGCTGGCGGTGCGCGGAGTGCTGTATTTCAAGGGAGGATACTCGAGAGAAGTTCGTCAGAAAATTGTGGCGTGTTTCGACCAATACAACGAGGTGGCAAGCGGCGCTTTGCGCTGGTTTTTTCCGGAGGGAAAGCGCGCGGTATCGATCGCCAAGGCCCCTACGTTGGCGGCGATGGGAGCGAGCCTAAGCGAAGATCAGCCGTTCACGTTTGCATTTACCAGTGGAGACAGCACGCGCGAAGCGGGCATGCACGGATTCGACACGTTCTGTCTCGAGAAGTGGCAAGCGGCGCTGGGGACGCGAGGGCTCGACGTGCTGTCTTTCTCGTTGCCTGTACCTGTCGTTAAGGCTGATCCTGATCTTCTGCCAAGGCTGTTTGCAGAATTCGCCAAACGCCTCAACGCGATTCATGGACACGCTGGTTACGCAGTGAATTTGCCGCCTACGGCGCGTGAAGAGAACGAGAGCAGTGAGTATTTCATGTCGAACCGACTCGGTCCGGGTCTCGACGTGGGCGACCCTTTTGCAACTGAGGTACGAAGCCAGGCGGACCACATAAAGACCGTTGACTGGCTGACGCTGATCAGCGCTTCAATGGCAGACCGTGTTGGCGACATGAGCACGCTGAAATCCGAGTTGCCGATGGATTGGTATCGGCTGACGCAGTGCTCGGGGGGCTTGCTCATCCGAGCCGGCGTTTTGCCTGCCGCGGGCGTGAATTCGGGTGGTGGCGACAAGCCAATTGGTCCGCCTCCCGCGTACGTTGTGTTGAATGCGGCGCTTCGCCGCCTTATTCCCGATACCGTTTCCATTCTTCAACGTGGAACCGTGAACGGCGACGCTCCGGTTTTTAACTCGAAGGCTAGCAGCAATGCGTGGCTTCGGCGGTTCGATGTTTCCAGCGACGAACTGTTGGCCGCGAAAGCGGCGGTCCTCGATACGCCGAGGCTCCCGCATTCTTCGCTGTAACCCGCGCGAGCCCACATGGTCCGCATTTACTTGATCCACTGCGGGTTCGTGATTATCATTCCACCGTGTCTGAAACAGCAGACACCCGGATTGGCGTCCGGAAATGCACAAGGCGGGCGACCGCCGAAAGGCGGTATTTTTTCGCCTGCACGTCATGTGCCGCTTATGGTCGGGCCTTGACGGGGGAGCCCTCGGGCTCGCCGGTTCCTTGTGCTCCGGTACGCCAACCTTGTCTTGTGCCCGGCCACCCCATTTGGCGTTGGGGCCCGGGTCACCCTACCCGCACAAGGAGCCCGCAACATGCAAGAAGTTGTCGCTCGTCCTGAGCTTTCGCAATCCCCTCTTGAGATTATTCGCGCGGCGATACGTGCCGCCGCAGTTGCGCCATCGGATCGAGCAGCCCTCGATGCGTGTGGTGACGCGCTGCGCCTTTTGGCAGCCATTGCCACAAGGGGCGGGAGGACTGATGCATAAGTCCTTCTCCAGTCCGCTCGACGCCGCCATGATAAACGTGGAGCGCCTTAGCGCGCTGGCGGGCCTGCTGGCGATTGAAGATGTTGTTTCCGCGTTTGCCAACTTATCGCCACTCGCGCAGGTGGCGTTATTTGGCACATTCGAGTCTGGGTTGGTTGAAGTCCGTACGGCCTTGCTGCAAATGGCGAAAAATGGGGATGGCAGGAGTATTTCGGCTCCGTTTTGATTTTCGGATGCACGCGCTTGAGCGCGATAGCGCCGCGGGGGCGTGCTCGCAAGCGATTTGCGATTCGAAGATGGGTTGGCGAAAGTACGCCGCGTAGTCGACCAGGGCTACGCCTTGCAACTGAAAGTTGTAAGTGTTAACATTTTGCTATCGAGCCCTTGGCAGTAAGCCGTCGCACCTCATCCAGCGACGCGCCGAACCCTAGGGCTTTTTGCTTTTTGAGCGAGAAAAATCATAAGGGGCATAAATGCCTACAGCAATCTTGATCGACGGGGCCTTTTTCATTAAGCGATTTCGTGCCATCGAGCCCCAAAACGCACACGATGCGCTGAGGGCGGCGGAGTGTGCGCACCGATGGGCATGCGCTCATCTGTCTCCTAAAATGTCCCGCCGCAACGGTGGTATTCAGGATCAGCAGGGCGGCCGCCAGCCAGAGCGGCGAGAGCTGTACCGAATTTTCTTCTACGACTGTCCGCCGCTTACCAAGAAGATGCACAACCCGATTGACCATCGGGCGATTGATTTTGGTAAAACGGCGGAGGCGTCCTTTCGGTTGGAGCTGCATGCTCGGTTGCGCGAGATGCGGAAAGTTGCGCTCCGCTTGGGGCATCTGTCGATGGATGCTCGCTGGACGATCAAACCGGACAAGATCGCCGATTTGCTGAAAGGCAAGATGCAGTCGGCGGAAATTACGCCTGATGACGTTGTGGTCGACGTGCGCCAGAAGGGCGTTGATATGCGAATCGGCGTCGACGTTTCTTCGTTGGCGTTCAAAAAGCAGGTTGATCAGATTGTGCTTGTAGCCGGAGACGCGGACTTTGTGCCAGCCGCAAAACAAGCGAGGCGCGAGGGTATCGACTTCATCCTCGATCCGATGTGGCAGCGCATCCCCCCGAACCTACAAGAGCACATCGACGGTTTGCGTTCCACCTGCCCGCAGGTGCAGCGGCTAGCGAGAGGCGAGAGCGTGCAGCTCGCGAACGCAAGCAAAGAAGTGACTGACGCGTAGCCAGCACGTTTGTGCTTGACTGACCAGTCGGCGCGGCAGCACAAGAGGCGTTATGTCCAGTCATCGCGCCGCGTAGTTAGTGTGCGGCGACCAAATACTAGATATTTGGTAGAATTAATACTAGATGACTGGCAACCGGGAGGCCCCGCCATGGCACACGCGCTCGATATGATTGATCAGCACACCCTCGAACAGCTCGTGCAGGCGAACAGCGTGCGCGGCGCCAACGTGATCGCCCAAGCTGGCGGCTGGGGCGTCGTGATTCAGTACGGGATGACGGAGCGCGTGTTGGCGGTGCGGCGCGGTCACGTCCGCATCTGGCCAAAACTCGACACGTTGGTTGCGTTTTTGCGTCGCCTCGGGATCGCGCGCTTTCAGGTTGACGCGACCAGTTACGATGCGGCCGCCAAACCGGTGCGCGCCCGCGTCGATGCAGCCGAACGGATGCGGCACGCCCACGAAGCCGCGGCTTATGATCGCTGGTTGCATGAGCAAGTACAGGCGTCGCTCGATGATCCGCGCCCCAGTGTTCCGCACGAGCAGGTGCAGCGGGAAATGGCCGCGAGGAAGGTCGCGCTGCGCAAACGGCTGGCGCGGGCCGGGGATAAGGCTTGATCGTCGAATGGCGTGCGCTCGCGCGGGAGGACCGCAGCAATCTGTTCGATTTCATCGCGGCCGATAACCCGGCCGCCGCGCTCGAACTGGACGATCGAATCGAGCGCTTGACCGACGCGTTACTCGAGCATCCGGAGCTCTACCGGGCGGGACGGGTGGGCGGAACGCGCGAGATGGTGCTGACGCCTAACTATCTGCTCGTCTACCGCGTCAGGAAGAAGGCGGGGGTGGTCGATATCGTGCGCATACTCGGTGCTCGGCAGCGTTACCCGAAAGGCCGGTAGTTCTGCAAGCGCGGGAAGGCCCCCCCAGGTTTGCCGCCAACTGCAGCATGAGCGCGATTTCTTCCTGAGCCAGAAAGTTGTTCTCTGGGGTTCAGACGCTGGTGTCGTCCCGAATCTGCTATCCTTTTCTTCACTATGGCTGGCCCCGATCTCAGTGGACTTCTAAATCCTGACCTGCTCGTCTGGGCGCGCGAACAGTCGCGCATGGGCGTGGATACTGCTGCGCAAAAAATTGGTCAGTCAACAGAGCGTTTGACGGAATGGGAAAGTGGGGAACGTGTTCCAACACTCTCTCAATTGAGGACGTTGGCTAACGTCTATAAGCGCTCGATAGGAGTCTTCTTTCTTAACGAACGCCCGAGGGTTCCGCATCGTCCAGTTGACTACCGTCAGCTTGAGGTTAGCGCGATCGAGTTTATGACTCCGGCACTGGCGAACGGCATTCGCGAGGCTGAAGCGAAACGCGAGGCTGCGTTGGATATCTTGGCGCAGCTCGAAGACGAGCCACCTGCTTGGAATTTATCAATCGCGCGGAATATGCAGCCGGAGGCGGCCGCCGCGGTGTTGGTAGAGCGGCTTGGCATCACAATGGCGACACGAGCGAGATGGACGGACCACTACGAAGCTTTGAACGGTTGGCGTTCGGCGATCGAGTCTCTGGGCGTAATGGTTGTTCAATTGAGCAGGGTGCCGATAAAGGAGATGCGTGGGTGTTCCCTTGCAATCTTCCCTCTGCCGGTCATCATTTTGAACAGTGCTGATAGTCCGTTAGGCCGCATATTTACATTGCTCCACGAGCTTACTCACTTGGCTCGTGCTGAAAGTAGTCTTTGCGATATTGTTGAAGACGTTCAGCGCGAGCCGCTGCGCGAAGAAGTCGAAATCTACTGCAATCGTGTTGCTGGTAACGCTCTCGTTCCTCGGGCCGAGTTGTTGGCGCTTAATGAAATTCAGCAAGCTAGCCGCACAACTACATGGGGAAATGATCAGCTACGAGTAATAAGTCGTAGATTTTGGGCCAGTCGTGAGGCCACGCTGAGGCGCTTACTTGACATTGGAAAGACGTCAAAGGAGCACTACCAACAAATGCGTTCGCGCTTCGTCGCAGAGTATGAGGCACGACGTGAGGAGGGTAGTGGACAGGTGCCGCAGTATCGGCTAGTGCTTCTTAGTAACGGCAGATATCTAACGCGACTGGCAGTTAACGCTTATGCTTCAAGCGCAATTACGGGGTCTGAGCTTTCTCGCATCCTGAACACCAAGCTTGACCACCTCCCAAAAATCAAGAATGCACTTCGGGGTGAGGTTATTGCGTGAGATGGTGCTTTGATACTAGTGCCCTGATCGAGCCTTGGGTACGTTTGTACCCCCCAGACTTGTTTGCGCCTATTTGGCAGAAACTAACCGAGCTTTGTGAGGCGGGGGACATTGTCGCTCCTATCGATGTCCTCCATGAGTTGGAGAAGCAAAAGGACGACCTCCATGATTGGGCTGGTGGCGAAGCCAACGAGATGTTTCGAGACCCTGATAGAAATGTAATCGAGGTGTTAAAAAAAGTAGTCAATGACCATCCGGGGTTTATGAAAGTGAATTCCACAAAATCGGGCGCTGATCCGGCTGTCGTTGCTTTTGCGGAAGCGCATGGTCTCGTTGTTGTGACATACGAGACGATGGCAAAGAAAGATGCTGCTCCGAAAATTCCAAACGTCTGTGAGGCGCGAGGGCTTGAATGCGTTCAGCTTATCGATGTATTGAGGGCAATTGACTTTAGGCTTGGTGGATAGATGGATTCCTTAACGGCGACTAGAGGAAGCTGAATGCTCTGAACGGTTGCTTGACTGCTTCGAGTAGTGTCACCAAAAGTTGACACAACCGCTGCTCTCCGAAGGCAGGGGTTGCTGGTTCGATCCCAGCCGGGCGCGCCAAGCCAGATAAGGCTCTCAGCGATTTTCCCCCACCGTCGTTTTTACCGAGTGTAGCTAAAGTACACCTGTTATCCGGCCCTTCGCATGTTTTCCTGCACCGCCGGCGGCAACTGGATCACTTCCGCGACCGAGGTATGCGGTGCCACCCAACGCGCGAGACGATCGGCCGACAGGTGCGCGTAGCGCTGCACCATCTCCGACGTTCCCCAGCCGCCGAGTTCCCTGAGCACCTGCAACGGCGTGCCGCGCTGCACGTGCTAGCTCGCCCAGGTGTGCCGCAGGTCGTGCCAGTGGAAATCGCCAACCCCCGCCCGCTTCAGTGCCTTCCGCGATGACGTTGTACCCGGCTAACCGATCACTGAACCGCGGTAAACGAACGCGAGTTCGATGTGCACGGGGCTCCGCCGCTTCGACGAGTCAGCCAGTCTGACCGACGAGGAGCGCGCTGATGCTAGTGCCCGTGAGCCGATCGTAGAGCGTCTACGTGACCCGGCCCTGATCGACGGCCGGCGCGTGGGGCCGTTCCGCGAACGGCCCGTCGTTGTCCATGCAGACAATGACCCATTCTCACGACCCCTTTCCCCGGTTCGCGACAATCCTCGCGCGGCCGCGGAGCGCGGAACCCAGCGGAACATTTCTGATTTCTCAATTTCCATGAAATTCATGTAATCACCATGTCTCTCCATCCGCCCGATCAACAATCGAAAAATCAATTATCGATCAAATAAAAAACCGATCGTCGTTTAATCGATTTAATGAAAAATACAAATCGAATCGCTTTAAGGAAAATATATTGGCGTTCGCCGAATTAAGGTCCTAGCATAAATTCCATTGGCATCGCGAATAGCTTCCAACGTTGGTCTTGCCGATGTCCGGCATGTTTGCAGCAAAGGAGGCGAAATGAGCACTATCGGTTCGAGAAGCGCAACGAAGTCTTCGTCAATTGCACCGAGGCACGGTCGCGTCATCACGCCCGAATCGCGCGCCGTGTTTCTTTACGAAGCAGGAAAACTCGATTTCGGGCAAGTCAACGAACTGGAAGGCGGCAAGTTCTTTCCTGCGACCCAGGGCGGTCTGAGAGATCCGGACGCGCCGGACGACGTCGCCAACGGCGTGCCGCCGCGCGACGGCGAAATCGCAAGCGGCGGGCGCACGGTGGATGCCCGCGCGCAACTCGACGAGCCCGATTCCGTCGCGCACTGGCGCAAGCACGCAGTGCGGTCGGGCCAGTCGTTGCAAATCACGTGGTCGTATTCGATGCCGCACAAGACGCGGCGCTGGACGTACTGGATCACCAAGCCGGGATGGGACGCCAGTGCGCGGCTCACGCGCGCGCAATTCGAGTCCGAGCCGCTCAAGATCTATCTGAACACGTATCAGCCGTACTGGGGGCCGGACGCGGACCGGGAACTGATTCCCAGCGGCGACACGGTTCACGAACTCAATCTGCCGACTCGCACGGGCTATCACGTGCTGCTCGCGGCCTGGGACGTTGCCGATACCGCGAACGCTTTCTATCAGGTGATCGACTTGAATTTCGCGTGAATCCGCTCGCCCGTCCGAGCTGATGCGCAGCTGCGATCGACTGCTCGCATCAAGCATCGCGGCCATCGGATTCGAGACCATCCGATGGCCATCTTGCACGCGCTTGCATCGGCGATCGCGCGTGGATCGCTCGATGGCCGTCCATTCGGTTTCGAAGCATCCGACACGCTCGCCGGAGGTTCAGATGTCCTATGTGCTCGTCGACGGCGCAGATCCTCGTCATGCGACTCTCCAAAAGGGATTCAACCTGCGCTGGCCGCCGACGGCGGAAGCCGGCGCGGCGGCGATCTACGTCTGTCGCACGCCGGATGACGTGATCGCGGCGTCGCGCGACGCGCTCGCGAGAGGTTGCCGGATCACGGTGCGCAGCGGCGGGCACTGTTACGAAGGCTTCGTCGCGAACCGGCTGCCGAGCGACAACGGCCGGCAGCTCGCCATCGTCGATATCGGCTTGATGTCGGGCTTCGATTTCGATCCGCAGGGGCAGATTGCGTCGCCGTTCGATGTCGCCGGCTCGGCGCGCTACTCGGTTCGTGTGGCCGCGGGCAGTCAGAATTGGAACGGCTATGTCGGCCTGTACAAGTCCGCCGGCAAGACGCTGCCCGGCGGCTCGTGCTATTCGGTCGGCGCGGGCGGTCACATCGTCGGCGGCGGATACGGCCTGCTTTCGCGGATGCACGGGCTGACAGTCGACTGGCTGGCGGGCGTCGACATCCTGACGCCCGCATCCGGCGGCGGCGCGCTCGACGCGAAGCACGTGCATCTCGGCAGCGCCGATCCGGCGGACCGTGCGCTCTTCATCGCGTGCCGCGGCGGCGGCGGCGGCAATTTCGGCATCATCCTGAATTACTACTTCCGGGCGCTGCCCGACGCGCCGCGCACCGCCTATTGGCTGTCGCTCGCGTATGACTGGTCGCATTTCACGCAAGCGAGCTTCGGCCGTTTCATTCAGACCTACTGGGACTGGTTCAGCCGCAACGACGCCAACTGGAACGCCGGCGATCCGGCGCTCGCGAACGGCGGGCTGTTCACGCTCCTGAAGCTGCAGCATCGCTCGACCGGGCCGATCGTGCTCGCGATCCAGTACACGGGAAAGAACGGAACGGTCGGCGGCCCGGCCGATGCGCCCTTCGTCGATTTCGTCGACACGATGAATGCGGCCGCCGGCCGGATGCCGGTCATCTGGGATCGGTTCGTCGCGCCGAATCTGCCGTCGCTCGGGCATCCGCTCGCCGGGCTGCGTCTGACGCACGCGGTTCAAAACGCGTTGAAGATGGATTGGCTGTACCTGACGCAGACGATCAACGGATCGGGGGCGAACCGGCGCGGGAAGTACAAGTCGGCGTATCAGATCGGCAATTTCGGCGACACCGAGATCGATGCGTTTTGGCGATATCTGAATACCGCGGACGAGCCGCGCCTGAACCAGACGCTCGTGCAGATCGATTCGTACGGCGGCTGCGTCAACGTGAACGACGAAAGCGCGAATCCGACGTCGGTGTGCCAGCGGCGATCGCTGTTGAAGTCGCAGTACCAAACTTACTGGACGAATCCCGCCGACGACGCGTTCCACGTCGAATGGCTGCACGATCTGTTCGCCGCGGTGCATGCGGATCAGGGCGGCAAGCCGTACCGCGACGCGAGCGGGCGCTACGAAGGCTGCTACATCAATTATCCGGACATCGACATGAAATATCTCGACAGCGATCCGGCGCAGATCGATCCGAGGTGGCTCGAGCTGTACTACGGCGACAAGGCCGCATCGCTGATCGCGACGAAGCGCGCGGTCGATCCGTCGAATATGTTCAGGCATGAGATGTCGATTCCGCTGGCGCCGCCGCCGGGCTGAGCGCGCGATGGCCGAGGCAGGCGGATTGCGATCGTGTCCGGCAGCGCGCTGCCGACCGATCGCGAGATGTGCAGTCGAATGAGATTCTCGAACACGAAAGCATAGGGGACGAATTCGCCCGGGGCCGCCTTTGCGTTTCGCGTGCGAATTCGTTTGTCACTGTAAAGCCGGCGCATCGACGCCGCATCGGGAGATCAAGATGCCGACAAAAATCGTGGATTTATCCGCACGCTCCGAAATCATTCGCGACGAACCGTTCCATGTTCATTTTTGGGAATGCACGCCTGACGAATATCTCGAATATCTGTCCCATCCGCGCGACTTTTTGTCGAAGATCGGAATAAACATTCCGGACGACTGCCGAATCGAGACGACCATCGAAAATCACGATTGGATCGGTCAACATGCGCCGGGGTTGAAGAGCGCAAACGGAACGATCATCTGCAACGTGGGCGGCGGCAACGTCGCGCGCGCCGTCTATCGCGTCGTGAGCTACGGCCACGATCATGCGACGGTCGGCAAATTCAAGAAACAGCTCTTGCACGCGGAAGACGAACAGCAAAAACGCTGACATTCGCGGGAGGGCGGCCGCGACATGAATGGTCGGGCAATGGTGCGGGCGGCGCGCGTGCGCTGCGATCGTGCGCGGCCGCGCGAGTACGCGCGGCCGCGATTCAGCGTTTCCTTCGCTTCGAAAGCGATCGAACCGGAACGGCGCGTCGCGCGGACGAAGATCCATTTCCCGCAGGTCGTCGATTCGCGCGGCATCGCCATGTTCGTCGGCTGATTCGATCACTTTTTTGTTGATCGAAACATGGCGTTGACGCAGATAAAAAATGCCCGCGCATTCCGTATAAACCCTAGGGAGAAAACCCTGACTCTTCACACCATTCGGGTTAAGTCGAGCGTTTTCTTGGCCGTTAACCCATGAGTTCGCACATCCCACGTCGCTCCTCATGCTCTCCTCGATCCGGTCCCGCATTCTCGTCGCGTGCCTTGCCATCGTCATCGGCGCGCTCGTCATCAATACGGCGCTCAATTATTTCGTCGCCAATCGCTACAACCGCGAGTCCATCAGCCAGAACCTCAGCGCGGTGCTGACCGGCCACGAGGCCGGCATCGCCGATTGGGTCGCGTCGAAGACGCAGATGATCGTATCGGTCGAAGACGCCGCGCTCGCGCCCGATCCGATCCCGGCGCTCAAGCAGATCGCCGCGGCGGGCGGATTCACCAACGTCTACGTCGGCTACGCGGACAAAACCGCGAAATTCTCGGACGCATCCGGCATTCCGGCCGACTACGATCCGACCGGCCGCCCGTGGTACAAGCAGGCCGTGCAGGCGGGCAAGCCTGTCGTCACGCCGCCTTATGTCGACGTCGGGACGGGCAAGCTCGTCGTTGCGTTCGCCGCGCCGATCGTGCGCGACGGCGCGCTGAAGGGCGTCGTGTCCGGCGACGTCGCGATGGACAGCGTGATCGCGAACGTCAAGGCGATCCATCCGACGCCCGAGAGCTTCGGCATGCTCGTGGACCGCGGCGGCCACATCGTCGCGCATTCCGATCCGAAGCTCACGCTCAAGCCCGTCACCGATCTGACGGACGACTTGAGCGTCGACGCGCTCGCCGCGTCGTCGGCCGACGACAACGCCGCGCCGATCGAGGCGCACGTCGCCGGCGCCGCGAAGCTGATGCGCGCGCGCGCCGTGCCGGGCACCGACTGGCTGACCGTCGTCGCGCTCGACAAGTCCGATGCGATGGCCGGCATGCATTCGCTGCTGCTCGTGTCGATCGGCACGCTCGTCGCGCTCGTCGTCGTCGCGGCGCTGATCGTGGGCGCCATCACGGGCGTCGCGTTCAAGGGGCTCGCGCGCATTCGCGACGCGATGGAGTCGATCGGCTCCGGCACGGGCGACCTGACGCAGCGCCTGCCCGACGCCGGGCGTGACGAAGTCGCGCAGATCGCCCGCTCGTTCAACGCGTTCGTCGGCAAGCTGCAGGACGTGATGCGCGTGATCCGCGACGCGAGCGAATCGGTGCGGCACGCGGCGGGCGAAATCGCATCGGGCAACCATGATCTGTCGCGCCGCACGGAATCGGCCGCGGCGAGCCTCGAACAGACGGCCGCGTCGATCGAGGAGATCACGTCGACGGTCACGCAATCGGCGGGCGCCGCGCGCCAGGCCAACGACATCGCGACGAACGCGGCGAGCGTCGCGTCGCGCGGCGGCTCGGTCGTGTCCGACGTCGTGTCGACGATGCAGGAGATCGAGGGCGCGTCCGGCAAGATCAGCGACATCATCGGCGTGATCGACGGCATCGCGTTCCAGACCAACATCCTTGCGCTGAACGCGGCCGTCGAGGCGGCGCGGGCGGGCGAGGAAGGGCGCGGCTTCGCGGTGGTCGCGGGCGAGGTGCGTTCGCTCGCGCAGCGTAGCGCGCAGGCGGCGAAGGAGATCAAGGCGCTGATCGATTCGAGCGTGTCGAGCGTGTCGACGGGCGCGACGCTCGTTCAGCAGGCGGGGCAGACGATGAACGACATCGTCGGCACGGTCTCGAACGTGACGACGATCATGCGCGAGATTTCGAACGCCGCCGACGAGCAGACGCGCGGCATCCAGGAGGTGAACCGCGCGGTCGCGCAGCTCGACGAGATGGTTCAGCAGAACGCGGCGCTCGTCGAGCAGTCGGCCGCGGCGGCGTCGGCGCTGCAGACGCAGGCGGTCGAGCTCGCCGAGGCGGTCGGGCGGTTCAAGGTCGCATGATCGTCGTTGCGCGGGACGCGTTGCCGCCTCCTTTGCGCACGGGCGCGCGCGGCCGTCGGAGAATGCCGCCCGTCACGTTCGGCCGCCGTCGCGGCCGAACCAGTCGAGCAGCGTTCGCGTCACGAATGCCGGATTCTCGAGATTCGAGATGTGCCCGGCATTCGGCACGAACACTTTTTCGCAGCCGATGAGCGTCGCGATTTCATCGGCTTCCGCGGGCGGCCGCGCGACGTCGTTCGCGCCGCACATCACGAGCGTGCGGTCCGCCGGCAGCGCGGCGAGCTTCTCGCGCGCGTCCTCGCGGCCGAACGTGATCTTGCCGAGCGGAATCACCGAGTCGCGCAGCCGCTCCGTCGTGAACGCCTGAAGCGCGCGCCGGAAGCCCGCGGGCAGTTCGCTCGCGAGATCGATGCCGGGACGGAAGAAGATCGGCACGATCGCGTCGAGCAGCGGCTCGGGAATCGTGCCTTGCGCATCGATGGCCGCGAGCATCTGGAAATACTTGTTGCGCGTCGCGTCCGGCTCCACGCCGACGTAGGTGTCCATCAGCACGAGCCGATCGACGCGCTGCGGCGCGCGATGCGCGAGCGGCACCGCCCACATGCCGCCCACCGACAGCCCCACGATCGAGCAGGTCTTGATGCCGAGGTGATCGAGGAGCGCGCACATGTGCGTTGCAAGATCGCCGAGGTCGTTCGTGCCGGCGGGCAGCGGGCCGGACCGGCCGTGCCCCCACAGGTCCGGCGCGATGACCTGGTGGGACTTCGAGAGCGCTTCGAGCTGCGGCTCCCACATCGACGAATCCCACAGGTAGCTGTGTCCGAACAGGACGGGCGCGCCGGAACCCCTGATCTGATAGTGCAGAGGCTGGCCATCGATGGTGACGAAAGGCATGTCGATAGGTTCGGTTGTCAGTGAATCGGTTGAAGGAAGTCGAGCGAAAGCGCGGGGGCGTGGCATGTGTCGAAGCGACGGTGGCGACGATCTCCGTCCGCCGTTTTCGAATGCGGGGCGCTTGAATTGCCGCGTCACCTTATCTCGGCTGCGTGGCGAACGCAATCTGACCAAACGCTTTCGGGCTGAATGAAGCGCTCGATTTCGAATGGGCGCGTCCGGCACGCGTTTCGAATCCGGCGCTGCGTCGAAATCGACGCCGACTGACGAATTTCCGCGAATGCTCGAGCAAGGGCAGCCGAATACGCGGGATGCGGCGCGCGTTGCGGCATGGGCGTCGTTGGCGAAAGCGTCGGTGCGTCGCGCGTCATGCGTGGCCGGCGGCATCGCGCGGATGGGCTGCGTGTGCGTGTCGCGGCGTTGCGCCCTCGGCTTCCTCGCCGGCTGCGGGCCCGCCGTCTCTCGACGGCGGGCGCCGCGCATGGCGCGTTTTCATTATCGCCGCCGCCGCATCCGTTTCCCGCCCATGGCTTCGCGTCGCATGAGGGCGGCGTGCTGCGGCGTTCGCGTGTTACGGCGGCGGCATGCATCGTGGCAAGGCCGCCGCCGCTCGCTAGTCAGCGGCTCCGCATGGCGGCCTTGCGTGCGAATGTTTCATGTTTCGTCTCGTACATGCATCGATCAAGCAGGGTTCGGCGAGGCCGTCGCGCTATAGTCGCGATCGTGACGTTTTCGTGACAGTGCGCGCGACGGGGCGTTTCGCCCTGATTGCACGTGCTTTGCCGGCCTGAATGCAGGTTGCCGGCCGTGCCGGCGGCCGCGTGTCGCTCAGGCCGCGGCGGCGCGCAGCCGCGCACGCGCGAAACGCGTCCAGCCGCGGCAGCGGCAATTCGACGCTGCCCGCCCGACGCGCCGACGCGCCGACGCGCGCGACGGACCGTACGACCAACCAGAAGACCGAGGAGCAGAAGTGACTGACAAGCATTCCCCGTCGACCGACCTTCCCGAGGACCCCGATCGCCGCCGCGTGCTCGGCGGCATCGCCGCGCTCGGCGCGAGCGTCGCGCTTGGCGGCTGCGAATCGACCGTGTCGAGCGCGCCGCGCTCGGCCGCCGATTTGCGGCTCGACGCCGCGTTGCGCAACGAGGTGCGCAACGTCGTCGTGATCTACGCCGAGAATCGCAGCTTCGCGAACCTGTTCGGCGATTTTCCCGGCGTTCGGCAGCCGCTCGGCGCGGTGTCGCCCGAGCGCTACGCGCAGCTCGATCGCGACGGCAAGACGCCGCTGCCGGCGCTGCCCAAGATCTGGGGCGGCCTCGTGCCGCAGGCGCAGGTCGTCGACGGCAAGCGCTACATGATCGGCGAGCGCGACATCACGGGCCTGCCGAACGCGCCGTTCGTGATTCCCGACGCGCAGGGCAAGCCGCTGCCGAACGGCGTCATCACGCGCGACTTGTGGCATCGCTTCTATCAGAACCAGATGCAGATCAACGGCGGCCGCAACGATCAGTTCGCTGCATGGGCCGATTCGGGCGGCCTCGTGATGGGGCATTACCGCAATTCGGCCGAAACCTTGCGGCTTTGGAATCTCGCGCGCCAATACACGCTCTGCGACAACTTCTTCATGGCCGCGTTCGGCGGCTCGTGGCTCAATCACGTTTTCCTGATCTCAGCGCAAGCGCCGCTCTATCCGGACGTGAACAAGAGCCCGGCGAAGCACTTGGTGTCCGTCGTCGAAGGCGACGATCCGACGGGCGCGCGCCTGAAGCTCGCGGCGGATTCACCCGCGTCGGCGCTCGACGGCCCGCCGAAATTCGAGAACGACGGCCTCTTCACGCCCGACGGCTACGCGGTCAACACGATGGCGCCGCCGTATCAACCGAGCAGCGTGCGGCCGCCCGTCGACGGCAACCAGGCGTATGCGGACCCGTCGAACCCGCGCGTGCTGCCGCCGCAGCATTACGCGACGATCGGCGATCGCCTGTCGGAGAAGGGCATCGACTGGGCATGGTACGGCGGCGCGTGGCAATTCGCGCTCGAGCATCGCGACACGGGCTCGGTGCCGGACTTCCAGTACCACCACCAGCCATTCAACTACTTCGCGAACTACGCGCCGGGTACCGACGCGCGGCGCCGCCATCTGCGCGACGCGGGCCTCGGCGACGATCCGTCGACGAACCATCTGATCGCCGACATCGACGCCGGCCGCTTGCCGTCCGTCACGTTCTACAAGCCGCAAGGCAACCTGAACATGCACGCGGGCTATGCGGACGTCGAGTCGGGCGATCGGCACATCGCGGCGGTGATCGAGCGCATCATGCGCGGCCCGCAATGGGCGCACACGGTCGTGATCCTGACGGTCGACGAGAACGGCGGATGGTGGGACCCGGTGTCGCCGCCGAAGGGCGACCGCTGGGGGCCGGGCTCGCGGATTCCGGCGATGGTGATCTCGCCGTTCGCGAAGAAGGGCTACGTCGATCACACGCTGTACGACACGAACTCGATCCTGCGCTTCATCTCGCGCGTGCACGGGCTTGCGCCGCTCGACGGCGTGCTCGCGCGCGAGCGCGCGTTCGCGGCGCGCGGCGCGCAGCCGCCGGGCGACCTCACCGCGACGCTCGATCTCGGCTGACGATCGGCCGCCATGCCGTCGCGAGCGGCAGGCTCGGCGATCGGGCGCGCCCTTGAGCCGGGATCGGGCGAGCCCTTGGGCCGGCATTGAACGTGTGGCCGGCGGCGCGGGCGAGCGAGACCGTCGCGGCGTTCGCGCGGCAGGCTTCGGCGGCGCGCGTGCCTTCGAGGCAAGGCTGCCTGCTCGCTTCGAATGCGCGGCGCACGCCCTTCCTGGGCGAGGCGCGGGCGCACACGCGCGGTTAGCTCTGCGACATCCCGAGCGTCAGCGCGCCCGCACCGATCAGCGCGGCGCCGCCGCCGTAGCCGAAGCGCCGCTGCGCGGCGGCCCCCGTCAGCCGCGCGGCGGCGAAGCGCGCGATGCGCGCATAGCAGGCGGCATTGAGCGCAGCGAGACAGACGAAGGTCGGCAGCAGGATCGCGCACTGCCGAGCGAACGTTTCGTGCGGCGAAATGAACTGCGGAACGAACGCGACGAAAAACACGATGCTCTTCGGATTCAGCGCGGTGACGGCCCACGCGGACAGGAAGCGCCGCTTCGCCGAGCGTCGCTCGACGCTCACTTCCATCGCGCCGACGCGGCGTGCATGCAGGATCGAGCGAATGCCGAGATAGATCAGATAGCCGCCGCCGACGAGCTTGAGCGCGGTGAACGCGGCCGCCGACATCGCGAGCAGCGCGCCCGCGCCCGCGAGGGAGATCGTCATCGCGGTGGTGTCGCCGGCCGCGACGCCTGCGACGGTGCTCCACGACGAACGATTGCGATTCGCGAGCGAATCGCCGATCACGAGCAGGATCGTGGGGCCGGGGATCATCAGAAGCACGATGCTGGCACCGGCGAATGCGAGCCAGGTTTCGAAGGACATGGTGATCTCCGTTCGCGATTGCGCGATTGCGCGATTCGAGTCGAAAGGCCTCAGTGATCCATGGGGGCGGGCGGATTGTCAAGGTGCGCGCCCGCGAAGTGTGTCCGGCGCGACTCGGCCCGCAAGTGTCGGGCATGAGACGGCGCACGCCGAGCGAACCGCGCCGACGCGTGCAATTCATGGTCGTGCGCGCAAGCCCGCTTGGGGCCGGAGCTTCGCACCCGCGGGATGGGCGCTGGCGCTGCTGAGCGGCTCGCCGCGCCCGGCTCGTGCCCCCGTGTGATCCGGTGGTCGATGCCGACACCGCTCGCCACCAAGCGGTTCATCGCGGGCCCGATCGCTGCGTCGTTGAAGCCAAAGGCGTGTCGTTACCGTGGGAGCGCGCGTCAGCGGCTGCGCAGCACATACACGCCGAGCCACGATGCAATCACGCCGACACGGCCTCCGGATGCGCGCCACGCGATGTCGAGCAGCCGGTTGTATCCCCGCGTCAGGGCCCGCTTGAGCGGGTGCCCGGTATAAAACGACCGCCACAGGCGCGTCCGATACGGATCTTTGAAAAAATAGACGTCGACCATCTCGAGCAGCCCCGCTTCGCCGAACGATATCGGCATGCCGGTCGTGCCGAACGCGTGCCGGATGCTCTGCGGCAGATAGGGGCGAACGTGCGAGAAGTCGTGATAGAAGCGCTCGCCGGGCGTCGGGCTGACGAGGATCATGCGGCTCGCGTCGTGCATGAATGCGCAGAGCCGCGGCACAAGCGTGACGAGGCCGTCCGGCGACACGTGCTCGATCACATGGCTCAGGAAAATGACGTCGAACGGTTGTTGCTGCGAGGCAAGGAAAGCATCGGGTTCGTATGCGGCGTAGCCCTTCGCGCGCGCTCGCGCGACGTAATCGGGATTCGTGTCGACACCCGTCACGTCGAGCCCCAGCGCCGCGAAGCCGTCGAGAAATTTACCGAGTCCGCAACCATAGTCGAGCACGCGCAGCGGCCGGCTGCTTGCATGTTGGAAAGCGCGCATCAGCACCATGATGCGCTCGTACTCGAGCGTTTGATAATGCGCAGGTTTTTTCATGTCGACCTTTCCCAATCCTCTTGTCTCGCAGCGATGCACGGCACGGTGTCCGGCAGTGAGCGTCCAACGAGTTGCCATGAGCGCACGGCGAGCCGCCGCATCGTGCGAATCGCGGCAATCTCGTCGTCACCGTTCGACATTCCGATGTCGCGTCGCGTCCAGGCGGCGCATCAACTTACGGCTGCTTGATGAACAATGCGTGTCCGTTCAGGTTGTGGACGAAAAGCCCGTCTCGATGACTTGCGACGATCTCGTTGACGGCGAGCGTGGCGCCTTCGCAACCGAACGTACCGTAGTCGTCGAACACGACGATGCCGCGTGATTCGACGCGAGGCCAGAGTGCATTGAACGAGTCGAGAACCGACCGGTATGAATCGACATCGATGTGCGCGAAACACACGCGATCCGGCATTGCGGCAAGCGTGTCGTCGGGAAAGATTCCACGATGAATGCGGCAGTTGGCGCCGATCGTCTCGAGCAGGCGAACTACCGTATGCTCGTCGGCGTCCGAATGCTCGCCTCCGGAATAAAGCGTGTCGTATTCGGCGTCGCATTTCGCCACGCCACTGAACGTGTCGAAAAGATGCAGCGTCTTTTCGGGTAGCGCACGCGCAATCACGGCCGCCGTTCCACCTCGCCATACGCCGATTTCGATCGCCTCGCCTGCGAGCCGCGCGCACTGCTGCGCGAGTCGATACAGCTCGTAGCAGCGGTATACGTCGACGAGAGTCGACGATTTCGCGAGTGCGTAAACGTCGGTGAAACCGGCGTCGTCGAGCCACGGCGCATACGTCGCGAACGGGATGATCTGTGCGTGACTGTAGCCGTCTTTCAACGTTTCGAAGCGCGTCTGACGCATTCGCTCGAGCAGATCTCTTCGCTCCGCGCGAAGTACGTTCAGGAAGTTCGGCGAGGTCTTGTTGATCATGGCAATGGCAGCGCCTTAGCGCAGAAAGAATTCGACCGTATCGACATCGAGCACCGGCACGTTGCACTTGCGCGCAACGTCGAGGCGCTCGGGGAAATGGTTGTCGATGAAGATGGAGCGCGGCGGCACGTGGTCGGCTTTCGACTCGTGCGCGCCGAGCACGACAATGTCGTCGAACAGGCGTGCATCGATCCGCGCGGCCTCGAGCGTCTTCGCGACGTCGAACCGGTGTCGCGTGAGGAGCACGATTCGTTTGCCGGCCGCGATCGACTGATACAGGAACGCGATCGTCTGCGGCACCGCGTAACCGTCGATGATCAGCGTGTCGTCTAGATCGATGCAGACCGCGTCGTATTCGCAAGCGAACGAAGCGCGCGTTGCGATGTTTCGATCAATCAGGCGGATCTGGGCATTCGGCAACGTGACGAGATCGCGGCCGAGGAAATCCTGCACCGCCATCAACGGCAGATTCACGCCGCGCGCGCGCTGCGCGACCATGGTGCCGCCGACACGGCACGCAACCTCGAGCAGTTTCCAGCGGCCGTCGCGATCGGCCTTCAGTTGGAAGAACCACGGGCCGCGAAGCCGCATCCGATTATTGATCGAATGCGCTATCGCATCGATTTCCGGTGTCGAGTCAATGAGGTGCGAACGCATGGCGATGCCCGCCTTCACACGTTCGCGGCTTCGGGGCTGCGCATGCAGCAGGCGCCGCTTGCGATCGGTAAAGCAATCGATCGTCAGCTCTTCGCCGGGGAGATATTCGACGATGAGCGGCGCTTCGACGGCAGCAAGCGCATGGTTCAACTGAAGCATGTCGTGCGCGAGCGTCACGCCTTGGCCGCCTTGTCCGAGGTCCGGCTTCACGATGACGGGCCACGCGTGTACGTCGCCGGCCGATGCGTACGTGCGCGGCACCCACGGTTCGTTGGCGAACAAATAGTAGGTCGAGCTCTTGCGGCGTGCAATTGCCGCGCTTTCGGGGTCGCCGTTGACGAGCGTCATGCTCATCTGCGCCGCGCGCGCGGACAGGTATTCGTGCACGGTGTCGTGCGTTGCAAACACGAGATCGATGCGTCGTTCGGCGAGCAAGCGGGCGAACGCCTCGTCGAAGCAAGGATCGCTGATCTTCGGCAAGTCACCGGCGTATCTGGCAAAGCGAAAACGGCCATGGTCGTCGACGCTCGACGCACCATGCAATTCGACGTGCACCGAGTAGCGCAGCGCCTGATGGATCTCGGCGGCGTTTTCCGACCCGCACGGAAAGACCAGCACTCGGATCTTGTCGCTCATTTCGGCAAACTCCTTCGCGATGTATCGACCGGAGACGCTCGCTCGCGCCCGCACACCGCTGCGACGAGGTCGGCGACGCGCGCGACATCGCCTTCCGACATCCGCTGATCGCAAGGCAGGAAAAGCGCTTCGCGCGCGAGCCCGGCTTCCCACGCCGGGACGATTTTGCGTGCGGCGACTTCGGGCCAATAGCCGGGTGTGTAGACGCGCTCGGCCGCGAGCCGCGCACGCGCGCCGTCCGGCGCACCGAGGAACGGATAGCAGAGCGGCACGCCGATGCCTTCCTGCGCGAATGGAAAGTGATTGAGCGCGCCGATCCGCTCGTGCAGGCGCGCGAAATTTTCAAGCCGCCTTACGCGGATCTGCGCATAGTCGACGCTCGCCAACAGGCGCTGCGTTAGTGTCGACATGCGGCGCGGCGGTTGCCGCGATAGACTCGCCTCCGCACGCGCATAATCCGAATAACCGGACTCCGCGCCCGTATCGGTTCGCTTGAGTAAATGCATGAAGCGCCGCGGGGAGTCACGGTCGATTTCGGCGGGCGCGGGGATCGCATGTCGCGACACGAGATAGCCGCCGTCCGGCACGCCGACGAACTTGCGCGGAGAATACAGCGTGGCGGCGCAATCCGACGGCGGCTCGAAGAACGCTTGCGCGTTGTCGATGACGACGCGCTCACGCGGAAAGCGTCGCAATACGTCGTCGACCTGATGCTGGCAGACGCCGAAATAATTGACGTACACGAGCCACTCGCGTGGCCCGAGCGCGGTATCGGCGGCGCGCAGGCGTTCGTCCAGTGCGTAGCGCTTCACGGGAATGCCTGCTGTCTCCAGCGGCTCGAGCATGCCGTCGCAGATGTAGTGCGGCAGCCATACGGCGTCGGGGCGGCACGCGGAAATGAGGGCGAGGAATGCGGCGCGCGCGGACTGAAACCGCAGCGCGTCACCATGATGCTCGCCCGGTGCGCGCGGCAACTCGAGTTGCAGATAGCCGCCGATCGCATCCGTCGTCATGAGCGCGCCTCTTGCATGAGCATCGCGCGCGCTTCGGTGGCGTCATTGAACATGAGGACGTCGATGATCGACAGGCCAGGCACGAACTCGGCGCCGAACTGCCGGTACGGTTCGAGGTTCGGTTCGATGAATTCGAGCGCGATGCCGCGTGCGGCGAATGCCGCGTCGTCGTATAGCGTGCGGCCGCCCGGCAGATTGACGTAGCGCGCCGCGCGTTCGCGCACGCAGATGTCGAGCACGCGCTGCGCGCCTTTCAGCGCATCGTTGCCGTAGCCGGCCGACGACATGACGAAGCGTGCGTCGATTCCCAGGTAATTGCAGACCTCGATCACGCTTCGCGTGGCGAGTGTCGACATGTGTGCCGTTGCGCAACAGAGCACGTCCCCGACGAGCTCGCTCACGCGCGCGTAGTGAGGCGCCTTCCCGTAACCGTGCCGCAGCGCCTCGAGCACTTTCCGCCGCCACCGCTCGGGCGGCTGGATTCGGACGTCGGCGATCTTTTGCGATGGGCTCGCACCCGCGAGCGGCACGGTGAAGTAGTGCGGCCTGCCGTCGAGCAGCATCCGGTTCCGATTGATCCAGCCGTTCTTGATGTAATTGACGTCGTCGTAGAACACGAACGCATCGACCGACGCGGCTAGCTGAAAGTAACCGACGTACGGAAACAGATACGGCTGCATGATCGCAAGCTTCATGGCTGCGGGTGCGCGACGAGATTCACGATGCGGGCAAGATTGCCGTCGGACAGCGCCGGAAAGATGGGCAGGCACAGCACACGCGCCGCGGCGTCTGCGGCGACGGGTAGATTGGGGCGTTGTGCGGACGGCAGCCCTCGGTACATCGGGAAGTCGGAGATCAGCGGATAGAAGTAGCGGCGTGCGTAGATCTCGTGATCGCGCAGTCGCTGATACAGCGCGTCGCGGCTGATCGGATAATCGTCGTCGACGAGGATCGGGAAGTACGAGTGGTTCGCCACCGGCGCGTCGACGGGCGGCAGGCAGCGGATTCCACGTACGTCGGCGAGCGCTTCGCGATACGCGGCCTCGATGTGCGCACGGCGTGCGAGCGCGTCGTCGATGTACTTGAGCTGCAGGAGACCGAATGCCGCGTTGATCTCGCTCATCTTGCCGTTGATGCCCGCCGCCACGACCGTCACTTCGTCGACGAAGCCGAAGTTCTTCAGATGATCGATGTGCTGCTTCGTCTTCGCGTCCGGGCAGACGATCGCACCGCCTTCGAACGTGTTGAACACCTTCGTCGCGTGAAAGCTCAGGATCGACATGTCGCCGTGTTCGAGCACGCTACCGCCGGGCGTCTTCACGCCGAACGCATGCGCCGCGTCGTAGATCACCTTCAGGTTGTAGTTGTCGGCGATCTTTTGAATCGCGGCGACATCGCACGGCCGGCCGTAGCAGTGCACCGGCATGATCGCTGTCGTCTGCGGCGTGATCGCCGCCTCGATCTTCGCGGGATCGAGGTTCAGCGTGTGAGGATCGATGTCGACGAATACCGGCTTGATCCCGTTCCACAGCAGCGAGTGCGCGGTCGCGACGAACGAATACGGCGTCGTGATCACTTCGCCCGTGATCCGCAGCGCTTGCAGCGCGGTGACGAGCGCGAGCGTGCCGTTCGTGAAGAGCGCGAGATGGTGCACGCCGAGGTAATCGCACAGCGCCTTCTCGAGCTGCTGATGGAACGGCCCGCCGTTCGTCAGCACCTTGCTTTCCCAGATCGCCTCGAGATAAGGCAGAAACTCGGCGAGTGGCGCGAGATGCGGTTGGGTGACGTAAATGCGCTCGTCGGTCCACGGCTCGACGGCGCGCAGCGGCAGTGCGCTCATGGGCGGTCTCCTGCGACGGTTGTCGTTGCGTCGCGCGGCGGTACCGCGAACGGGGCGGGCGGCTGGCCGTCGCACCAGCGGCGCCACATGATGCGCAATGCGTCGGACACGTCCTGCGCGACGCGCTGCGGCTGGAATGCGGCCGAGCGCGCGCAGCGCTCGCGCAGCTCGCCGCGGATGCGTGCGAGCGTCGGGACATCCGATGCGAGCGCGATGCCTTTCGCGACGAAGTCGTCGACATCGTCGGCGACGAATGATTCGAGCCCGACATGCGACATCCACGTGAGGCCGGCGCGGCTCGACGGCGTCTTGCCGCGCATCGTCAGCGTCGGCACGCCCATCCACAGCGCGTTGAGCACGGTCGTCGAGCCGGTGTACGGGAACGTGTCGAGGCAGAAGTCGACGTGATGATGTTGCTGCAGATAGACGGTCGTCGTCGTGCGCGGTTGAAACACCAGCCGGTCGCGTGCGATACCTTCGCGCGCGAACCAACTGGTCAGCGTCTTGCCGATCTCGAGCCGATCTTCGTCGCCCGGCATCGAGCCGACGACGATGCGCGAATCCGGCACCGCGCGCATGACGCGGGCCCACACGGCGATCACGTCGGCGCGCAGCTTGTTCAGGCGGTTGAAGCTGCCGAACGTCACGCGGCCGTTGTGCAGCGCGGGCAGCATGTTGACGGGCGGCGCGTTCGTCGCGGGCGAGAACGTGGCGCCCGACGACAGATGGACGATCTTCTCCGTGTACTGCGCCTCCATCGGGCCGAACGGCACTGCGTACGAGTCGGTGAAGTAGTAGTCGATCGCGTCGAGACCCGTCGTCGCGGGGTAGCCGATCCAGCTGACCTGCACGGGTGCCGGTTTGCGCGCGAACACGGACAGGCGGTTGCGTCCGGAATGGCCCGACAGGTCGACGAGGATATCGATGCCGTCGGCGCGAATGCGGTTGACGAATTGCGCGTCGGTGAGGCCCGCGACCGTATGCCACGCGTGCGAGCATGCGCGCAGGCGCGCGGTGACGCGATCGTCGCGGACGTAGTTGTGATAGAACGTCAGCGACAGCGCCGGGTCCTTCACCAGATGCTCGACGAGCGGCAACAGATACGACGCGACCGCGTGATCGAACAGGTCGCCCGACACGAAGCCGATTCGCAGCCGTCGCTGCGGATCGCGACGGTTGGCATGGCGCGGCCACGCAGCCTTCAGCGGGGCTTCGTGGTGCGCCGCGTAGTCGCGGTGCGCGGCGATGTGCGCATCGATGTCGATGTCGATGCGGTGCGTAAGGTTGAAGAGCAGATTGCTGTGCGCAAGCGTATCCCTTGGATCGAGCTCGAACGCGCGCCGGAAGTATTGCTCCGCTTCGTTGAGCAGCCCGCCTTCGAACAACGTGACCGCGAGCGAGCCGTATGCCGTCGCGGAATCAGGCGCGATCTCGATGGCGCGCTTGCCCGCCTCGATCGCTTCGTTCTGACGGCCGATCGCGGCGAGCACGACGCCGAGCACCCGATGCGCCTCCGCGTAACCGGCGTTGCGCGCGATCGCCTCGCGGCATTGGGACTCCGCTTCCGGCAGACGGTTCGCAAGACGCAACGTGTCGGCGTACAGCACTCGGCAGTTCGAATCGTCGGGCAGGAGCTCGGTGGTGCGGAAAAGGGGTTCCAACGCCTCCACGTATCGGCCGCTGCGATGCAGCGCGAGGCCCAGCACGCGCCAGGCGGGGCCGTGCGACGGATAGCGCCGCGTAAGCGTGCGTGCGGCCTTTGCCGCTTCGGCGTCGCGGCCGTGGTCATAGAGCGTTTCGGCGCGGCTCATCTCCTGGCGGCCGGGGCGGCGCGCGGAGCCGGCGTGCGGCTCGGGCGTTTCCGACGTTTCCGCGGCGACGGGCACGGCCTGTGCCGCGGTCGCGGCAGGCACGATCCCGACGGCGGCAGGCCGACCTTCCTCCGAATGCGCGAGCCGCAACACGATCGTGTCGACGGCTGGCCCCTTGACGCCGAGTTGCTGCGCGAGGTTGAGCGCCGTCCACGCGGCCGCGATCTGACCGGCCTCGATCAGCGCGTTCACATAGCCGACCCAATAATTGCCGTGACGCGGATGCGTGCCGAGCACCATCTCGAAATGCTGCAGCGCGTCGACGGGCGAGCCCGTCTGCACGAGCAGCACCGCGAGGTTGTAGCGGGTGTCCGCGTGCTCGGGCTGCGCGCCGAGGATCGCCTCGTAGAGCGCCCGCGCGTCTTCGAGCTCGCCCTTGTGATGGTGCTCGAGCGCGCTTTGCAGCACGAGCGCGATGTCGGCATTCATTTGCTGCTCGGGGGGGAGCGGGGCGGACGATTCGAAAATGGCGGACATGATCTCGACGAAGTGAGCGAGTTGAACGGATTATCCGATCGCTCCCTGCCGGCCGAAGCGCCGAGCTAAACCCCAAATCCCCGCCAATTTGACGAATCGGGTCGGCGACCTGCGCCCGAGGCGGGCAAAAAAAGGCCCGCACGAAGCGGGCGTCGAGGTGAACGAGCACGCGCCGAAGCGCGTGATTTGTTGTTGTGTGGGGGGATGGAAGCCGCGCCGCCGGCTCAGAACTGAGCGGCGGCCGCCTGATAAGCGTTCGCGGCGTTCAGTCGATTCATTGCCGCTCGATACTCGACCTGAAGCCCGGCCTGCGCATCGCGAGCGGCGGCGCAGACGGCGGCGTCGATCGCCTGCACGTTGCGTATGAGCGCGAGCGTTTCGGGCGTCTGTTCGGGCGCGATCGACATCAGGTGCGGCGAGCGCGCATCGACGAGCCGCTGGACTTCGATCCAGTCGGCCATCTGCGCCGCGTGCTCGATCGCACGCGACATCGCCAGCACTTTCTCCATCAGCGATTTTTGATCCATCTCGGGTTGCTCCGTGGGCGGGGCGGCGTTACTTGTTGGACGCGAGCGAGCCCGCGCTGTTGGTGCCGCCGAACAACTGGGTCAGGTAATTCGAATTCGTGTTCATCGTCGCCATCAGCGTGTCGAGCGCGGTGAACTGCGCGTTGTACTGCGTGGTGAGCTGCGACGAATACGTCGCGAGCTGCGCCTGCTGCTGTGCGATGCTGCTCAGGTCCTTGTTCAGCGCGTTCGTGCGGATATCGAAGATGCCGTTTGCCTGCACGTAGCTGTTGATCGTGTTGTTCAGCTGCGCGCCGACTCCGTTCGTCGCGTTGAACAGCGTCGCGACGCTCGACGGGTTGTTCGTCAACGCCGCCGTGAGTTTCGCCTGGTCGACGACGAGCGTGCCCTCCGTCTGGCTTGAAGAGCCGGTGCCCGAGAGCGAGATGCCGAGCGATGCGAGCGAGACGGTCGAGCCGTTGCTCGTCACGCCGCCTGCGACGATGCCGGCGAGCGTGTTGCGGATCGAGTTGAGCGTCGAGTCGCCGAGGAGCGGGCCGGCCGTCTGCGACGACGTGCCCGCGCCCGACAGCGACGACAACGACGACATCGTCGTGACGAGCGTGTTGTACAGATTGACGAAGTTCGTGATCGCGGTCGATTGCGAGGACGTGTCGGCCGCGACCGTCAGCGTTTGCGTCGTGCCCACCGCGCTTTGCGACAGGTTCAGCGTGACGCCCGCGATCGCGCTCGTCACCGCATTGGTCGCGCTCGTCGCGGCGATGCCGCCGACGGTGAATTGCGCATTTTGCGCAGCCGTCGTCTGCGACCACGCGATGCTGCCGCCCGACGTGATCGTCGATTGGCCGCCCGTCGTGCTCGCGGTCGACGTGACGGCGAGGCTCGACAAGCCGTTGTCGCCCGACAGGTTGCTGACGGCGACGTTGATCGTGTTCGCGGCGCCCGTCGTCGACGAGCGCAATACGAGGTGCGCGCCGTCCGTGCCGGTGACGATCGTCGCCGTCACGCCGGGATTATTGGTTGCGCCGTTGATCGCGGCGGCGATGCCGGCGAGCGTGTTGTTCGACGAATCGATCGTGATTGCCGACGAATTGCCGCCGACCGACAGCGTCAACGTGCCGGCGCCGAGCTGCTGGGTCGCGCCGAACGCGCCCGATGAAAGCGTTTGCGTCGTCGCGATCTGGTTGACGGCGATCGAATAGCTGCCGGCGACGGCGCCCGAGCCCGTCGTCGCGGTGAGGCCGCTGCCGCTCGCGGTTGCCGTGAAGGCTTGCGTGACGGTGCCGTTCGCGAGTGAGCCGAGGCCCGTTTGCAGCGCGGTGAGCGCCGATTTCAGCGTGCCGAGCGCGGTGAGCTGTGCCTGGTCGTTCGCGACCGAGGTCGACAGGAGCGCGGTCTGGCCCGCCGTCTTGCTGTTGACGAGTGCCGTTACGAGCGAGCTCACGTCCATCGACGAGTTGCCGGTCGAGCCGCTGATGATCGACTGCGCTGCCTGCTGCAGCGCCGCATTGGTTTGCTGCTGGGTCGTGCTCGACGAGATGGGCGTGGACATCGTGACACTCCGGGCGTCGCCGTGATCGGCGAACCGTCATCGGGAAATTCGGGAAGCGGGAAAAAAACGTGCGGCGGCCACGAGGGATTGCTCCGCCGCACAAAACGGGCCGCCTGACTGCGCGGCCCGTCGTTCGGTACACTTTACTGCAGGAGCTTCAGCACTTGCTGCGGCATCGAGTTCGCTTGCGCGAGCACCGAGATGCCGGCTTGCTGGAGCACTTGCGCGCGCGACAGGTTCGCCGTTTCCTGCGCGAAGTCCGCGCTTTGGATCTGCGATTGCGCTTGCGACAGGTTGGTTGCGCCGGCCTGCTGCGTGGACGCGATCGACGAGAAGCGGTTTTGCGCCGCGCCGAGCGTTGCCTGCAGGTTGTTCACCGTTTGCAGCGCGTTGTCGATCGACACCATCGCTTGGTTCGCACCCGTCACCGAGCTGATGTCGAGGTTCGACACCGTCGGCGGCTTGTTGACGGCGTTGATCTGCGCGAGCATGCTGGTTGCGGCCGTCGACTGCGCGGTCGTCATGCCGCTCGTCGCGCCGGCGGCGAGCGTCAAGTTCGTGATCGCCGTGCCCGTGCCCGCGGCCGTGCCCGCCGTGAAGATGTTGCCGACGGCGGTCGCGCTGAGCGCCGTGCCGTTTTGGTCGGTGAACGTGAAGCCGCCGTTGCCGTCGGACAGCACGTTGACCGACGTGATCGCGACGTTCGCGGCCGTCGACGTGTACGTGCCCGTCGAGTCGAGGTTCATGTTCGTGAACGTGCCGATCGTCTGGCCCTTCTGCACGAGGCCGCCGCCGATCTGCGCAGCCGACATGCTTTGGCTCAGGTCGAGGCTGATCGTCTGGCCGACGTTCGCGCCGACTTGGAACGACAGGATGCCCGCCGAGCCGTCGAGAATGTTCTTGCCGTTGTAGTTCGTTTGCGAAGCAATCCGGTTGACTTCAGCGATCTGCTGCGAAACTTCCTTTTGCAGCGCGGCCTGGTCGGTCGACGACAGCGTGCCCGTCGACGCCTGCACGGCGAGTTGGCGGATGCGCTGCAGGCCCGACGTCAGCGACGACAGGGCGCTCGATGCGGTTTGGACCATCGACACGCCGTCGTTCGCGTTCGACACGCCTTGATTCAGGCCGTTGATCTGCGTTTGCATCCGCGCGGAGATCGCGAGGCCGGCCGCGTCGTCAGCCGCGCTGTTGATGCGCTTGCCCGACGACAGGCGGGTGATCGCTTGGGACAGGGCGCTTTGCGAGCCGTTGAGGTTCTGCTGAGCGACCAACGAGTTGATGTTGCTGTTGATTCCGAGCATGAAAATCTCCTAATTGAGCCTAAAAGCCCATCAATGCCACTATTGGCGTGGGCGGAAGCACTCGTTCTTTGCCGGCCGCCTTGTGCTGGATTTCGGCGCACGCGAAAAAAACTTGAGGGACGCGACAAGATTCGGCCCGATTTTTTTGCCGGGATCGTTCGGTGAGCAAACGTTGCAGTTGCAGCAATCGCGTGCGTGGCACGGCGCCGATTGGCGGGCCGCGCGGCGGCGCCGCGCGGAAAAGTGGTAAACCGCTGGCCGCGCCGATGTTTACCTGTTATGATGGCGGGCTGAATTGAGATTTCTGTCACGCCTTCGCCGTTTACGTGTACACGTAGGGCATGTCTGCTGACAGTCAAACGCGGCGCCTGGTGTTGGTTGCCGAGCGTTTCGCGGTGCATTCCGCCTCTCTTTTCCGGCCTCCGAGGCCGCTACCCGCTCGTTTCGCCCGTTCGTGGAAACGCCCGGAAGGCCGGTGCGTGGCGCTTGGCCGCTACGTTTTTGACCGTATCAAGCAAATTAGGAACGACATGACGACGATTCTTTTGAAAGAAAACGAGCCGTTCGAAGTGGCGATTCGCCGCTTCCGCCGCGCCATCGAGAAGAACGGCCTGATCGCCGAGCTGCGCGAGCGCCAGGCATACGAAAAGCCGACCGCCGTGCGCAAGCGCAAGAAGGCGGCCGCGGTGAAGCGCCTGCACAAGCGCCTGCGCAGCCAAATGCTGCCGAAGAAGCTCCACTAAGCTTCGCTCGCTTCGCCTCGACGGCGGTGCGGCTTCGCGAGAAGCCGCACCGCCGTTTTGTTTGGGCTGTCCGGTATGCAGCGCGGCTCGCGCGGGCATGGCGCACGGGTGCGCGGCGGATCGCGTTCGCGGTCCGCTGCCGAGGGTGCGCCGCACATCTTGCCGCCGCATCGCGCCGGCGTTCCTGCGCAATGGCGTCGGCCATGCTCCCGTCTTCCGCGCCAGGCGGGGCTCCGCCAGCACGCGTGGCTCGACGATCCGGGGTTGGGGCCGCGCCGCTCATGCCGCTGCGAGCGGCAGTCGCAGCGGATTCAGGCGCAATCGACGCCGGCATGCGCCGCCGGCCGCATGAGCGTCATGCCGCCGTTTTCTTCTTCGCGATCTTCTTGCCGAGCGCCGCGCAGCGCGCGTGGCACGGGCAATTCTTTTCGTGGTCGTTGACCATGCCCGTCGCCTGCATCAGCGCATAGCAGATCGTCGAGCCGACGAACTTGCAGCCGTAGCGCTTGAGCGCTTTGCTGAGCGCGTCCGAGCGCTCGGTCGACGCCGGAGCGTCGCGGTACGACGGCCATGCGTTCTGCAGCGGCGCATGATCGACGAACGACCACAGGAATGCGGCGAGCGAGCCGTGTTCCGCGCGAATCTGCTGGACCGCGCGCGCGTTCGTGACGGCCGCCTCGATCTTTGCGCGATTGCGCACGATGCGCGCGTCGAGCACCAGTTCGTCGATCCGCTTCGGCGTGAATCGGGCGACTTTGTCGACGTCGAAATCGGCAAACGCCGTGCGATAACCGGCGCGCTTGTTCAAGATCGTCGACCAGGACAGGCCCGCTTGCGCGCCCTCGAGCACGAGCATTTCGAATAAATGGCGGTCGTCGTGCGACGGCACGCCCCATTCGGTATCGTGATAGTGAGCGTCCGCTTCGGTTTTTACCCAGCTGCAGCGTTCCTGCTTCGGCATCTGTTGCGTGTTCCGTCGATGTGGTCGCGCCAGCATAGCGGATCGGCGAGCGGGCGCAAGCCTGGCCGTTCGGCCGATGGGCGCGGCGGGCCGTTGCGGTTAAGCTCTGGCAACGATGTTACTTCGACGAATCTTTCGGATTGAAGCAAGCGATGGGCAATGACATTTTTCTGATCGGTATCGACGGCGGCGGCACGGGCACCCGCGCGGTGCTGGCCGATGCGCAGGGGCGCGAGCTCGCGCAAGGCGGCGGCGGGCCGTCCGGGCTTGCGCTCGGCATCGAAGCCGCGTGGCGCGCGATCGAGGCCGCCTGCGCGGACGCCTGCGCGCGCGCTGGCGTCGCGTTCGACTGGCGGTGCTGCGTGCTCGGCTGCGGGCTCGCCGGCGTGAACCATCGCGAGTGGCTGGATGCGTTCCGGGCGAGCGCGCCGCTTGCCGCGCTCGCGGTAGAAAGCGATGCCTATACGACCGTCGTCGGCGCCCACGGCGGCGCGCC
This sequence comes from Burkholderia sp. MSMB1498, assembly GCF_001526245.1. NCBI lineage: Bacteria > Pseudomonadati > Pseudomonadota > Betaproteobacteria > Burkholderiales > Burkholderiaceae > Burkholderia > Burkholderia sp. MSMB1498. Next base: position 260,047 of record NZ_LOYJ01000101.1, read on the forward strand.
GGGCGTCGTGGTCGCGCTCGGCACGGGCAGTATCGCCGCCGCACTCGACGAATCGGGCGTCTGCCGGATCGCGGGCGGATACGGTTTTCCGTCCGGCGACGAGGCGAGCGGCGCCTGGCTCGGCTTGCGAGCGCTGTCGCACGCGCAGCAGGCGCTCGACGGCCGTGTTCCGCTCGACGCGTTCGCCCAGGCGCTTGTCGCGCATACGGGCGCGTCCGATCGCGACGCTCTCGTCGTCTGGTCATGCGCGGCGAATCAAACCGCGTATGCGCGCCTCGCGCCGATCGTGTTCGCGCATCGTGATCATCCGGCCGCCGCGCGCTGGATCGAGCAGGCGGGCGTCGAGATCGCCAAGATGATCGACGCGCTCGATCCCGCGGCGGCGCTGCCCGTCGCGTTGTGCGGCGGGCTTGCGGGCGCGCTTGCGAGCGCGGTGCCCGAGCCTCACCGCGCGCGGCTGGTGGTACCGCAGGCCGATTCCGCGCACGGCGCGTTGCGGCTCGCCGCGCGGGAAGCGGCGAGGCTCGGGCTCGTCGCATCGCAATGAACCCGGTGGGCGGCGCAAACGGACATCCGCAAGCGGCGTCTCCCGACCGACGATAGAATGTCCGCTTACTTCCGCGCCCCCGCATCCTCCGACGTCCGCCATGTATAAAGTCATCGCCACCGATCTCGACGGAACCCTGCTCAACAGCGACCACCAGCTCGATTCCTACACGATCGACACCGTGCGGCGGCTCGCGGGCGACGGCGTGCCCTTCGTGATCGCAACGGGGCGCCACTACGCGGACGTCGCCGGCATTCGCGACGTGCTCGGCATCCGGCCTTACCTGATCACGTCGAACGGCGCGCGCGTGCATGCGCCGGACGATTCGCGGATTCACGCGCAGGACGTGCCCGCCGACACGGTGCGGCAACTGGTGAGGCCCGAGCTCGTCGGCACGCACGGCCGCGTGATCGTCAATCTGTTCACCAATGACGGCTGGCTGATCGACCGCGATGCGCCGCATCTGCTCGCATTCCATCAGGATTCCGGATTTCGCTACGACGTCGTCGACATGCTGTCGCACGACGGCACGGACATCGCAAAGGTGCTGTACATCGGCGAGCCGGAGGATCTGGCCGTCGTGTCGGACAACCTCGCGCGCCGGTTCGGCGGCGCGCTCTACGTCACCTATTCGCTGCCCGACTGCCTCGAGGTGATGACTGCGAACGTCTCGAAGGGACGAGCGTTGCGGGTCGTGCTCGAGCGGCTCGGCGTCGATCCCGCGCATTGCGTCGCGTTCGGCGACAACATGAACGACATCGATCTGCTCGAGACGGCCGGGCATCCGTTCATGATGAACAACGCGAATCCCGATCTCGTCACGCGTCTGCCGAGGGTGCCGCGGATCGGCAACAACTTCGACGCGGGCGTCGCGCGCCATCTGCGCACGCTGTTCGCGCTCGAGAACCCGACCACTCACTGACTGCGCATCGACCGCTTCGTCCGCCTCGATCGCGCCGACAGAGCCGCTCGAGCCAGCGCGCGACGAGCTTCGGCAATGAAAAACGGGCGCCGCAGCGCCCGTTCCCGTTCTGCCCCGCCGCCATTGGCCGGCGAAGGGCGATGTCGATCTTCCTCTGTCGTGTCGCCTTGTGAGGCGACGGGCGGGCGGCCCGATGCCGCCCGCACCGGCGTCAGCTTTCGTCGCGGCCCGCGACGAGCGGGTATACCACGCCCGCGATCGCCGCGCCGATGATGGGCGCGACCCAGAACAGCCACAGCTGGCCGATCGCCTCGCCGCCGACGAACAGCGCCGGGCCCGTCGAGCGCGCCGGGTTTACCGACGTGTTCGTCACCGGGATCGAGATCAGGTGGATCAGCGTGAGGCACAGGCCGATCGCGATCGGCGCGAAGCCGGCCGGCGCGCGCTTGTCGGTCGAGCCGAGGATCACGAACAGGAAGAAGGCCGTCAGTACGACTTCGCAAATGAACGCGGCCGCAAGCGAGTAATGGCCGGGCGAGCGGGCGTCATAGCCGTTCGTCGCGAAGCCGCTGCTGACGACGTCGAAGCCCGGCTTGCCGGTCGCGATCAGATACAGCACGAACGCGCCGAGCGTGGCGCCGACGACCTGCGCGACGATGTACGGCACGAGATCGCGGGCCGGGAAGCGGCCCGCCACGGTCAAGCCGACGCTCACGGCCGGATTCAGGTGACACCCCGAGACGTGGCCGATCGCGAACGCCATCGTCAGAACGGTCAGGCCAAACGCGAATGCGACGCCGGTAAAGCCAATGCCGAGGCCCGGATACGCGGCCGCCAGAACGGCGCTGCCACAGCCGCCCAGAACGAGCCAGAACGTGCCGAACACTTCTGCTGCGAGACGCTGAGGTAATTTCATTGGAGTGGTTCCTGGTGGTGAAAATCGAAAACGGATTGCGCCACAAAAAGCGGGGACGCATCCACGAATGCCGCCTGGATTATAGGAAATCTTACGGTTTCCGAAGAGTCAACGATTGTCAAATTGGGATTGGCCGATCGGCGTTTTTATTAGAATAACGCCGTATTGCACGAGTATGGCAATTGAATTTTAAAATTTATCAGACGAAATGTTTTTGTTGGATTTCGTAGCAATTCCGATTGCGCAATAGATCCTTTGTGTCTAGGCTGGGAAATGCCAGGCGGATCATGATATAGGGAGTCGAAATGTCTCAATACGCGAAAATCAAGGCGCAGATCGTCGAGCTGCAGGCTCAGGCGGAAGAGGTACGTCGTCAGGAGGTCGCGGCCGTGATCGCCGAGCTGCAAGGCAAGATCGTCGAGTATGGCCTCACGGCGCAGGATCTGGGATTCGCGGAGCGCGCGCGGCGCGGTCGTCCGCCGAAGAGGGGGCCGCTGCCGGCCAAATACCGCGATCCGAAATCCGGCAGTACCTGGAGCGGCCGCGGGAAGCCCCCGCATTGGATCGTCGGCAAAAACCGCGAGCGCTTTTTGATCGGCTGATTATCGGACGCTTGGCAAAAAGAAAGCCGCATTTCCCGATGCGGCTTTCTTCTATGCGCGGCGTAATGGGCGCGTGATTTCTGCAATCGCGCCGGTCAAAGGGTTAACCCGTCGCCACGCGTCGCCATTGCGGCTGCTTGGCTGCTTCGCGCAGCGTTTCATAGATGTCGATATAGCGGCGCGCCATTGCGTGCGAGCTGAAACGTTGCTCGAATTGCGCGCGGATTGCATCGCGCGACAATTCATCGATCCGGTGCAGCGCGCCGACGGCGCCCTGCACGTCCTCGACGATGAAGCCCGTGACGCCGTCGTCGATCACCTCGGGCACGGAGCCGCGGTTGAACGCGACGACCGGCGTGCCGCACGCCATCGCCTCGATCATCACGAGGCCGAACGGCTCCGGCCAGTCGATCGGGAACAGCAGCGCCTTCGCGCCCGACAGGAACGCGGGCTTTTGCGCCTCGTTGATCTCGCCGATGAACTCCACGTGCGCGGAACCGAGAAGCGGCTCGATCTCGGCTTTGAAATAATCTTCGTCGACCTTGTCGACTTTCGCCGCAATCTTGAGCGGCAGGCCGCTTTGCGCCGCGATCCGGATGGCGGTGTCGACGCGCTTTTCCGGGCAGATGCGCCCGAGGAACGCGAGATATTCGGGCTTGCGGCCGGCTTGCGGCGTGAGCAGCGTGTCGGGCAGCCCGTGGTAGACGGTGCCCGCCCAGCCGGCCTGCGGCAGCGGCGTGCGCTGCGAATTCGAGATCGACACGACGGGTACATTCGGGAACGCGTCGAAGACGGGCTGCAGCTCAGGCAGGTCGAGCCGGCCGTGCAGCGTCGTGACGAACGGCGCATCGAGGCGCGACAGCAGCGGGAACGGCAGGTAGTCGAGATGCAAGTGCAGGACGTCGAACGTGTGGGCGACCCGCGCGACCTGCTCGAGGAGGCGCATATGGGGCGCCATCGCGTCGCGAATCGACGGATCGAGCCGCAGCGCGCGCGGCCAGGCGGCCTCGAGGCGCGCCGACGTGACCGAATCGCCGCTCGCGAACAGCGTGACGTCGTGCCCCATTTCGACGAGCGCCTCGGTCAGATAGGACACGACCCGCTCGGTGCCCCCGTAGAGTTTGGGCGGAACGGCTTCGTAGAGCGGGGCGATCTGGGCAATGCGCATGAGCGTTTCTCCGTTGCGAAGAGGGCGGAACTCGCCGAGGAGCGTTGCGAGCTTCGCTCCGGTAAGCGGTGAGCGCCTGCCGGGGGGCAAGCGGGCGGTGCGCGGCGAACGTCGCCGGACCGGGCTTTCGGATTCATTATCGGGATCGCGCGAGCGGTATCGAGCGATTTTTCAAACGCTTAACCCTTGTTACAGGATGAAATACGCAAAAACCCTAGAAAACGCCTGTTTGAATGACTAGGATGTGGCAGAAGCGGAATGCAATAGTTGCCCGCCGCAATGGCGCGGATTCCGCCGGCGTGCCCCGCCGTACCTGAAGATGGTGTTTTCCCTGCCTTGATTGGCGGGGCTTTCGGCCAGACGGGCGTCTGCGGGCCGTTTCCGGTCTTTGTCAGAAAAATTCCTACACGGTTTACAGATAATTCCGGCAAAGCGCATTCCCCTTCACTGATAGCGGCCCCCCCGCCGATTGGCCAAAATGCCCGTAAGAATATAAACAAGCCGATTGCCCGCAACTCAGTGGGTAGATCGAGCAAACGTTTTCACTGGCATTACCGATTGGCCAAAGATTTCTTACGGGGGAATCGAATCATGAGCGCAACCAGCGAAATGCTCGCCGAGATCAACGAAGTCAACCTGTCTTACCTGCTGCTCGCGCAACGACTGCTGCGCGAGGACAAGGCCATGGGCATGTTCCGCATGGGGATTTCGGAAGAACTCGCCGATGTGCTCGTGAACCTGACGCTTGCCCAGACGGTCAAGCTCGCCGCCTCGAACCAGATGCTCTGCCGTTTCCGTTTCGACGATCATTCCATGCTCTCATCGCTCGCCGACAAGGGCCGCAGCTCCGCCGTCGCGCATGCGCATTCGGCGATCCTGATGGCCGGGCAGCCGGTCGAAAGCTTCCGTTGAACGGAAGCCGCGCGTCTCGCCGGCGCGTATTGATGCGCGAATCGAAATCGGAAGTCTGATTGTTTTGTTTGGATAAATAGCGGAGAGCGGCGATGGCGTCCAAGAGCGTAGTGGTCGAGGTCAAGGAGATCACCCTGGCGATCGAACTGATCGAGCTAGGCGCGCGGCTGCAGTTGCTCGAAGCCGAGACGAACCTGTCGCGCGATCGGCTGATCAAGCTCTACAAGGAGCTGAAGGGCATGTCGCCGCCGAAGGGGATGCTGCCGTTCTCGACCGACTGGTTCATGACGTGGCAGCCGAACATTCATTCCTCGCTGTTCTACAACATCTACCGTTTCATGCGCGAGCACGGCGGCTGCGATTCGATCCAGGCGATCGTGAAGGCATACCGGCTGTACCTCGAGCACGTCGGGCTGTCGGACGACGAGGCGGTGATGAGCCTCACGCGCGCATGGACGCTCGTGCGCTTCTTCGATTCCGGGATGCTGCAGACGACGCCGTGCACCCGCTGCGGCGGGCACTTTGTCGCACACGCGCACGATCCGCACCACGGCTACGTGTGCGGTCTCTGCCAGCCGCCGTCGCGCGCGGGCAAGACCCGCAAGGCCGCCGCGCAGGCCGACCAGGCCGCCATCGCCGCGTAAGCTTCCCGCGCGCGGCCGCGGGCGAACGAGCGTTCGCTCCGCCCGCCGGGCCACGCCGTTCGCGCGCCGCGCGGCGCACGGCTTCCTCCCCTCTGCTGGTATACACCGGCGGGCCTCCGCCGGGCGGTTCTCAAAGTTTTCGTACCGACTGCCGTAAACCACTTAACGGCGGCCTCCCGGCCGTTCATTCGTGAGGGACAGGCAGTGCTGATTTTCGTGGGAACTCTCGTGACGTTGTTGTCCGTGTTCGGCGGCTACGCGCTGGCGGGCGGACACTTGGGCGCGCTCGTTCAGCCGGTCGAGATCTTGATGATCACCGGCGCGGGCGTCGGCGCGTTCATTCTCGGCAACGGCATCAAGACGATCAAGGCGACGCTGCGCGTGTTGCCCGCGCTGTTCAAGGGCTCGAAGTACAACAAGGACATCTATATGGAGCTGATGGCGCTCCTGTACGTGTTGCTCGCGAAGGCCCGCAAGGAAGGCACGCTCACGCTCGAGGCCGACATCGACGAACCCGAGAAGAGCCCGATCTTCACCCAGTACCCGAAGATTCTTGCCGACCATCACATCGTCGAATTCCTGACCGATTACCTGCGCCTGATGGTGGGCGGCAACATGAACGCGTTCGAGATCGAAAGCCTGATGGACGAGGAGATCGAGACGCACCACGCGGAAGGCGAAGGCCCCGCGCACGCGCTGATGCGCGTCGGCGACGCGATGCCCGCGTTCGGGATCGTCGCCGCGGTGATGGGCGTCGTTCACACGATGGCGTCCGCCGACAAGCCGCCCGCGGTGCTGGGCGCGATGATCGCGCAGGCGCTCGTCGGCACGTTCCTCGGCATCCTGCTGTCGTACGGGCTGATCGGGCCGCTCGCGAGCCTCGCCGAGCAGCGCGTCGCCGAGTCGACCAAGATGTTCCAGTGCATCAAGGTGACGATCCTCGCGAGCCTGAACGGCTACGCGCCCGCGATCGCCGTCGAGTTCGGCCGCAAGGTGCTGTTCTCGACCGAGCGTCCGTCGTTCGCCGAGCTCGAAGAGCACGTGCGCCGCGTGAAGGCGAAGTGAGCGCGAGAGGCCCGACATGAGCAAAGGCAAGGATCAGGCAATCATCGTCAAGCGGGTGAACCATCAGAAGAAGGGGCACCACGGCGGTGCATGGAAGCTCGCGTACGCGGATTTCATGACCGCGATGATGGCGTTCTTCCTGTTGATGTGGCTGCTGTCGGCGGTGACGCCCGTGCAGTTGAAGGGCATCGCCGAATATTTCAACACGCCGCTCAAGGCCGCGCTCTTCGGCAGCGGCGATCGCAACGCGGACGATTCGAGCATCATCAAGGGCGGCGGCCGCGACCTCTCGAGCATCGACGCCGGCACGACGCGCCGCACCGACGGCTCGACCAGTCTCGCCGAGCGCATCGTGAAGAAGAACGACGACGAAGCGCTCGCGCAGGCGCAGGGCTCGCTCGAGCGCCGCGAGCAGATGCGGCTGCACGACCTGCAGGTGAAGCTGATGGCGGCGATCGAGGCGAACCCGACGCTGCGCCAGTTCAAGCAGCAGATCCGCATCGATTCGACGCTGATGGGGCTGCGCATCGAGATCGTCGATACGCAGAAGCGGCCGATGTTCGCGATGTCGAGCGACGCCGTCGAGCCGTACATGCGCGACATCCTGCGCGAGATCGGCAAGACGCTCAACGACGTGCCGAACCGCATCATCGTCCAGGGCCACACCGACGCCGTGCCGTATGCGGGCGGCGAGGGCGGCTACAGCAACTGGGAGTTGTCCGCCGACCGCGCGAACGCGTCGCGCCGCGAGCTGATCGCGGGCGGCATGGACGAGGCGAAGGTGCTGCGCGTGCTCGGCCTCGCGTCGACGCAGAACCTGAACAAGGCGGACCCGCTCGATCCGGAGAACCGCCGGATCAGCATCATCGTGCTGAACCGCAGATCCGAGCTCGCGCTGATGCGCGACGACGCGACGACGACGACGCTGTCGTCCGACGCGGCCGGCTCGACACGCCTCGCGCAGCAGATCACGCCGCCCGGCGCGGCCGCCGCGCCGGGCGTGCCGGCCGCGCCGAAACCCTGACGCTTTCGAGAACACGCATTCGAGACAAGACATGATCCGAACCATTCTCGCCATCGACGATTCCGCCACGATGCGCACGCTGCTCAGCGCGACGCTCGGCGAAGCGGGCTACGACGTGACCGTCGCCTCGGACGGCGAAGTCGGGCTCGACGTCGCGCTGGCCACGCCGTTCGACTTGGTACTGACCGACCACTACATGCCGAAGAAGAACGGCCTCGACGTGATCGCGGCGCTGCGCGCGCAATCGGCATACGAGGCGACGCCGATTCTCGTCCTCACGACCGAGAACGGCGACGCGTTCAAGGACGCGGCGCGCACGGCGGGCGCGACCGGCTGGATCGAAAAGCCGCTCGACCCGGAAGCGCTGCTCGAGCTGGTCGCGGCGCTGTCGGCGTCGTCGAGCCTTTCGTGACGAACATGACGTTTTTATGCGGTGAACCGGCATGACTCTCGACATCACACAGTTCTATCAGACGTTCTTCGACGAAGCCGACGAGTTGCTCGCGCAGATGGAGCAACTGCTGCTGAACCTGGACGTCGCCTCGCCCGATCCCGAGGATCTGGCCGCGATCTTTCGCGCCGCGCATTCGATCAAGGGCGGCGCGGCGACGTTCGGCTTCACCGCGCTCACGGAAACGACGCACATCCTCGAATCGCTGCTCGATCGCGCGCGCAACCATGAGCTCACGCTGACGAAGGAAATGGTCGACGCGTTCCTCGAGACGAAGGACGTGCTGTCCGACCAGCTCGCCGACTACCGCGCGAGCGCCGAGCCGGACGCGGCCGCGGCCGCCGCGATCTGCGCGAAGCTCGAGCGGCTGAAGGCGTCGGCGAGCGCCGCCGCCGCCGCGCCCGCGGCAGCGCCGGCAGCATCGGCAGCACCGGCACCGGCGGCCGCTCAGCCGGCCGCGTCCGTCGCGGCGGCGCCTGCCGCTGCGGCCGCGCCGACGGCGGGCCTCTTCGGTGCGCCCGAGCATGTCGTCGAGCAGGCGGTCGAGGCCGCGCATCCGGCGCCCGGCGCGCCCGGCGCCGCAAGCGGCGGCGACGGCCCGCATCTGAAGATCACGCTGTCGGGCGTCGGCGACAAGGACCAGGAACTGCTGACCGAGGAACTCGGCAATCTCGGCCAGATCGTCGGCCGCGCGAAGACGGGCGACGCGCTCACGCTGTGGCTCGAGACCGACGTGTCGTCGGACGACATCATCGCCGTGTGCTGCTTCGTGATCGACGAAAGCCAGATCGCGATCGGCCGCGGCACCGCGCCGAGCGCGGGCGTCGCGCAACCGGACGTGGCCGCCGCGCCGCAGGCCGCCGAGCAGCCGGACGACGCCGAGCGGGAGCCTGCGGCGGCCGCATCGGCGGCGGAACCGGTGGCGACCGCCGCCGAAGCGAAGCCGGCCGCGCAACCCGCTGCGCCGAGCGCGCCCGCGGCGCCCGCCGCCGCGCCGGCCGCGGCATCGGCTCAGGCTCAGGCTCAGGCTCCGGCATCGGCATCGGTCGCACAAGCCGCCGCGCAAGCGGCCGCGCCGCATCACGACGACCGCAAGCCGCGTCCGGCCGCCGCCGCGAGCGCGGAGGGCAGCTCGATTCGCGTCGGCGTCGAGAAGGTCGACCAGCTGATCAATCTCGTCGGCGAACTCGTGATCACGCAGGCGATGCTCGCCGAGACGACGAGCGCATTCGATCCGGCGCTGCACGACCGCCTGTACAACGGCATGGCGCAGCTCGAGCGCAACGCGCGCGACCTGCAGGAAGCGGTGATGTCGATCCGGATGATGCCGATGGACTACGTGTTCAGCCGCTTCCCGCGGCTCGTGCGCGACCTCGCGGGCAAGCTCGGCAAGCAGGTCGAGCTCGTCACGTTCGGCCAGGCGACCGAGCTCGACAAGAGCCTCATCGAGCGGATCATCGATCCGCTCACCCACCTCGTGCGCAACAGTCTCGATCACGGCATCGAGACCGTCGAGGCGCGCCGCGCGGCGGGCAAGGACGCGGTCGGCCAGCTCGTGCTGTCGGCCGCGCATCACGGCGGCAACATCGTGATCGAGGTCAGCGACGACGGCGCGGGCCTGAACCGCGACAGAATCCTCGCGAAGGCCGCGAAGCAGGGGATGCAGATCTCCGAGAACATCAGCGACGACGAAGTGTGGAATCTCATCTTCGCGCCGGGCTTCTCGACGGCCGAAGTCGTGACCGACGTGTCCGGCCGCGGCGTCGGGATGGACGTCGTCAAGCGCAACATCCAGTCGATGGGCGGGCACGTCGAGATCACGTCGCAGGCCGGCCGCGGCACGACGACGCGGATCGTGCTGCCGCTCACGCTCGCGATCCTCGACGGGATGTCGGTGAAGGTCGGCAGCGAGATTTTCATCCTGCCGCTGAACTTCGTGATGGAGTCGCTGCAGCCTTCGGCCGAAGACATCTACACGATCGGCAACGGCGAGCGCGTCGTGCGCGTGCGCGGCGAATACCTGCCGCTCGTTGCGCTGCACGAGGTGTTCCTGGTCGACGGCGCGCGCACCGATCCGACGCAGGGCATCGTCACGATCATGCAGACGGAGGGCCGCCGCTTCGCGATGCTGATCGACGAGCTCGTCGGCCAGCAGCAGGTGGTCGTCAAGAACCTCGAGACGAACTACCGCAAGGTGTACGGCATTTCGGCGGCGACGATTCTCGGCGACGGCAGCGTCGCGCTGATCGTCGACGTCGCGGCGCTCAATCGCGATACCCGCACGACGCACGGCGCGCACGCGAGCGCCGCGCTCGCGGTGTCCTAACTTACGTCATCCATCGACCTGGGGGCTAACGTGTCCGAAGTCCAAACGAACCATCCGGCCGCGGCGAACGCGGCCAACCGCCGCGACGCCGAGCAGGGCGACGCGGCGGGCCAGGAATTCCTCGTCTTCACGCTCGGCGACGAGGAATACGGCATCGATATCCTCAAAGTGCAGGAAATCCGCGGCTACGACAGCGTCACGCGGATCGCGAACGCGCCCGAGTTCATCAAGGGCGTGATCAACTTGCGCGGGATCATCGTGCCCATCGTCGACATGCGCATCAAGTTCCATCTCGGCCGCGTCGACTACGACCATCAGACGGTGGTGATCATCCTGAACGTCGCGCATCGCGTCGTCGGGATGGTCGTCGACGGCGTGTCCGACGTGCTCACGCTGTCGAACGAGCAGATCATGCCGGCGCCGGAGTTCGGCGGCGTGCTGACGACCGAGTATCTGACGGGCCTCGGCACGGTCGACGGGCGGATGCTGATCCTGATGGACATCGAGAAGCTGATGACGAGCAAGGAGATGGCGCTGATCGAGACACTCGGCGCGTAAGCGGGCGCGAAGGACGCAACGGAACTACGGGGAGCTGACGATGCTGCACAACTGGTCGATCCGCACGACGCTGACGGCCGTCGGATTAATGCTGGTGCTCGTCGCCGCGCTGGTCGGCGGGCTCGGGCTGTACGCGCTCAATCACGCGAGCCGCTCGCTCGACGCGATCGCGCACGGCGACCTGCCGACGATCCACACGCTCGACGACGCGTCGTCGTACCTGCTGCGCTCGCGCGTCGCGCTCGACCGTTTCAAGACGCTGTCCGAGGCCGGCAACGCCGACGAGGCGCAGAAGGTGCTGTCACGCGCGCAGGAGCTGTACGCGAAGTCGACGCAGAACTGGCAGGCGTATCTCGCGGCGTCGAAGGAAGGCATCGACCAGGCGCTGACGGACGAGCTCGCCGCGCGCTACGCGACGCTCGCGAAGGAAGGCGTCGAGCCGGAGTTCGCCGCCGCGCGCGCGGGCGATCTCGCCGCATACCACGCGATCGCCGACACGAAGATCAGCCCGATGTTCGTTGCGTACGACAGCGCGGCGTCCGCCGTGGTCGCCGCGTATTCGAAGCGCGCGGAATCGCGCTTCGACACGACACAGGCGCGCATTTCGCTGATGATCGCGCTGATCGCGGCGGGCATCGTCGCCGCGTTCCTGATGGTGATCGGCATCCGCTTCGCGCTGCGCGGGCTCATCGTGCAGCCGCTCAACGTCGCGATCGCGCAGTTCGAGCGCATCGCCGAGGGCGACCTCGCGCAGGTGCCGCAGGTTGCCGGCAAGAACGAAATCGGCCGGCTGTTCCAGGGCATCGGCCGGATGCAGGCGGCCGTCGCCGAGATGGTGAAGGCCGTGCACCGCGGCACGGCGGCGGTCGACGCCGGCGCGCGCGAAATCTCGAGCGGCAACGCCGATCTGTCGGCGCGCACCGAATCGCAGGCGGCGTCGCTGCAGGAAACCGCGTCGAGCATGGAGCAGCTGACGGGCACCGTGCGCCAGAACGCGGAGAACGCGCGGCAGGCGAGCCAGCTCGCGGTCAACGCGTCCGACATCGCGACGCAGGGCGGCGAGGTCGTCGGCCAGGTCGTCACGACGATGCAGGACATCGCGACGAGCTCGACGAAGGTGGCCGACATCATCGGCACGATCGAGGGGATCGCGTTCCAGACCAACATCCTCGCGCTGAACGCGGCCGTCGAGGCGGCGCGCGCGGGCGAGCAGGGGCGCGGCTTCGCGGTGGTCGCGGGCGAGGTGCGCTCGCTCGCGCAGCGGAGCGCGACGGCCGCCAAGGAAATCAAGCAACTGATCGGCGACTCCGCGCACAAGGTGCAAAGCGGCTCGGCGCTCGTCGAGCGCGCGGGCGCGACGATGGCCGAGATCGTCCAGGCGGTGCGCCGCGTGACCGACATCATGGGCGAGATCAGCGCGGCGTCCGAAGAGCAGTCGACGGGCATCGTCCAGGTGAATCGCGCGGTGAGCCAGATGGACGCCGTCACGCAGCAGAACGCGGCGCTCGTCGAAGAAGCCGCCGCCGCCGCCGCGTCGCTCGAGGATCAGACGCGGCAGATGACGCAGATCGTGTCAGCGTGGCGCGTCGAGGGCGGGATCGCGTCCGCCGCGACGCCGGCTGCGTCGGCTTCGAGCGCACATGCGGGCGTGATTTCCGGCGCGACCGCGCCGGGCGCGCCGCGGGCCGCCGCATCCGCGTCGCGCGCGCCCGCCGCGAGCGCGGTCAGGACAACCGGCGCGGCCGGATCGTCGTCGGCTTCGGCCGCCGCCGCGCAGGCCGCCGCACACGGCGGGCGCACGGCGCACGGCGCGCCCGCCGCCGGGTCGCAAGCCGCGCCGCAAGCCGCGAAGACGTCTGCCGCCGCGCCGAAGTCGGCCGCATCGCCGGCGTCTTCCGCCTATGCACCGAAGCTCGCGAAGCCGGGCGCCGCCCCGCGCCCGACGACGGGCGCGGCCGGTGCCACGCAAGCCGCCGCCGCTTCCGCGTCCTCCCTCGCGCTCAAGCGCCCGGCGCTGTCGGGCGAGCCGAAGCCCGCGGTTGCCTCGGCGTCCTCCGACGACGACTGGGAAACCTTTTAAGCCATGATGCCCGCACGCGCCGCCTCTCGTTCCGACGCACTCGAACCGCAAGACCGGTTGGGCGACGCTGCGCGGGACTTCGAATTCACGTCCGCCGATTTCGCGAAGATTCGCGCGCTGATCCACCGGCGGGCGGGCATCTCGCTGTCCGAGCACAAGCGCGACATGGCGTACAGCCGCCTCGCGCGGCGCCTGCGCGCGCGCGGGCTCAACCGCTTCTGCGACTACCTCGAGCTGCTCGAGCGCGAAAACGATCCGGCCGAATGGGAAGCGTTCACGAATTCGCTGACGACGAACCTGACCGCGTTCTTTCGCGAATCGCACCACTTTCCGATCCTCGCCGAGTTCGTCAAGCGCCGCGAGCAGCCGGTGTCGGTATGGTGCTCGGCGGCGTCGACGGGCGAAGAGCCGTATTCGATCGCGATGACGCTCGTCGAGGCGCTCGGCGAATCGGCCGCGCGCTCGGCGAGCGTGCTCGCCACCGATCTCGACACGCAGGTGCTCGCGAAGGCCGAAGCGGGCGTCTACGCGTTCGAGCAGGTCAAGCACCTGTCGCCCGAGCGGCTCAAGCGCTTTTTCCTGAAGGGCACGGGCGCGCAGGCGGGCCGCGTGAAGGTGCGCCCCGAGCTGCGCGCGATGATCCGCTTCGCGCAGCTCAACCTGACCGACGCCGACTACGGTTTCACGAAGCCGTTCGACGCGATCTTCTGCCGCAACGTGATGATCTACTTCGACAAGCCGACTCAGGCGCAGGTGCTCTCGCGCTTCGAGCCGCTGATGAAGCCGGGCGGCCTGCTGTTCGCCGGCCATTCGGAGAACTTCACGTACGTGACGCAGGCATTCCATCTGCGCGGGCAGACCGTCTACGAACTGACGCGCGACGGGCATGGCGCCGCGCCGCGCGTGCGTTCGCGCATCGCCGCGACGGCGGCCGAGGAGGAACTCCGATGAGCGGGCTGCCGATCGCGACCAATCATTATTTCGACGCGCACTTTCACCGCCGCGGCGTGAAGCTGCTGCCGAACGAGTTCTACACGACGCGCGAGGACATGGTGCTCGTCACCGTGCTCGGCTCGTGCGTCGCCGCGTGCCTGCACGATCCGATCGGGCGGATCGGCGGGATGAACCACTTCATGCTGCCGGACGACGGCGCGGACCCGTCCGCCGCCGCGTCCGAATCGATGCGCTACGGCGCCTACGCGATGGAAGTGCTGATCAACGAGCTCATCAAGGCGGGCGGCCGCCGCGAGCGCTTCGAGGCGAAGGTGTTCGGCGGCGCGGCCGTGCTCGCGGGAATGACGACGATCAACATCGGCGATCGCAACGCCGATTTCGTGCGCCGCTATCTCGCGCTCGAGCGCATCCGCATCACGGCCGAGGACTTGCAGGGCGTGCATCCGCGCAAGGTCGCGTTCATGCCGCACACGGGGCAGGCGATGGTCAAGAAGCTGCGCGTGCAGGCACCCGACGTCGCCGAGCGGGAAGCCGCGCTCGCGCGCGAGGCGACCGGTTCGCGCGGCGAGCGCGCCGCCCGCGCGCGTGCGCACGTCGAGCTGTTCGGCACGCCCGCGCCCAAGGCGGATGCGAAGCCTCGCATCGAATTGTTCGGTACGCGGGCCGCGTCGCCCGCCACAAGAAAGCAGGAGGCTTGAACGCTGTGCAGAAGAAAATCAAAGTGCTGTGCGTCGACGATTCGGCGCTGATCCGCAGCCTGATGACCGAAATCATCAATAGCCAGCCCGACATGGAGGTGTGCGCGACGGCGCCCGATCCGCTCGTCGCGCGCGAGCTGATCAAGCAGCACAACCCGGACGTGCTGACGCTCGACGTCGAAATGCCGCGAATGGACGGCCTCGACTTCCTCGAGAAGCTGATGCGCCTGCGGCCGATGCCGGTCGTGATGGTGTCGTCGCTGACCGAGCGCGGCTCGGAAATCACGCTGCGCGCGCTCGAGCTCGGCGCGGTCGACTTCGTCACGAAGCCGCGCGTCGGGATTCGCGACGGGATGCTCGAATACGCGGAAAAACTCGCCGACAAGGTGCGCGCGGCGTCGCGCGCGCGCGTGCGGCAGAATCCGCAGCCGCACGCGGCCGCGGCGGCGGCCGCGCACGGCCCCGTCGGCGCCGCCGCGCCGCTCATCAACAATCCGCTCGTCAGCACCGAGAAGCTGATCATCGTCGGCGCGTCCACGGGCGGCACCGAGGCGATCCGCGAAGTGCTGACGCCGCTGCCGCCCGATGCGCCCGCCGTGCTGATCGCGCAGCACATGCCGCCCGGCTTCACGCGCTCGTTCGCGCAGCGCCTGAACGGCCTGTGCCGGATCTCGGTGAAGGAGGCGGAACACGGCGAGCGCGTGCTGCCGGGCCACGCGTACATCGCGCCCGGCCACGCGCACCTGCTGCTCGCGCGAAGCGGCGCGAACTACATCGCGCACCTGTCGGACGAGCCGCCCGTGAACCGCCACCGCCCGTCGGTCGACGTGCTGTTCCGCTCGGCCGCGCAGCACGCGGGCAAGAACGCGCTCGGCGTGATCCTGACCGGAATGGGCCGCGACGGCGCGGCCGGGCTGCTTGAAATGAAAAAGGCGGGCGCATATACGTTCGCGCAGGACGAGGCGAGCTGCGTCGTGTTCGGGATGCCCCGCGAGGCGATTGCGATGGGTGGCGTCGACGACGTCGCGCCCCTTTCCGACATGAGTCGCCGTATCATGGCGCGCCTCGCGTCGATGGGCGACCGCGTGCAGCGCGTGTAACCTAGGCGCCACCGTTACAGCACACGAATCAGGAAAGGAACAGACGATGGACAAGAGCATGAAGATTCTGGTGGTGGACGATTTTCCGACGATGCGTCGGATCGTCCGCAACTTGTTGAAGGAGCTGGGCTATTCGAACGTCGACGAAGCGGAGGACGGCCTGGCCGGCCTGGCGCGGCTGCGCGGCGGCGGCTACGACTTCGTGATCTCCGACTGGAACATGCCGAACCTCGACGGGCTCGCGATGTTGAAGGAGATCCGCGCGGACGCGGCGCTCACGCATCTGCCCGTGCTGATGGTCACGGCCGAGTCGAAGAAGGAGAACATCATCGCGGCCGCGCAGGCGGGCGCGAGCGGCTACGTCGTGAAGCCGTTCACCGCGGCGACCCTCGACGAGAAGCTCAACAAGATTCTGGAAAAGATGGCGAAAGCGGGGAGCTGACGTGAACGAGCCGATCCATGCGGCGCTTGCCGGCGCGAGTGCCGACGAACGCCTTGCCGACGCCGCCGACCTGGCGAGCGACCGTATTCTTGCGCGCATCGGCCAGCTGACGCGCACGCTGCGCGATTCGATGCGCGAGCTGGGTCTCGACAAGCACGTCGAGAAGGCGGCGGAAGTCGTGCCGGATGCACGCGACCGGCTCCGTTACGTCGTCGCGATGACCGAGCAGGCGGCCGAGCGCGTGCTGACCGCGATCGAAATCGCCAAGCCCGTGCAGGAGCGCTTGCAGCAAGACGCCGCGGCGCTCGACGCGCGCTGGGCGAAGTGGTACGAGTCGCCGATCGAGCGCGTGGAAGTGCGCGGCCTGATGGACGACACGCGCGCGTTCCTGCGCGCGCTGCCGGACGCCACGGGCGCGACCAACGCGCAGTTGCTCGAGATCATGCTCGCGCAGGACTTCCAGGATCTGACGGGCCAGGTGATCAAGAAGATCATGGACATGGTCTATCTGATCGAGCAGCAGTTGCTGAACGTGCTGGTCGAGAACATCGCGCCCGAGCGGCGCGAGCAGTTCGCCGCGACGGCCGCCGCGCTCGCCGCCGAGCAGGCGAGCGGCGCGATGACGCCGGAATCGCTGCTGAATGGGCCGCAAATCAATCCGGAAGGAAAGGCCGACGTTGTTCAGGATCAGGCGCAAGTCGACGATTTGTTGGCAAGTCTCGGATTTTGAACCGAAATGTTTTGCAATGATTGAATATTATCGAGACTAATGCCGATAGGTTTTTGACATAGGCGGCAGGCATACTACGCTCCTGGTCTGCAGGCTCTCGAGGGCTTTCTTTTCGCTTTCGATTGTCGATAATGAGCGGCGTGCGGCGCGCAGCACGCCACGCCGCCCGGCATGCAGAGCCTGAATTCGAGGAGGAATGGAGTGAGATCGAGTCGATTTCGCCGGATCGCCGCGACGGCGGCCGGCTTCATGTGCGCGTGGCTTGCCGCCGCGCCCGTCCACGCGGGCCTCGGCGGCGCGCCGATGACGCCGCCCGCGGCGGATACCGCAGCGACGGTGCGGTCGATGCAGCGCAGCATCCGCGCGGCGGGCGGCGCGCCGGCGGCCGCCGTCGGCTACACCGTGCGCGAAACGACGCTCGGCTCGGGCACCGTCGTACGCGAATACATTTCGACGTCGGGCGCCGTGTTCGCGCTGTCGTGGCAAGGCCCCGTCGCGCCGAACCTCTCCGATCTGCTCGGCGGCTATTTCCCGCAATACGAAGCGGGCGTGAAGGCGTCCCATGCCGCGCGCGGGCCGCGCGCGCCGGCCGCGATCGACACGAGCGGGCTCGTCGTCCACACGGGCGGCCACATGGGCTCGTATTCCGGTCAGGCGTGGCTGCCGCAGGCGCTGCCGGCCGGCTTCTCCATCAACGACATCCAGTGATCGCGCCGGGAGGGGACAGATCTTGCGCTTCCAACACACTCTGACTCGCTGGCTCGGCGCGCTGAGCCTCGCCGCGGCCACGGTCGCGCTCGTCGCCGCGTGCGGCGGCGGGGGCGACGGCGGCTCGAATGCGTCCGTGAACACGGGCTCGGGCGGCGGCAACACGTCCGCGGGCGGCGGCTCGAACGGCGGTTCAGGCGGCTCGGGCAGCTCGGGCAGCACGCCGCTCGCGTCGAACCAGGCCGCGATCACCGTCAGCACGGGCGTCGCGACCGTCGTCAACATGCCGACCGTCGACGTGACGATCTGCGCGCCCGGCACCTCGACGTGCCAGACGATCAACAACGTGCTCGTCGACACCGCGTCGTACGGGCTGCGGATCGTCAACACCGCCGCGTCGAACGTGCTCGGCAGCCTGCCCATTTCGACCGTGAGCAGCGGCGCGCTCGTCGAGTGCGGCAAGTTCGTGACGAGCTACACATGGGGCACGGTGCGCACCGCCGACGTGAAGATCGCCGGCGAGCAGGCGAGCTCGCTGCCGGTCCAGGTCATCGGCGATCTCGGCTCGTCCGGCGTGCCGACGTCGTGCTCGAACGGCAATTCGTCGTCGAACACCGCGGCCGACCTGGGCGCGAACGGCATCCTCGGAATCGGGCCCGCGCCGTACGACTGCGGCACGAACTGCGCGACGTCGACGCTCTACAGCAACTACTACGCGTGCCCGAACGGCAACACGAGCTGCCAGGTGACGACGGTGCCGCTCGCGCAGCAGGTAGCGAACCCGGTGCCGCGCTTTGCGACCGACAACAACGGCGTGATCGTCGCGATGAATCCGCCGTCGGGCGGCAACGCGACCGGCACGCTGACGTTCGGCATCAACACGCAGGCGAACAACGCGCTGCCGTCGAGCGCGACGGTGCTCACGTCGACCACCGCGGGCGACCTGACGGGCACGCTGCTCGGCCGCGCGGTCAGCACCGTGTTCTTCGATACCGGATCGAACGCGTACTTCTTCGATACGGGCGGCAGCACGGCGGTCCGACTGCCCGTGTGCAGCAACAATTCGTCGTTCTACTGCCCGACGACGGGCACGCAAACCACGACGCCCACTGTCGTCGGTCTGAACGGCGCGCAGGCGTCGCCGTCGATTTCGATCGACAATGCGAACTCGCTGTTCTCCACGTACCGCTCGGCCGTGCCGAACCTGGGCGGCCCGTTCGGCGACACGCGGGTGCTCGACTTCGGCCTGCCGCATTTCTTCGGCAAGACACTGTACTTCGGGATGGACCTGCGCGGCAGCGGCGGTCCGGCCCCTTACGTCGCGTTCTGACGCGACTGGCGCGCGGGCGGTTTTTCCGGACGCCCGCGCCGCGAACCCACCCCAAAAGGGCGCGAGAAATCGCGCCCTTTTTGCTTTCCGGCTACGGAAGCCGCGCCGCCGCCCGAGCCGCGAGCGCCTATCATCGTTACGTTGTTCCGCCGAGGAAGACAGACGAGGAGACACGTCATGACGGCACGCATGCAGCGCATCACCCCCTTCCTGTGGTTCGACGGCAACGCGGAGGAAGCGGCCACGTTCTACGTATCGGTGTTCGACGACGCGAAGATCACGCATGTCGCCCGCTACGACAAGGAGGGCGCGAACGCGTCCGGGCAAGGCGAGGGCGCGGTGATGACGGTCGCGTTCGAGCTCGACGGCCAGCGCTTCGTCGCGCTGAACGGCGGGCCCGTGTTCCGGTTCAACCCGGCCGTGTCGTTCGTCGTGAACTGCACGACGCAGGACGAGATCGACCATTACTGGCACCGGCTGTCCGAAGGCGGCGACGCGAGCGCGCAGCAGTGCGGCTGGCTCAAGGACCGCTTCGGGCTGTCGTGGCAGATCGTGCCCGTGCAGTTGCAGGCGCTGCTGACGGGCGACGATCCGGCGAAGGCGTCGCGCACGATGCAGGCGCTGATGCAGATGAAGAAGATCGACCTTGCGGCGCTGCAGCGTGCGGCGGCCGGCTGAGCGGCCGATCGGCCGGATGCCGTTCGCGCTGCCGACGCGCGTACGCAGCTCGTCGCAGAGGCCGACGCCGCGAAGTCGGCCGCCGCGCCGCCATGGGCGGACGCGCTCGCGGGCCGGCGCCGACTCGACGCCGTGACGCCGTGACGCCGCGCGCGACGAACCCGAAGGATCACGCGGAGCGCGTCGGCCTGTACGAAGGCGCGCCTTGCGGGCTGTCGCCCGCCGCGCGGCCCGATCGGCGGTTTCCGCACGTGTTTGCGCACGCGACGCCGATCGACGGGCCGCACCTCGCCGGCCAGACGACATACCCGGGCTTCGGCGTGGTGATGTCGATGCCGCCGGGCGTGTTCGCCGCCGGCGTGCTCGCGTCGCGCGCGTTGCACTGACCACGGCGCGGGCGGCGCAACGCCGCCTCCAGCGACGAAGGCCGCGGCAGCCGGGCGGCGCGCGCCCGCGCGTCGGCCGCGATTGCACGTTCGGCGTGAGCACACGTTCGCCGCGCACGCCGATCAAGCGCCGCATTCGCGATTCGCCCGCGATCCCACCCCAAAAACCGGCGATCGCCGCTTCGTCCGCCCCGTGCAACCGATTCCGAGAAATACCCCGGTTTCCCCGCTTTCCTCGACCGATCGCCCGTTGACCGCCGCGGGAATAATCGGTGTCACTGGAAAGCGGCATCCCGCCGCGCCCACATGGAGGCCCGCGTGGCAGAGGACAGCGATCTCGACCGGACAGAAGCCGCCACTCCCAAGCGCCGCGAGAAGGCGCGCGAGGAGGGGCAGGTCGCGCGCTCGCGCGAGCTGGCTTCGTTCGCGCTGCTGTCGGCGGGTTTCTACGGCGCGTGGCTGCTGTCGGGCCCGATCGGCGAGCACCTGCGCACGATGCTGCGCACGGCGTTCTCGTTCGATCGCGCGACCGCGTTCGACACGAACCGGATGCTGTCGCATGCGGGCGGCCTGAGCCTCGAGGGGCTCTACGCGCTGTTGCCCGTGCTCGCGCTGACGGGCGTCGCGGCGCTCGCCGCGCCGATGGCGCTCGGCGGCTGGCTCGTGTCGACGAAGACGTTCGAGCTGAAGTTCGAGCGCCTGAATCCGATCACGGGTCTCGGCCGCATTTTCTCGATTCAAGGCCCGATCCAGCTCGGGATGTCGATCGCGAAGACGCTCGTCGTCGGCGGGATCGGCGGCATCGCGATCTGGCGCAGCAAGGACGAGCTGCTCGGCCTCGCGACGCAGCCGCTCGACGCGGCGCTCGCCGATGCGCTGCATCTCGTCGCCGTGTGCTGCGCAATGACGGTCGCGGGGATGCTGGTCGTCGCGAGCCTCGACGTGCCGTACCAACTCTGGCAGTACAACAAGAAGCTGCGCATGACGAAGGAAGAAGTGAAGCGCGAACACCGCGAAAACGAAGGCGATCCGCACGTGAAGGGCAGGATTCGCCAGCAGCAGCGCGCGATGGCGCGCCGCCGGATGATGGCGAACGTGCCGACGGCCGACGTCGTCGTCACGAACCCGACGCACTTCGCGGTCGCGCTCAAGTACACGGACGGCGAGATGCGCGCGCCGAAGGTCGTCGCGAAGGGCGTGAACCTCGTCGCCGCGCGGATTCGCGAGCTCGCCGCCGAACACCATGTGCCGCTGCTCGAAGCGCCGCCGCTCGCGCGCGCGCTCTATCACAACGTCGATCTCGAGCGCGAGATTCCCGGCACGCTGTACTCGGCCGTCGCCGAAGTGCTCGCGTGGGTTTATCAGCTGAAGCGCTTTCACGCCGAAGGCGGGCCCGCGCCCGAAACGCCCGTCGATCTCGACGTGCCCGCCGAGCTCGACAAGGGCGCGCAAGTCGCGCCGGAAGACGAGCAGGAAGAGGCGCACGACGTGCTTGGCCGTCACGCCGCCGGAGGCGCCGCATGAACATGCCGGCCGCCCTTCTCGGCAAGCGCTCGCAGCTCTTCGCGGGCTCGAACCTGCGCGCGCTCGCGGGCCCGATCCTCATCTGCATGATTCTCGGGATGATGATCCTGCCGCTGCCGCCGCTGCTGCTCGATCTGTTCTTCACGTTCAACATCGCGCTGTCGGTGATGGTGCTGCTCGTCAGCATGTACACGATGAAGCCGCTCGACTTCGCGGCGTTCCCGAGCGTGCTCCTGTTCTCGACGCTGCTGCGGCTGTCGCTGAACGTCGCGTCGACGCGCGTCGTGCTGCTCGAGGGCCACACGGGCCCGGACGCGGCCGGCCAGGTGATCGAGGCGTTCGGCCACTTCCTCGTCGGCGGCAATTTCGCGGTCGGCATCGTCGTGTTCGTGATCCTGATGATCATCAATTTCATGGTGATCACGAAGGGCGCGGGGCGGATCGCCGAAGTGTCCGCGCGCTTCACGCTCGACGCGATGCCCGGCAAGCAGATGGCGATCGACGCCGACCTGAACGCCGGCCTCATCAACGAAGAGCAGGCGAAGAAGCGCCGCCAGGCGGTCGCGCAGGAGGCGGAGTTCTACGGGTCGATGGACGGCGCGTCGAAGTTCGTGCGCGGCGACGCGATCGCGGGCCTCATCATCATGGCGATCAACGTGATCGGCGGCCTCATCGTCGGGATGGTGCAGCACGACATGACGTTCGCGGCGGCCGGCACCAACTACACGCTGCTCACGATCGGCGACGGCCTCGTCGCGCAGATCCCGTCGCTCGTGATCTCGACCGCGGCGGGCGTGATCGTGTCGCGCGTCGCGACCGACGAGGACATCGGCACGCAAATCACGACGCAGCTCTTCACGAACCCGCGCGTGCTGATGATCACGGGCTCGATCATCGTGCTGATGGGTCTCATCCCGAACATGCCGCACTTCGCGTTCCTGCTGCTCGGCGCAGGCGCGATCTGGCTGTCGCGGACGATGGCCAAGCGCGAGGCCGCGAAGAAGGCGGCGGGCATGGCCGCGGAGATCGCGCCGCCTGCTGCGCTGCCCGCCGACAGCCACGAAGCGACATGGGAAGACGTCACGCTCATCGATCCGCTCGGCCTCGAAGTCGGCTATCGGCTGATCCCGCTCGTCGACAAGAACGCCGACGGCGAGCTGCTCAAGCGGATCAAGAGCATCCGCAAGAAGTTCGCGCAGGAAATCGGCTTCCTGCCGCCCGTCATTCATATCCGCGACAACCTCGAGCTGCGCCCGAACGCCTACCGGATCGCGCTGAAGGGCGTCGAGGTCGGCACGGGCGAGGCGTATCCGGGCCAGTGGCTCGCGATCAATCCGGGCCAGGTGACGGCCGCGCTGCCGGGCGCGCCGACGCAGGACCCCGCGTTCGGACTGCCCGCCGTGTGGATCGACACGGCGCTGCGCGAGCAGGCGCAGGTGTACGGCTACACGGTCGTCGACGCGAGCACCGTCGTGGCGACGCACCTCAATCATCTCGTCGTCCAGCATGCGGCCGAACTGCTCGGCAGGCAGGAAGTGCAGGCGCTCATCGAGCGGACCGGCAAGGACGCGCCGTCGCTCGTCGAGGACCTCGTGCCGAAGACGATCTCGCTCACGACGCTGCAAAAGGTGCTGCAGAACCTGCTCGACGAAGGCGTGCCGATTCGCGACATGCGCACGATCGTCGAGGCCGTGTCCGAGCAGGCGGGCCGCATCACCGATCCGTACGAGCTCACGGCCGCCGTGCGCCTCGCGCTCGGCCGCGCGATCACCCAGCAGTGGTATCCGGGCGCGGGCGAGATGCAGGTGATGGGGCTCGACGCGAATCTCGAGCGCGTGCTGTCGCAGGCGCTCGCCACGAATGCGAATCCGGGCCTCGAGCCGGGCCTCGCGCACGCGCTGCTGATCGGCACGCAAGACGCGATGCTGCGCCAACAGAACATGGGGCTGCCGCCCGTGCTGCTCGTCCAGCACGCGCTGCGCGCGATGCTCGCGCGCTTCCTGCGGCGCAGCCTGCCGCAATTGAAAGTGCTGTCCTACGCCGAAGTGCCGGACACGCGCACGATCAAGGTCGTTAACGTCATCGGGGGTACCGCTTGAACATTCGCAAATTCATTGGCCCGACGAGCCGCGACGCCCTGCGCCTCGTGCGCGAGGCGATGGGCGCCGACGCGGCGGTACTGTCCAACCGGACGCTCGACGACGGCCGCGTCGAGATCGTCGCGCTGCCCGCCGCCGAGCTCGCCGAAATCTCGACGCGCCGCGCGGCGGCGGACGCCGCGCACGGCGCGGCCCAGCCGCAGGCGCAAGCGCCGCGTCAGCCCGCGTCTTCGTTGTCGACGTTCGCGTCGCCCGCCGCATCGGTGGTCGTGCCGACCACCGCGTCGGCCGCGCGCTCGGCCGCGAACCCCTACGCATCGGGCGGTCTTCCCGACGTGTTTTCGTCGGTGTTCGGCGCGAGCGTCGACGCTTCCGGCGACGACGCTCGGCCCGCCGTCGCGCCACCGCCGGCCGCCCAGCCGCCCGCCGCGCCGTCCGAGCCCGCGCCGTGGCTCGTCGAGCACGCGAAGCGGCTGACGAAGCAGCACGAAGAGCTCGTTGCGCGGCCGCGCGCCGCCGCGGCGGCTGCGCAGGCACCGCGCGAGCGCGCCGCCGCGGACGAGCCGCCCGAATGGGCGCGCGACATCGTGCGCAACGTATCGCGCCGGCTGCCGGCCGATGATGCGGCGGCGGCGAAGCCGGCGCCGCGCTTGCCGGAAGACACCGCGGCCGTCGTCGCGGACGCGGTGAAGGCGCGCATCGAGCGCATCGTCAACGACACGGTGATGCAGGAGCTCGGCTCGCTGCGCGAGCTGATGGAAGAGCAGTTCGCGGGCCTGATGTGGAACGAGCGCCAGCGCCGCAATCCGGTGCACGGCGCGCTGACGAAATACCTGTTCGCGGCGGGCTTTTCCGCGCAGCTCGTGCGGATGGTCGTCGACAACCTGCCGGAGGGCGCCGGCTACGACACGCTCGACGCGGCGGCCGAGTGGGCGCATTCGGTGCTCGCGGCGAACCTGCCCGTGCTCGACAGCGAAGACGCGCTGATGGAGCGCGGCGGCGTGTTCGCGCTGATGGGCCCGACGGGCGTCGGCAAGACGACGACGACCGCGAAGCTCGCCGCGCGCTGCGTGATGCGCTTCGGCGCGAGCAAGGTCGCGCTGCTCACGACGGACAGTTACCGGATCGGCGGCCACGAGCAGCTGCGCATCTTCGGCAAGATCCTCGGCGTGCCGGTGCACGCGGTGAAGGACGGCGGCGATCTGCAGCTCGCGCTTGCCGAGCTGCGCAACAAGCACATGGTGCTGATCGACACGATCGGCATGAGCCAGCGCGACCGCACGGTGTCCGACCAGATCGCGATGCTGCACGGCGCGGACACGCCGGTGCAGCGCCTGCTGCTGCTGAACGCGACGAGCCACGGCGACACGCTGAACGAAGTCGTGCAGGCGTACCGCAGCGCGGCGGGCCACCCCGATCTCGCGGGCTGCATCCTGACGAAGCTCGACGAGGCGAGCAACCTCGGCGGCGCGCTCGACACGGTGATCCGCTACAAGCTGCCGGTGCACTACGTGTCGACCGGCCAGAAGGTGCCCGAGAACCTGTACGTCGCGACGAAGAAATTCCTGCTGAAGAGCGCGTTCTGCGCGCCACGCGAGGATTCCCCGTTCGTGCCGCACGACGACGATCTGCCGGCGATGCTGTCCGCGTTGAGCACGCGCGCCGGCAACGAACTGCACGAGGTCCGCTTTGGATAAGCGCATCACCGACCAGGCCGAAGGATTGCGGCGCCTGCTCGCCGGACGCGCGTCGCGCGTCGTCGCGGTGACGGGCGGACCCTCGGGCGTCGGCTGCACGTCGACGGTCGCGAACCTCGCCGCGGCGCTCGCCGCGCTCGGCAAGGACGTGCTCGTCGTCGACGAGCGCGCGAACGTCCGCTCGATCTCGGCGACGCTGTGCGGCTCATGGCTGCGCGACGGCGAGCCGGTGCGTCACGAGCTCGGATTCTCGATATGCGGGGCGTCGCGGCTCGCGCGCGGCGGCTACAGCGACGCGCAGATCGAGGCGCTCGGCGACGGCGCGGCGGACATCGTGCTGATCGACGCGCAGCTCGACGCGAACGGCGCGCTCTCCGGGCTCGCGCGCGACGCGCACGACGTGCTCGTCGTCACGCGCGTGTCGGCGTCGGCGATCACCGAGGCGTACGCGTGCATGAAGCGGCTGCACTACGCACACGCGCTCGCGCAGTTCCGCGTGCTGACGAATCACGTGCAGAGCGCGGCCGACGCGAAGGCCGCGTACGAGAACCTCGCGGGCGTCGCGAGCCGCTATCTGCGGGTGTCGCTGTCGAACGCGGGGTGCGTCGCGGCCGATCCGCTGATCGAGCGCGCGCGCGGGCTCGCGCACACGGTGGTGGACGCGTTTGCGTCGGCGGCGGCGGCGCGCGATTACCGGCAGATCGCCGCCGATCTGCTGTATTGGCCGATGCGCCCCGGTTCTGGCGTCGGCCGGGTCCGGACGGGAAGTTCGGCGTTTGAACGAGGCGCGGCTCATGCCGCCTGAACGCCACGACGAAGAGAGGGCACGATGTACAACGCTCAAGGCAAGATTTCCCAGGACGAAGTGCTGACGCAATATGCGCCGCTCGTGCGTCGTCTCGGCCTGCAGCTCGTCGCGAAGATGCCGGCGAGCGTGGATCTCGACGACCTGATCCAGGCCGGCATGATCGGCCTGCTCGACGCGGCGAGCCGCTACAAGGAAGACCAGGGCGCGCAGTTCGAGACTTACGCGACGCAGCGGATTCGCGGCGCGATGCTCGACGAGCTGCGCAGCAACGACTGGCTGCCGCGCAGCCTGCGCAAGACGTCGCGCGAGGTCGAGCACGCGGTGCACCAGGTCGAGCAGCGGCTCGGCCGCGCGGCGAACGAGACGGAGATCGCCGAGCACCTGCAGATGCCGCTCGGCGAATTTCAGTCGATGCTGCAGGATCTGCACGGCAGCCAGCTCGTCTACTACGAGGATTTCGACCGCTCGGCCGACGACGAGCCGTTCCTCGACCGTTACCGCGCCGACCACGCCGATCCGCTGTCCGCGCTGCTCGACGAGCATCTGCGCAGCGCGCTCGTCGACGCGATCGAGCACCTGCCGGAGCGCGAAAAGCTGCTGATGTCGCTGTACTACGAGCGCGGGCTGAACCTGCGCGAGATCGGCGCGGTGCTCGAGGTGAGCGAATCGCGCGTGTGCCAGCTGCACAGCCAGGCGGTCGCGCGGCTGCGCGCGAAGCTGCGCGAGCTGGCGTGGGTCGGCACGGAGAGCTGAGCCGGCCGGGCGGCGACGGGCGCAATGCACGGGAAGCGCGCGCGCGTCGGCGAGGCCGGCAAAATGCCGCGCGAGCGCTCCGCTTGCACGATAGGAAAATTTCGTCTCGATTTGCTACAATCCCACCTCGTTTCCGAGGAGCGTTGCGACGGGCCCCGCCCGCCAGGCTCGGAAAGGGTCAACCGAGCGGTGTGTCGGCGCAGCATCGTCGCGTAGCGGCGATCGTTCCCGCCGATGACGCCCGCTTACTTGAACGGCGCTCACGTCACAATTTTCTAGAACTTTTTTAGAAAGGAGGGCGTGATGAACGCCGCTGTCATCGATTCCAATTCCGCACAAGATTACGTCGTCGCCGATATCGCGCTTGCCGGCTGGGGCCGCAAGGAGCTGAACATCGCCGAGACCGAAATGCCCGGCCTCGTGCAGATCCGCGACGAATACAAGGCGCAGCAGCCGCTCGCGGGCGCGCGCATCGCCGGTTCGCTGCACATGACGATCCAGACGGGCGTGCTGATCGAGACGCTGAAGGCGCTCGGCGCGGACGTGCGCTGGGCGTCGTGCAACATCTTCTCGACGCAGGATCACGCGGCCGCCGCGATCGTCGAGGCCGGCACGCCCGTCTTCGCGTTCAAGGGCGAATCGCTCGACGAATACTGGGAGTTCTCGCACCGCATCTTCGAATGGCCGAACGGCGAGTTCGCGAACATGATCCTCGACGACGGCGGCGACGCCACGCTGCTCCTCATCCTCGGCTCGAAGGCCGAGAAGGATCGCTCGGTGATCGCCAAGCCGACCAACGAGGAAGAAGTCGCGCTCTTCAAGTCGATCGCGCGCCACCTCGAAATCGACGGCAGCTGGTACTCGAAGCGCCTCGCGCACATCAAGGGCGTGACCGAAGAAACCACGACGGGCGTGCACCGCCTGTACCAGATGGAAAAGGACGGCCGCCTGCCGTTCCCGGCGTTCAACGTGAACGATTCGGTGACGAAGTCGAAGTTCGACAACCTGTACGGCTGCCGCGAGTCGCTCGTCGACGGCATCAAGCGCGCGACCGACGTGATGATCGCGGGCAAGATCGCGCTCGTCGCGGGCTACGGCGACGTGGGCAAGGGCTGCGCGCAATCGCTGCGCGGCCTCGGCGCAACCGTGTGGGTCACCGAAATCGATCCGATCTGCGCGCTGCAGGCGGCGATGGAAGGCTACCGCGTCGTGACGATGGAATACGCGGCCGACAAGGCCGACATCTTCGTGACGGCGACCGGCAACTACCACGTGATCGGCCACGATCACATGAAGGCGATGCGCCACAACGCGATCGTCTGCAACATCGGCCACTTCGACTCGGAAATCGACGTCGCGTCGACCCGCCAGTACCAGTGGGAAAACATCAAGCCGCAGGTCGACCACATCATCTTCCCGGACGGCAAGCGCGTGATCCTGCTGGCCGAAGGCCGCCTCGTGAACCTCGGCTGCGCGACCGGCCACCCGTCGTTCGTGATGTCGAACTCGTTCACGAACCAGACGCTCGCGCAGATCGAACTGTTCACGCGCGGCGGCGAGTACGGCAACAAGGTGTACGTGCTGCCCAAGCACCTCGACGAGAAGGTCGCGCGCCTGCACCTCGCGCGCATCGGCGCGCAGCTCTCCGAGCTGTCCGACGATCAGGCGGCCTACATCGGCGTGCCGAAGGCGGGCCCGTTCAAGCCGGATCACTATCGTTACTGATATCTTGATCCGTACCCGGCGCGCGGGCGCCGGGCGGCCGCCCGCCTGACGTCCGCCGCGCGCGGCGCGCCGGCGGGAACAATCCGCCGCCCGGCGCGCCGCATGTTCTCATCTTCCGGGGCGGCCGCGCACGGCCGGATCGTCAACGCAGAAGGAGCAACACATGACCGTCATCCTGACCTGGATCATCAACGCGCTCGCGCTCTTGATCATCACGTACCTCGTACCGTCGATCCACATCAAGAGCTTCGGCACGGCGCTCATCGTCGCGGTCGTGCTGGGCCTCATCAACGCGGTGCTCCGGCCGATCCTGATCCTGCTCACGCTGCCCGTGACGATCGTCACGCTCGGCCTGTTCATCCTCGTCGTGAACGCACTGTGCTTCTGGTTCGCGGCGTCGCTGCTGAAGGGCTTCGAAGTGTCGGGATTCTGGTCTGCGTTCTTCGGTTCGATCCTGTACAGCATCGTGTCGTGGCTGCTGTCCGCCCTGATCTTCGGTCAGCGCAACATCGGCTGACGGGGTGACACCTGAATCATGAACCCGATCGAACTTTCCTTTGAATTCTTTCCGCCGAAGACGGCGGAAGGCGTCGACAAGCTGCGCGCGACGCGCGCGCAACTCGCGCCGCTGCAGCCGAAATTCGTGTCCGTCACGTTCGGCGCGGGCGGCTCGACGCAGCAAGGCACGCTCGACACCGTGCTCGACATGCAGAAGGCGGGGCTCGAAGCCGCGCCGCACCTGTCGTGCATCGGCTCGTCGAAGGACAGCCTGCGCGCGATTCTCGATCAGTACCGCTCGCACGGCATCCGCCACATCGTCGCGCTGCGCGGCGATCTGCCGTCCGGCATGGGCGAGGTGGGCGAGCTGCGCTATGCGTCGGAACTCGTCAGCTTCATCCGCGCCGAGCACGGCGACTGGTTCCACATCGAAGTCGCCGCGTATCCGGAATACCACCCGCAAGCCCGTTCGCCGAAGGCCGATCTCGAGAATTTCGCGCGCAAGGTGAAGGCGGGCGCGAACGCCGCGATCACGCAGTACTTCTACAATGCCGACGCGTATTTCCGTTTCGTCGAAGACGCGGCGAAGCTCGGCGTCGACGTGCCGATCGTGCCCGGCATCATGCCGATCACGAACTTCTCGCAGCTGATGCGCTTTTCCGAGATGTGCGGCGCGGAAGTGCCGCGCTGGATCGCGCGCCGGCTCGAGAGCTTCGGCGACGACAAGGATTCGATTCGCGCGTTCGGCGCGGACGTCGTCACGGGGCTTTGCCGGCGGCTCATCGACGCGGGCGTGCCCGGCCTGCACTTCTACACGCTGAACGGCGCGGCGGCGACGAAGATCGTCTGCGAGCGGCTGGGGCTCTGAGCCGGCCGGCGCGCGAGCCGCGCATCGGCCAGTACGACGAGGCGAAACCTTCGGGTTTCGCCTCTTTTTTTGCGCGAAACCGCGTGAGCGGCCAGGCGGAAGCGGCTGGCGCGGCGCACGGCATGTGGCGCGCAGCCGCCGTTGCGCCGGCCGCGCGGCTCACCCGTGCGCGCGCACGAGCGGCGGCCGCTTGTCGAACCACGGGCGCGCGAGCTCGAGCTGGCGCGCGAGCGTGAAGAGGCGCGCGTCGTCGCCGTGCCGCGCGACGAACTGAACGCCGACCGGCAACCCGCGCGGCGTCCAGTGCAGCGGCACCGACATCGCCGGCTGGCCGGTCAGGTTGAAAAGCTCCGTGCAGCCCGCCCACGAGAACGCCTTCTCCGACACCTCCGCGAGCATGCGCTTGAGCAGCGGTTTCATCGGCAGTACGCCGAGCAGCTCCATCTGCCGCGTCTCGAACGGCGTCGGCTGCATTTCGCCGATCTTGATCGGCGGCGCGGCGAGCGTCGCGCACAGGATCACGTCGTAGCGCGACACGAGGCCCGCGACGCGCGCGGTGATCTGCCGCTGCAGCTCGAGCGCGTGCGGCAGCCGCTCGCGCGCGAGCCGACGGCCGACCTGCGCCATCGCCCATGTCGCCGGCTCGAATTCGGCGCGCTCGGGCTTGCGTCCCGTGATGTTCTGCGCGCCGAGCACGAGCTCGGCGGCAATCGCGGCCCAGATCGTCAGGAATACTTCGCTGATCTGCGCGAAGTCGAGATTCAGCGAGGTCGGCTCGACGTTGTGCCCGAGCGACGCGGCGAGCGATGCGGCGCCGTCGAGCGCGTCGCGCACGTCGGCGGACAGCGCCGGCGCGAGCATCGGGTCCGTCACATAGCCGATCTTCAGCGAAGGCGGCGGCGCGTCGAGCGCGCCGAGATACGTGCCGGGCGCGCCGGCGCCGTCGAAGCGGCCGGGCGCGGCGCGCCCGGTGGTGATGTCGAGGAGGAGCGCGCTGTCGCGCACGCTGCGCGAGACCGCGTGCTCGACGACGATCTCGCCCGGCACCGGCCACGGCGAGAGCGCCGGATCGCGCGACGGCTTGAAGCCGAACAGGCCGCAGCACGACGCGGGAATCCGGATCGAGCCGCCGCCGTCGGACGCGTGCGCGAGCGGCACGATGCCTGCTGCGACGGCCGCCGCCGCGCCGCCGCTCGAGCCGCCCGGCGTGTGATCGAGGTTCCACGGGTTGCGGCATACGCCGAACAGCGCGGACTCGGTGTACGGCATCTGCCCGAGCTCGGACGTGTTGGTCTTGCCGAAGATGTTGAGCCCGGCCGCTTTCGTCCGCGCGATGAGCGGCGAATCGTCGGCCGGCACGTAATGGCGATAGTGGCGGCTGCCGAGCGACAGCGGCAGCCCGCCCACCGCGGAGCCGAGATCCTTGACGAGATACGGCACGCCGGCGAGCGGCCCGTCGAGCGCGCCGCTCGCGGCACGCTCGCGCGCGGCCGCGTAGTCGTTCAGCACGATCGCGTTGAGCGCCGGATTGAGCGCTTGCGCGCGGCCGATCGCGGCATCGAGCAGCTCGCGGGCGCTGACCTCGCGCTGCGCGACGAGCCGCGCGAGCCCGATTGCGTCGTGAGACAGGTAGTCGGACTGCACAGTCATCCCCCGTGGTGACGAGCGGCGAACGATTCGGAATTCGAAAGCGGTGGCACGGCGGCGCGCGCCCGCGCGGAAGGCGCGGGCGCGGCGATTGCATGCAGCTTACAGGTGTTCGGCGAGGAAAGTCAGCGTGCGCCCGTGCGCGAGCGCCGCCGCGCGCTGATCGTACGACGCGCGGTCCGAACAGTTGAAGCCGTGCTGCGCGTCCGGATACAGGTGGAATTCCGCGTTCGGGCGGCCGGCGAACGCTGCCTTCACCTTGTCGACCGCGTCGGGCGGAATCGACTGGTCGTGGCCCGCGTAATGAAAGAGGATCGGCTGCGCGACCTTCGCCGCGACGTCGACGTGATTCTGGATGCCGCCGCCGTAATACGCGACCGCGGCGTCGACCTGCTGCTGCGCCGCGGCGAGATACGCGAGGCGGCCGCCGAAACAGTAGCCGATCGCGGCGAGTTTGCCCGCGACCTCGGGCCGCGCGCGCAGCGCGGCCGCGGCCGCGCCGATATCGGCGACCGCCTGCGCGACATCGGTCTTCTGCAGCAGCTCGATGCCCTTGTCGCGGTCCGCGCCCTCGTAGCCGAGCTCGACGCGCGGTTGCGTGCGCCAGAACACGTCGGGCGCGAGCGCGACGTAGCCGTCGGCCGCGTACTGATCGGCGACCGAGCGGATATGGCCGTTGACGCCGAAGATCTCCTGAATGATGACGACGGCCGGGCCCTTGCCGCGCTTGGGCAGCGCGAGGTAGCCGCCGAACGTGTCGTTGCCTGCGGGGATGTCGATCCATTGCGAAGCCATGCTGATCTCCTGGCAAAGCAAGACCCGTGAAGGTCCTGACGGTGAATGTGGAAGCGGCGCCCAGTGTGCCACCAAACCCGCGTCGCTGCAGTGCCGCGAAACGTCCGGGCGATGCGCGCGGCCGGCGCGTCCGTCGCGTCGATCGGGCCCGCGGAGCCTTCTCGCCGCGCGATCGGATCGATCTGGATTATTCATTTTTCAGGGGCCGTGCGCGCGGGTACAGTCGGTGCGTCGATCGTTCGATTCCGCCGGTCTTTCGCATGACCGCATCCCTGCATCCATTCGAGGATTCGCCATGATTTCCCGCATCGCCCCGACTCCGTTCGCCGCCCGTTTCGACTTGCGCCTGCCGCTCGTGCAGGCGCCGATGGTCGGCGCGACGACGCCCGCGCTCGTCGCGGCCGCGTGCAACGCCGGCGCGCTCGGCAGCCTGGGCGGCGCGTCGTTCGCGCCCGACAGGCTCGCCGCCGAGATCGCCGCGGTGCGCGCGGCGACGAGCCGCCCGTTCGCCGTGAACCTGTTCGCGTTGCCCGACGCGCATCCCGACGACGCGGCCGTGCGTCGTGCGCTCGATGCGATCGATCCGCTGCGCGCGCGCTTCGGGCTGCCGCCCGGCGCACCGCCCGCGCGCTACGCGCCTGATTTCCGGGCGCAGCTCGATGCGCTCGTCGACGCGCGCGTGCCGGTCGCGAGCTTCACGTTCGGCGTGCTCGACAAGGAAGACGTCGCGCGGTTGCAGGCCGCGGGCACGTACGTGATCGGCACCGCGACGCATGTCGCCGAAGGCCTCGCGTGGCAGGCGGCGGGCGCCGACGCGATCAGCGCGCAGGGGGCGGAGGCGGGCGGGCATCGCGGCACGTTCATCGGCCCGGCCGAAGACGCGCTCGTCGGCACGATGGCGCTCGTGCCGCAGCTCGTCGACGCGACAGGCCTGCCGGTGCTCGCGGCGGGCGGCATCATGGACGGGCGCGGGATCGCCGCGGCGCTCGCGCTCGGCGCGCAGGCCGCGCAGCTCGGCACCGCGTTTCTCACCTGCGCGGAAAGCGCGATCCCGGCGTGCTGGAAGGCGCGCCTCATCGCGAGCGACGACACGTCGACGTCCGTCACGCGCGCGATCACGGGCCGCCATGCGCGCGGCATCCGCAACGCACTGATGGCGCGGCTGACCGAGCGACTCGATTCGGTCGCGCCGTATCCGGTGCAAAACGCGCTGACGCAGGAACTGCGGCAAGCCGCCGCGTGCGCGGGCGATGCCGATTATCTGTCGCTGTGGTCCGGCCAGGGCGCGCCGCTCGGCAAGCATCGCGATGCGGCGCAAACGGTCGCGCAGTTGATCGACGCGCTCGATTCCGAATGGCGAGCGACGCTTTCTCGCCACAGTATTTCGGTTGCCTGACGAATTGGCCGGCGCGACAAAACGCACGCCGGCCGCATTGTCGATACGCTCTGTTCACCGAATTATTTCAATTGGAAGACATTGATTGAAAACATGATTGAAATCGCTTTCCCAATCATTAATCGAGTCTTTCATTTCTTCATCTGAATTGGCGGAAACCCTTATGTTTCGGGGGTTTGCGGCTGGTCAGGCCAGGTTTGCCGCAACTGCGACATCGGTAGTCATCCCAGTTCTCTAAAAACATCCCACTAATTAATTTGATCACCTACACTTGCGCGCAAGCACGTGAAGGCCGCCCCGCATGCGGTGCATCGCGCGCTTGATTGGTGCAGGTGAATAAACCAATGCAGCCGGCGAATCGTCCAGTGATTTTTTGTCGAACACGAGGATCGGTGCGGGGCGTCGGTGAAGGTGTTTTTTCGGATTGAAACTGGAGACTTCCATGAATATCAAGATGCAAAAGCTGCTGCCGATCAGCGCGGCGGCTATGCTGATGGCTGCAGCCGCCACGAACGCTGCCGCCGACCAGGTCATCAAGATCGGCCATGTTGCACCGCTGACGGGCGGGAT
The DNA here is from genome assembly GCF_001526245.1 of Burkholderia sp. MSMB1498. Taxonomy (NCBI): domain Bacteria; kingdom Pseudomonadati; phylum Pseudomonadota; class Betaproteobacteria; order Burkholderiales; family Burkholderiaceae; genus Burkholderia; species Burkholderia sp. MSMB1498. The sequence continues at coordinate 294,668 of NZ_LOYJ01000101.1, forward strand.
CGCCCACCTCGGTAAGGACAACGAAAATGGCGCGCGCCTCGCGGTTGAAGAGATCAATGCGAAGGGTCTCACGATCGGCGGCCAGAAGATCACGCTCCAGCTCGACGCACAGGACGACGCGGCCGACCCGCGCCAGGCGACGCAAGTCGCGCAGAAGCTCGTCGACGACAAGGTCGCCGCAGTCGTCGGCCACCTGAATTCGGGCACGTCGATCCCGGCGTCGAAGATCTACAGCGACGCGGGCATCGTGCAGATCTCGCCGTCGGCGACGAATCCGGCTTACACGCAGCAAGGCTTCAAGACGACGTATCGCGTCGTCGCGACCGACGCGCAGCAAGGCCCGGCGCTCGCGAACTATGCGCACTCGAAGGGCATCAAGAGCGTCGCGGTGGTCGACGATTCGACGGCGTACGGCCAGGGTCTCGCGAACGAATTCGAGAAGAAGGCGAAGGCGCTCGGCCTGAAGGTGCTGTCGCACGACGCGACGAACGACAAGGCGGTCGATTTCCGCGCGATCCTGACGAAGATCAAGGGTGAGAATCCGGACGCCGTGATGTACGGCGGCATGGACGCGACGGGCGGCCCGTTCGCGAAGCAGGCGAAGCAGCTCGGCCTGCGCTCGAAGATCCTCGCGGGCGACGGCGTCTGCACGGAAAAGCTGTCCGACCTGGCGGGCGATGCGACCGACAACGTCGTGTGCTCGGAAGCGGGTGCGTCGCTCGAGAAGATGCCGGGCGGTGGGGCGTTCAAGGCGAAGTACGAGAAGCGCTTCGGCCAGCCGATCCAGATCTATGCGCCGTTCACGTATGACGCGGTGTACATCATCGTCGACGCGATGAAGCGCGCGAACTCGACCGATCCGGCGAAGATTCTCGCCGTGATGCCGAAGACGAACTACACGGGCGTGATCGGCACGACGACCTTCGATTCGAAGGGCGACCTGCAGCACGGCGTGATTTCGCTGTACGACTACAAGAACGGCAAGAAGACGTTCCTGGACGAAGTCAAGATGTAATCGTTGGCGCGGCCGACGGAGGGGGCGAGGCGCGCATGCCGGAAGGCGTGCGCGCCTTGTTTTTTTCGACGCGAAGAAGGCGGGCGAGCGGCTCGGGCCGCCGAACGCCGGGCGCGGGCGGGCCTGCGCCGGATCAGACCTTCAACCGGGCCAGCACCTTCGGCGCGACGATCGCGACGAGCGCCGCGCACAGCGCGACGATCGACAGCCCGGCCGAAAGGTTGGCCGCCTGTGCGACCGCGCCGATCACGACCGGGCCGAACAGCAGTCCGAAGTAGGCGAGCCCGGCGACGTGCGCGAGCCCTTCGGCCGCGTGCATGCCTTCGACTCGCATGGCGGCGGCGAACAGCACGGGCATCATGTTGGCAAGGCCGAGGCCCATCAGCGTGAAACCCGCCAGCGCGACGACGGGATACGGCAGCGCGAGCGCGCCGATCATGCCGACGCACGCGAGCGTTGCGCTCGCGCAGACGAGCTGCGGCGCGCCGAAGCGCGCGCGGACCGCGTCGCCCGCGAAGCGCGCGGCGGCCATGCCGCCTGAAAACGCCGCATAGGCGGCGCTCGAGAATGCCGGCGTCGCGCGGACGACGTCGCGCATGTAAACAGTCGCCCAGTCGTACATCGCGCCTTCGGCGATCAGCGCGACGAGCGCGATCGCGCCGAGCGCCCACAGCGCGGACGAGCGCCAGCGGTTCGCGCGCGGGCCGCCGTGCGCGGCGGCGTGCGGCACGTGCGGCAGCACGGCCGGGCAGGCGACGACGAGCACGAGCGCGCTCGCGAGCGCGGCGAGCGCGAGGTGCGTGGCGCTCGCCATGCCGCCCGACAGCAGCGCGCCGCCCGCTGCGGCGCCCACCATCCCGCCGACGCTGAACATGCCGTGCAGCATCGACATGATCGGCTGCTCGAACGCGGATTCGACGGCGCTCGCCTCGGCGTTCATCGCGATGTCGAGCGTCGCCATCGAGAAGCCGAACAGCGCGAGCACCGCGAGCAGCAGCGGATAAGTCGGCACGACGAGGATCAAGGCGCTGCACGCGGACATCGCGAGGCCGCCCGTCAGGCACGCGGTGCGCGATCCGACGCGCGCGATCCAGCGCGCATTGGTCGTCATCGCGACGATCGATCCGATCGCGACCGCGAGGAGTGCGAACGACAGCCTCGCGGGCGACAGCGCGAACGCGTCGCGCACCGTCGGCACGTGCACGCCCCACGACGCATACATCATGCCGGCGACGAAGAAGAGCGCCATCGTCGCCGCCCGCGCGCGCTGGCGGGCGGATGACGGAAGCAGGCGATGAAAGGAGGCGGGCGAAGCGAGATGGGGCGACTGGTCGGACACGAAAAGCTTGGCGGACGGGGAAAATCGGGCGAGCGCGGCGCGCGAAGCTTACGCGGCGCTTAACGAAAACGGCGGCGAATCCAAAAGCAGCGGCGATTCTAGCGGAGTGCGGAGCATCCTGCTTGCGCCTGCCGGGTTGCGCGCGACGCGCCGGCGAGCGCATGCTTGGCGTGCGCTCGCCGGCTTGGCGGCGCGCGCCGTTCGGGCCCGCGGCGATCGCCGCCGCCCGCGGCGTTTCCGGCCCGCACGGCGGCGACGCCGGTCCGAACGCGCCATTCTTGCAAGCAGGGACCACGCACGTGAACATTTCCGCCGACTTACCGCTTCATCTGCTTCACCGCAACGCGCTCGGCACGCTCGCGACGCATTCGCGCGCGCCCGAAGGCTATCCGTATCCGACCGTGGTGCCGTACGCGGTCGACGCGCGGCACCGGCCGGTCGTGCTCGTGAGCGGGCTCGCCGAGCACACGCGCAATCTCGTGGCCGATCCGCGCGCCGGATTTCTCGTCGTCGACGGCCTGGGCGACGCGGCGGGCGCATCGGACGGCGTGCTCGAGGCGGAGCGCGCGACGCTCGTCGGCCGTTTCGAGCTGGTCGACGCCGATCCGCATGTCGCCGCGCGCTATCTGCGCTATCACCCGGACGGCGAGCGCTATCTCGCGCTCGGCGACTTCACGTTCTGGGCGCTCGCATGCGATCGGCTGCGCTATATAGGCGGATTCGGGCGGATGGGCTGGCTCGACGCGACCGAGCTGGACGGGCTCGCGCCCGTCGGTTATGACGAAGAGCGCGCGCTATGGGACGAATACGATGCGTCGCGAGAGCGGCGCGCGGGCCTCGAATTGCTCGGCATCGACCGCTACGGCGCGGACTGGCGTTTGAACGGCTCGAGGCGGCGCACGCCGTTCGGCGCGCCGAAAATGGACGCCGAAGCGCTGTCGGCGGCGCTGCGAGAGGCTGCCGCCGTTTCGCTCGAGTAAAGCGGCGGCTCCGATTATGAGCGATTCCGCACATTGTGAGCGTATTAAACGAGATAAGGCGGCGGCCGCGCTTTCAATCTGCGGAACCTTTCGTTTCATGAAAACTTCTAATTCGATCGCCCAGGGCAATTGCGCAATTTGCGAGCTTAAAATATGTACTGAATTCAGCCAATCCAGTTGTAAGACTGGCGATAATTGCAAATGAAGCGGATGCTGGTCAATTTGAACAATCAAATCACAAAATACAACATTAATTTTCGGCGATGCGGTATTCACCGAATTCTTTTTTGTGCTAACCTTCGATCCAATTATCCGAGGCATCGTTAGTTTAGATGGCAAGCCGACCGAAGATCGGTGCCATTTGGTCAGATAAAAGGGAATTTATGTCTTCTTACAAGGACCTTCTCGCTCAGCGAGAGAAGCTGGAGAAGCAGATCGAAGAGGCCAAGTCGCGCGAATACGCGGAGGTATTGAGCGACGTCAAGCAAAAGATCGCCGATTACGGTTTCTCGCTCGTAGAACTCGGTCTCGGTCGCGGCAAAGCTGGAAAGGCGGGGCGGCCCCGCGCCGGTGTCGCGGCGAAATACCGCGATCCGGAATCCGGCGCGACCTGGTCGGGCCGTGGGAAGCCTCCTCGCTGGATTGCCGGCAAGAATCGCGAGCAATTCGCCATCTGAGCGCAACCTGCCTGCCAAACACAAAAGGCCACGCCCCCTCGAGGGGAGCGCGGCCTTTTGTGTTTTTGGTATCGGCCGCCGTGGCCGGCATTTGTCATAGAAATGTCATGTTTAGCGGTAAATGAAAATGCGTTGCGTTTTCATAAGCGGTTGATTTTGCTTGATTTTTTGCCTTCGTGCCGAGCGCTTTCAAGTTCCGCTTGATAGAATTGCGGTGTCTTTCGCCGCATTCGATATTACATGTCTACTTTTTCAAACGACGACCTGGCCTCGGAAAAGCAGGCCGTCGCTCGCAAGAGCACGTTCGTCAGCATCGTGCTCAATGTGATTCTGGCGACACTGCAAGTGGCCGTCGGCGTAATTGCGCATTCCCAGGCTTTGATTGCGGACGGCGTCCACTCTTTGTCGGATTTGGTTTCCGATTTTGTGGTACTGCTCGCGAACCGGCATAGCGGCGCAAAACCGGATGCCGATCACAATTACGGCCATAGCCGTTATGAAACGGTTGCTTCATTCTTTCTCGGCGCGATCCTGATTGCGGTCGGCGTCGGGATGCTGTGGCGCGCGGGCGACCGGCTCGTGCATCTCGAGGATATCCCGCCCGTCCATGCGAGTGCGCTCGCGGTCGCGGTCGTCGTGCTGCTGTCGAAGGAGGGGCTGTTCCGCTACATGCTGCGCGAGGCGCAGCGCGTGCGCTCCGCGATGCTCGTCGCGAACGCGTGGCACGCGCGCTCGGACGCCGCGTCGTCGCTCGTCGTCGCGATCGGCATCGTCGGCAGCCTCGCTGGCGTGCGCCTTCTCGACCCGATCGCGGCGGCGATCGTCGGCTTCATGGTCGCGCGGATGGGTTGGACGTTCGGCTGGGATGCGCTGCAGGATCTGTCGGACCGCGCGCTCGACGAGAACGCGTCGGCCGAGATCCGCGCGCTCATCGTGTCGACGCCCGGCGTGCGCGACGTGCACGATCTGCGCACCCGCAAGATGGGCGATTCGGCGCTCGTCGACGCTCACATCCTCGTCGATCCGATGATGTCGGTCTCGGAGGGGCACTACATCGCGGAGGCGGCGCGCGCGTGCGTGCTGACCGACCGGCGCGTGCTCGACGCGCTGATCCACGTCGATCCGGAGCACGACGTCGCGCGCCGCGCGGTGCTCGATTTGCCGCCGCGCGAACAGATCGAGGGGCAGATCGAGACGGCGCTCGACAAGGCGGGGCTGCGGGCAGGCGCGATCAACCTGCACTACCTCAGCACGGGCCTCGAAATCGACATCACGCTCGCGCCGGATGCAAGCTTGGAACGCGCGGGCGGCGGCGATCCGGTTGCTCGTTTGGACGTCGAAGCATTGAAGCGCCGGTTCGGCGCGCGGCGCCTCGGCATTTCGCGCGCGCTCGCGTCGAGCGACGCGGCGGCCGCCGGCCGGCCGCACTGAGCCGGCCGGGGCGGCAAGCGGGCAAAAAGGGCTCGCCGGGGCGCGCCGACACGTCGGCGCGCGCTGCTCGGCGCAAACGCAAACGGCAAACACAAACATCAAACGGCAAGCGCATGAGCGTCGCGCGAGAACGCACGCGCGACGGCGCGCCCCAACGCGTCAGAGCGGCAGTTGCGTGTCGAACTTGATCTCGCGCAGCACGACGCTCGTGCGCACTTGCGACACGGCGGGAATCTTGAAGATCCGCTCGTGCAGGAAGACGTCGTAAGCCTTGATGTCGGGGGCGACGATCTTGAGGATGTAATCGGCTTCGCCCGTCGTGCTGTAGCACTCGGTCACTTCGGGGCAGGTCGCGATTTCCCGCTCGAACTGTTCGACGCCGCCTTCGTTGTGGCGGGTCAGGTGGACGTGCGCGAGCGCGCAGATATGGAGCCCGAGCTTCTCGCGATCGAGGAGGGCCGTGTACCGCTGGATCACGCCGGACTGCTCCATGTCCTTGATGCGGCGCCAGCACGGCGTGCTGGAGAGGCCGACCTGATCGGAGATCTCCTGCACGGAGCGGCGCGCGTCGAGCTGCAACAGGCGAAGGATTTTTTGCGAAAAGGTATCGAGGGTCACCTGCGCCTCCAAAGCGGCTACAACATTTGGCAATGGTAGAGGCGGGTGAAAGGAAAGGCAATCCGAAGGGCTTGAAACGAGCGAGATTCGCTAATTTCTCGGGCCGTCGGCGGCATTTTGTGCTGATTCGTCAGCTTCTTCGGTGGGCGGCGCCGACGCCTTCGCCGCCTGCATCGCGCGCAGGTCGGCGAGCATGTTGCAAAAGAGCGCGCCTTGCTCGATCGCGTCGTCGAGCGCGACGTGCGTGTGCGGATGATCGTCGAACCAATGCTTCGGGAAGCGCGGCTTGATCGCCTTGCGGTACGGCAGGCCCGTCATCGCGAACGCGAGCGTCTTGATGTCGAGCGCCGACCACGAGAACGGGCAGCGGCCGGCGAAGCGCATCATGTACCAGAACATGAACGTGAAATCGAAGCCCGCGGGCATCGCGACGAACACCGGCTTGCCGGGCAGAGCCTCGACCCATTCGACGTACGCGACGAGCGCCGTCTCGGGCGCCTGCAGGTCGCGCCGGCACGCGGCCCATGCTTCGGGCTGCGTCTTCCACCACGCATCCTGCACCGGATGCGGCGCCGCGCCCGGCAGCAACTCGAGATTCGCGGAGAACGTCGCGATCAGCTGCTTGTCCTCGGTGAACGCGGCGGACGCGAAGCTCAGCATCGAATGCGGGCCCGGGATCGGGCCGTCCGCCTCGACGTCGGTGCTGACGTAGATCTCGCGGCTCGGAACCGTCGGCGCGGCGCTCATCCCGCCACCCCGTCTGCAACGAACGGATTCGTGCGGCGCTCGTCGCCGAACGTCGACGCCGGGCCGTGGCCGGGCACGAACGTCACGTCGTCGCCGAGCGGCCAGAGCTTTTCGCGGATCGAGCGGATCAGGTCGGCGTGATTGCCGCGCGGGAAATCGGTGCGGCCGATCGAGCCGGCGAACAGCACGTCGCCGACGATCGCAAGCCGATGCGCGCGGCTGAAGAACACGACATGGCCGGGCGTGTGGCCCGGGCAGTGATAGACCTCGAGCGTTTCGTCGCCGAACGTGACGGTGTCGCCGTCGTCGAGCCAGCGGTCGGGCTCGAACGCCTCGGCGGCCGGAAAGCCGAAGCGCTCGCTTTGCATCGGCAGCTTCTCGATCCAGAAGCGCTCCTCCTCCTGCGGCCCCTCGATCGGCACGCCGTAATGCGCGGCGAGCCGCTTCGCGCCCGCGCAATGGTCGACGTGGCCGTGCGTGAGCAGCACCTTCTCGATCTGCGCGTTCTGCCGAGCGGCTTCCTGCTCGATCAGTTCGAGATCGCCGCCGGGATCGACGACGGCGGCGCGTCCCGTTTTCTCGCAGACGAGCAGCGAGCAGTTCTGCTGGAACGGCGTGACCGGAATGAGCGTGACTTTCATGGGGCGAGCGGCGGCTAAAAGCCCAGATTGTACTGGCCGGGCGGATTGCTCGCCGCGCGCGGCACCTTTATGCCGATTGTTTCGATCATAGAGAGAATCAATCGCTCACCCCCCCTGTTTTTGAGGCGGCTGTTTTCGTTTATGTATAATGCGGTCCAGTGTGCGTGGAAGACCACGCCGTCAGTGGGTGTTCGGAACCCGTTTTTGGTTTCCGTGACGCCGTCAATGCAAATGCCCGCCGGGGGTCCGGTGGTGCATCTAGTACCGATTCGTCGGTGCTCACGTCTTGTCCGGCCGGGCGCAACGCGTCCGCTGCGGCCCAGCTGCCGCGACGCCGGATGAGGCCTATGCCGCCGTTCCTGCGCGTTTGAGTCTACGACGCGCACGAACGTGGAAGCCATGTTCGATTGGCGGCATGTGGGGTCTGGTCAGGCTGCCGGGGACAGGTTGCGCCAGACGTGAAAGCTAATCAGGACCGGTTGCGGCAGAACGTGAGCCGCGCCAAATGCTGAGCCGCCCGCGCGCGAGCGCGATCGGGGCATGCATGTCCGTCCGGGTCGCATTCGTAGCAGCGCGGCCCGTACAAGCAGGCGACACGTCGATGAGATTTCGATTACCGAGGCAGCTCGGGACTCTAGTTGTATTTTTCGCGCTGACAGGCTGCGCGGTGCCGCCGAACGCACCGTCCGCCGAACAGGCGAAAAGCGCCGCGTCGAAGGACGCACTGCGCACGGCCGCAGCGGGCGCGGCCAACAATAAGGATACGGCGGGCGCACCGCTGAACTTCGACACGGCGCTCGCCTCGATGCCCGCCGCCGGCTCGCAAGATGCGTCGCGCCAATCGCTCGCCGACGCGAAGCCGATCGACGCCGCCGACGTCTCGGATTTCCGCCAGACCGGCCGGGCATCGTGGTACGGCAAGGGCTTTCATGGCCGCCGCACCGCGAACGGCGAACGCTTCAACATGAACGAACTCACGGCCGCGCATCGGACGCTGCCGCTCGCGTCGTACGTGCGCGTGACGAACCAGACGAACGGCAAGTCGGTCGTCGTGAAGATCAACGATCGCGGCCCGTTCTCGCGCGGCCGGATTCTCGATCTGTCGTACGCGGCGGCGAAGGTGATCGGCCTCGTCCATGCGGGCACCGCGCGCGTGAAGATCCAGGGCCTGTCGCCGGAACAAGCGCGCGTCGCTCGCGACGAGATGCTCGCGTCGAACGCGGCGAAGTAACCGCGACGAACGCACCGCATCGGCCGGACGGCCGACTATCGAACGCACGTGAAAAGGGCCGCTTCGCGCGGCCCTTTTGCTTTTGCAGCGAATCCTTACTCTTCTTCGTTCTTCAGCGTGAGCGCACGCGCGTACAACGCGTTGCGCGACGCGCCCGTCAATGCCGCGGCGAGCTTCGCCGCGCTCTTCACCGGCACTTCGTCGAGCAGCAATCTGAGCAGCGCATCGTGCGCGGTTTCGTCGGCGGCGCGATCGTCCCGCGGCGCGCCTTCGACGACCAGCACGAATTCGCCGCGCTGTCGGTTTGCGTCGGCGCGCAGCCACGTCGGCCCTTCGGCCAGCGTGCCCTCGAACAACTCCTCGTGTAGCTTGGTGAGCTCGCGCGCGATCAACAGGCGCCGCTCGCCGCCCAGCGCCGCCGCGAGCGCTTCGACAGTCTCGACGATCCGGTGCGGCGCCTCGTAGAACACGAGCGCATACGGATGAGCCTTCAGCGCCTGGAGCGCCGCTTCGCGCTGCTTCGGCTTCGGCGGCAGGAAACCCGCGAACGTGAACGCGCCCGCCCAGTCGCCCGCGACGCTCACGGCCGAGGTGGCCGCGCTCGCGCCCGGCAGCGGGATCACGCCGAGGCCCGCGGCGCGCACCGCGTCGACGAGCTTCGCGCCCGGATCGGAGATGCCAGGCGTGCCGGCGTCCGACACGTAAGCGATCCGCTCGCCCGCGCGCAGATGGTCGACCAGCTTCGCCGCGGCCGCGCGCTCGTTGTGCTCGTGCACCGCGACGAGCGGCTTCGAGATCCCGTAGCGGGCGAGCAACTGGCCCGTGTTGCGGGTGTCCTCGGCGGCGATGCGATCGGCGAGCGCCAGCACGTGCAGCGCGCGCAGCGTGATGTCGGCGGCGTTGCCGATCGGCGTCGCGACGACGTAGAGGGCGCCCGTCGGATATTGCTGCGCCCGCGCGAGATCGAGGAGGGAAGTCATGACACGAAAGGCGCCCGCACGCGGCGCAAACGAAGGAAGCCCCGCATTGTGCCATGCGCGCGCGGCGGGGCAGCAAACGCGCGGCGCCGAAGCCGTGCAGCGCGACAACTTTTCCGCGGCGGCCGGGTCCAAGCGCGTCGTCGGCGCCGCGTTCGAGACGCGCGCGCTGCGCTTCCTCGAGCGCGCGGGGCTCGCGCTCGTCGCGCGCAACGTGACCGTGCGCGGCGGCGAGATCGACCTCGTGATGCGCGAGCGCGACGGCACGCTCGTGTTCGTCGAAGTGCGCGCGCGCACGAGCGCACGCTACGGCGGCGCCGCGGAGAGCGTCGGCGCGCGCAAGCGAATGCGGCTCCTGCACGCGGCGCACGTGTTCTGGGCGCGCACGGGCGGCGCGAGCGCGTGCCGCTTCGATGTCGTCGCATTCGAACGCGGCCGGCTCGTGTGGCTGCGCGACGCATTTCGCGTCGACGACGCGGGCTAGCTTGTGTCGAGATGTAAAGAGATGCGGCGACGCTCGGGCGGCGAGTGCGGAGTGCGGTAAACTCGCCGCACTCACGATGCCGCGCGACGCAGACCACGCGCGCAGTACCCGATTAGGAATCGATGTCAGTCGAACGTATTCAGCAACATATCCGCGACAGCGCGGCGCTCGCTCACGAAGCGCTCGATGCGCTGTCGCTGCCGATCGCGGCGGCCGTCGACGCGATGTTCATGGCGCTCGCGAACGGCAACAAGATCGTCGCGTGCGGCGACGGCCCGTCGGCCGCCGCGGCCGAGCGGCTCGCCGCCGCGCTGATCGGCGGATTCGAGCGCGAACGGCCCGGCCTGCCGGGACTCGCGCTCCACAACGAGGCGGGCCGCCCGGGCTCCACGGCCGACGCCGATCAGATCTTCGCGCAACAAGTGCGCGCGCTCGGCCAGACGGGCGACGTGCTGCTCGTGCTCGATCCGCTTGGCGAATCGCCGCGCGTGCGGGCGGCGGTCGAGGAGGCGCGCGAGCGCGAGATGATCGTCGTCGCGCTGACGGGCCACGGCGGCGGGCGCCTCGGCGCGTCGCTCGCCGACACCGATATTCAGATCTGCGTGCCGTCCGAGCGGGCGGTGCGCATTCAGGAAGTCCATCTGCTGACCATCCACTGCCTGTGCGACGGCATCGACGCGATGCTGCTGGGCGAGGATTGATTCGAAGGAGAGCCGTCGATGAGTAACAGCCGCGTCAGACAGACGCTAGTCAGAACCACGCTCGTGATCGGCCTGTCGGCCGGCCTCGCCGCGACGCTGCAGGGCTGCGTGCTCGCGGTCGCGGGCGCGGCGGCGGGCGGCGGCGCGCTCGTCGCGACCGATCGCCGCACGCTCGGCGCGCAGACCGAGGATCGCGAGATCCAGGTGAAGGCGCTGACGCAGATGAACAACGGGCTGCCGGACGGCTCGCACACGAACGTGACGGTGTTCGACCGCCGCGTGCTGCTGACGGGCGAAGTGCCGAGCGACGCCGCGAAGCAGCGCGCCGAAGAGATCGTCCGCGGGATCAACAACGTGAACGCGATCGTCAACGAGCTCGCGGTCGGGCCGGCGAGCTCGCTGTCGGACCGGGCGAACGACTCGTACCTCGAAGGCCGCGTGAAGACCGCGATGATCGCCGAGAAGGGCATCTCCGCGAACAACTACAAGGTCGTGTGCGAGCGCGGCAACGTGTATTTGATGGGCCTCGTGACGAGCGACGAAGGCAATCGCGGCGCGGACGTCGCGAGCCGCGTGCCGGGCGTCGAGAAGGTCGTCAAGGTGTTCCAGTACATCAAGCCGCAGGAAGCGGAGGCGCTGACGGCGGCGACGCCCGCGAGCGGCGCGTCGGCCGCCGCCGCGCCCGCGACGGCGGCCGAAGGCGCGACGGTCGGCGCGGTGCCGGATTCGAGCGTCACCGCGACGCCGCTGCAAGCGCCCGCGCCGGTCTCCAATTCGACGAACGTGCATCCGGGCAATCCGAAGGCGGGGACGCCTTAATGGTTGCGAAGTATGCGAAACGGGTGATGGGCGGCGCGGCAGCAGTCGTCGCGGCGTTCGGTTGCGCGATGGCGAGCTTGCCGGCGCATGCGGATGTCGGCGACGGCCTGAAGGTTGCGCGCAGCAATGCGTGCATGGGGTGCCACGCGGTGGATCGCAAGCTCGTCGGGCCGTCGTTCCAGCAGATCGCCGAGCGGTACAAGAACGACAAGCAGGCGGAGCCGAAGCTCGCGAAGAAGGTGAAGGACGGCGGCTCCGGCGTCTGGGGCGCGATCCCGATGCCAGCGCACCCGCGGATGAGCGACGCCGACGTACGCTCGGTTGTCCAATGGGTGCTGGCCGGTGCGCCGTCGAAATAATCGGTGCAAACCTGTTGCCAAGATCAGATGGCGTGATGTATGATCGTCGGCTGTTGGTGAGGGGCGGTAGCTCAGCTGGGAGAGCGTCGCGTTCGCAATGCGAAGGTCGGGAGTTCGATCCTCCTCCGCTCCACCAAGAACATGTCTAGGGTTGTACGAGCAAGTCAGAAAACCCCGCAGCCGGTAAGGCTTGCGGGGTTTTTTGTTTCTGCGTTCGTCTGATGTCGTCATTGACATCTTGGGGCGCCAGGGGGCATTTTAGGGGGCACGAACCATGCCCCCACGTGCTGATGCCCCCACGGAGATCGAATGCCCCTGACTGACGCCGAAATTCGCAATGCGCCCGCCCGAGAGAAGCCTTACCGCCTTACAGATGGCTCCGGCATGTATTTGGAAGTCTCGCCGGCGGGCGGAAAGTATTGGCGGTTCAAGTATCGATTCGCCGGCAAGGAAAAGCGCCTGGCGCTGGGCGTCTACCCTGAGGTCAGCGGCAAGGAAGCACGGCTTCGCCGGGACGAGGCGCGCAGGCTTCTCGCTAACGGGATCGATCCGGGAATTGAGCGCAAGGTGCAGAAGGCGGCAACCGTTGAGCGCGCGGCGAACAGCTTCGAAGCGGTCGCGCGCGAGTGGTTTGCAAGGCAGTCGCCGGGCTGGGCGAAGAGTCACGCAGATAAGATCATCGCTCGTCTCGAGAAAGACGTTTTTCCTTGGCTGGGCGGTCGAGCGATCGCAGAGATCAAAGCTCCGGAAGTTCTCGCGGTCCTGCGCAGGGTGGAAGCGCGCGGCGCGCTCGACACCTCGCATCGCGTCCATCAAAACTGCGGTCAGGTTTTTCGTTACGCAGTTGCCACCGGGCGGGCAGAGCGTGACGTTAGCGCAGACCTGCGCGGTGCGCTTCCCCCCGCTCGCCACACTCACTTCGCATCTGTGACGGAACCGGACGACGTCGCGGGCCTCCTGCGGGCGCTCGACGGTTTCCAGGGAACATTTGTCGTTCAGTGCGCTCTGCGTCTCGCGCCGCTCCTGTTTGTGCGCCCCGGCGAGTTGCGGACAGCGGAATGGTCGCAGTTTGACCTCGACAAGGCTCAATGGCGCTACACGGTGTCAAAGACCAAGACCGAGCATCTCGTGCCTTTGGCGAGACAGGCCGTCGAGATACTGCGTGACCTGCATGCGCTTACCGGCCAACGCAAATACGTCTTTCCAGGTCGGGACGTGAGCAAGCCCATGAGCGGGGCGGCGATCAACGCTGCGCTGAGGCGGATGGGTTTCGATACAAAAACGGAGATCACGGGGCATGGATTCCGCGCGATGGCTCGGACGATTCTGCATGAGCGTCTTCGCTTCCCGAGCGAAGTCATCGAACATCAACTTGCCCACAAAGTACCCGACGCGCTAGGCACTGCGTACAACCGGACGAAGTTTATCGACGACCGTGTCTTAATGATGCAAAAGTGGGCCGACTATTTGGAGCAGCTCAAAGCTGGCGCAGAGGTCGTTCCCATTGCGGCCGCACGATAGCTGCAAGGCACTCGCAGCCTCCGTTCGTCCTGGGGCGTCCGCGTTTGTCGGATTTGACAGGGCCCACGTCCGACCATACTCGCAACAGATAACGAAAGTAACCACGAAGCCTTGACGGAAGACGCGGTGCACGAGAGCGCCGCGCCAACTCCCATTCGTGACGCTTAAGGCTCGGACGGAAACTTCCCTCTCGTCAACGTGTTCGAATACGCCGTCGGCTTGATCCGCAACATCTGGTCCTTGTCCTTCGCGAAGTAACGCCCCACGTATTCGTCCAGAGTAGCCAGCTTGTGCGCATTTCCTTTCTCGATAAGCTCCAAGGCCCACGTTCCGTTCGCGATCATGTCGTGCTTCTTCGGACTCTTGTGGCAGTTGTAGACCCACCCTTGGTGCCTCGTCACGACTTCCCATCGGCGCGTCAAAGCGTTGATCGGCCCCTCGATGTCTTTCCCCTTTCGGGCATCGAGAAAAAAGATGCAGTGAAAATGATTCGCGCGTCGCTTTCCGCCCCGCTCCATCTTAGCGATATGGCCGACTATTCGCTCGAATACGTGACGCTCGGGCCCAAGCCGCTTCTTGAAAAAGCGATCGCGATACTCCATTGCCTGCACTGGATCGATCCGTGCACGCGTCTCACCTGCCTTGCCAGTGGATATAGATTGGGATGCAACACGCCTCCAACCTTGGTTCAGCCCAGGCATCCAACTCATGCGCTCAAGTAGATCGGCCTCGTCAAATGCGCTTTCCAAGAATTGAAAATCTAATCGAACCGGTAGAAGATCGTACATTGAAACGAGCCAGGCAAGGTAATCGTGGATGATTGCCCGTTGATATGCCAATCCCATTTTCCAATCGGACAGGCTCTTCTTCAACCTTCGCTTGACCGCTTCTTCTCGGAGGCGATCCAAGAAATTGTTGTACACCTCGGCAGCCAACATCCCTTCACTAAATGCCATATTAGGATCGAAGCGGGGGTGAATCCAGCCAAAGTCATGTTCACGGTAGCAGTCGAAGAACAACTGCCAGTCGGCGGTGTAAAACAACTTGGGATCGCAAAGGTCCATAAACTCCCGACAGCGGCCCATCATGTCAGCCAGGCTTGCCTCCCCCGGCACTGCGCTGGGAAGGCTAACGGCTCGTTTTATCCCATTAATCTGCTCAATTCCAAAAGCGACTTCATCGTTGGTATGCACTTTCTGCGAGAACAAGGAAAACTCATCGTACAGCGCAGCGTGCTCCTCGCCTTCCCAATTTCGTCTAGGGCGCAGTATGCAAGTGGTACTGCGCCATGGCTCATCGGAAGTATTGAACAGGCCAACGCTCGAATGAGTTCGAGCTTTGTCGGTGTATAGGTTCATGAAGACCTCTTCAAGTTGTTGTTGTCAGCTCATGATCCAAACAGGTTATTTTTATCCAGGAATCCAACTCCAGCTCCACAGTCGAACTTCCTTGCATTGACTCAAATTACATAAATTATTTCGCTTAAGTGACCTCTAATCTTAATATAGAAGTCTTGTCGTGGTTTCACGGTAAATCAAGAAAAATATTCAAGATAAAAACCCGAATTTGCGCTGAATAAAGCCGTCGCTACGTGGAATCTGTCGAGCCGACATCGTGAAAGTCGCCGCAAATTGCTTTATTAGGATCGTGAACATTTATCCCGACATTGGATGTCGGGAATGGTCTTTTTGCATACGCGTTCATGTTGAGGGCTTACGGGCGGCTGACCGTGTTCCTGGCCGGGAATGGGCGACATCGGGTTCCCGCTAGTGGACGAACAAGCCGCCGTAGCCACGCCTGCCTGCGGCTACATAGCTAATTGCTGGTCCGTTAATCTGAGCGCCAAGAGCCGCCGAAGTTCTGCCGCTTTCTTCTGGCTGCAGCGGAGATGCCGGCGTATTTTTTCTTGCGTTGGACGCAGCAGCCCGGCTGCAATATCGCGTTCCAGTTGAGCGACCAGATTTTCGAGCTCTGATTCGCGTTTCGTTGCGCTGTCGGTGCATTTCTCCGCGTTGGAAGTCGACGCGGCGAAATTTGCCTTCGACGAACCGAGAGGCGTTTCCAGCTCGCCGACTGGCTTAACCGCCGGTGCGATCGACTTAGACGCCGCTACCACAATGTCATGAGACTGCGCGATCGTCGAGCTGCCACCACGCGTGAGTGGGGCAAGCGAATGATGATTCGCGCCCGACGACACCGAACTTGCTCTATGTTCTCGTTCACCTGCTGCAAGCATCCACGTCACGATTGCGGCTCCTTCGAGTACGACCGCCGATAGAAGCGCGTGCAGAAATTCGACGTTTTTTTCGGTAGTGCCGAACCAGGACGCGATCTGCGACGCGACCGAGTTGTCTCGTAGAGCCGCTCTTAGGGATTCGTCGCGATCAAGTGCCTTGTTCCAGCGATCTTCATCGGCCTCGCGGCGCTTCGCCTCTTCCGCCTCGGTCTTCAGCGCTGCCAGTTGTGCTTCGATGATCGCCGCGCGTGCCTTGACCGTCGGGCAATCGGCAATGCAACGACGCATTTTCGTACGGACGAGGTCAGCAGTAAGCCTCGCAGAATCCTGCGTGATCTCCGCCAGGCCACGGCCACGCCGTGAGGCACGGTCCTGTACATTGATCGCGGGAACGGAAGCCGCGCGAATGTTGCCGGCGTGCTGTTGCGAGATCAAAAAGAACATGACCTGCCCGTAGAAGACGACCATCAGGGCACCGCACCATAGTGCCGTGGCTACCGTTCGCGCCGGACCCGATAGCATTAGCCGGAACGTCGGCATTAGGTGCACGTACAGCACGACCACGCCGAATAGCGCGACATACATCGCTCGTTCGTAGAACAGGCCACCGAGATGCCAGCCGGCGGACATTGCCATGCCCAGCGACACGGAAGTGGCCACAAGCGCGACGGTAGTCGTCAATATCTGCCGCCAACGGAGCTTGCCGGCCGAAAAGACGGGCTTATTGATGTCGGCGTTCGGATCACCTGTCGGCGTGTAGGCATCGATTTCGTTCATTTGGGAGCATCCTTTTGCGCCGTGAAGGCGCGCAAACCATGTTTTCAGGAGACGTCGCACGGCGCGCATCGCCGAGGTTTGGCTGCGCGGGCGACATAAGTGCGGGGATGTCGACGGTCATACGCCCGCAGGGCAGTGCCTGCGGGCCGGGGCTTCTGCTATTGCGAGTACCAGAACTCAGCGCGCAGCAGCGATGCTTTCGCACGAGCGAGCCAAGTTTCGTCGACGTCGACGACGCGCTGTTGCAAGACAAAATCGACGATCGATTCGCGAATCTGCAACTCATCGTCATCGGGGCCGACCGCAGCAGCTTGGTATTTCTCGCGACAGCAACTCACCATGAAGTCCCACATGTCGCTGTCGATACCATCGTCAGCCGGAGCAACTTGCTCATGTTGCTCATGTTGCTCACTATTTTCGTGCGTCGACGGCGCCTGGGGCATGGCAGGATGTTGAGAAGAACCGTTTGCCCACCCCCACAACGAACCGGCTGGAACAGCGAAAGAGGGCGGAGGAGCGTTGCGCGCCGGAAGCATGCTGTTGGGCGTCGCATTGGACAGGTTGTTCAAGCTCCACGGAGAACCGGAAGCACCCATCGGCGCGGGCGATTGCCAGCCCCCGCCATCCGAACCGTTCTCCAACGCCCAATACCATTTCACGTCGCCCATGGGGCGGTACTTCTTTACCCCCAGTGCGTCGGCCGCGCGGCGCACGGTCGCCCACGCTATGCCCGCCTGCGCCACCTGCTGCTGAACTGTCTCCACTGGCTGAGGGCCGTTGGCCAGCAACACTTGGAGGAAATTCATGGCGTCCTGTTTGCGGTCATCGGAGGCCGATGCGTGACCGCCTTCCGCGTCGTTCAGGATGTCTCTCGGGGACCCTTCCAACTGCTCGTCCCACGCGATCTTCGAACTGCGCGCAAAGCCGGCCATACCCGCCGGAACCGTCACCGCATCGATGTGATAAGCGAAACCGCCGTCGATCGGACCGATATTCGATTTGGCGCGCACGAGCACACTGCGCGATACGCCGTCGCTAGTGCGGTCGCTTTCATGGCGCGCAACTATCCACACGATCCGAGCTACGGCTCCGAAAGCAGTGCTCCCGTTCACGCGGTCGAGCGGATCTCTCTTCTTCGATCCCTTGACGACGTGCGTGAGTCCCAGAATGGCAATGCCGGTCTGCTCCGCGAATGCCACCAACGGGTCAAGGTCCTTGCGCACTTGGGTGTTGCTGTTCGAGTTGCCCGACACAAGCTGCGCGACGGAATCGATGATTATCAAGACTACATCGCCCAGTTCACGCACCTTGGCTTCAAGTCGCTGCAAATCGCGACCGAAATCGAAGGCGCGTCGACGGCCGTTTTCGCTCGTTTCCCGCAAGATATAAGCGTTCTCGAGGTCGGCACCGCTTGCGACGAGCCGCGGCATGACGGTATCTTCGATGCCGTCTTCACACGTCCAGATCAAGACGCGGCCTTGCGCGGCCCAAGTGCCGTCCGGCCAAGTGCCGCCTTTCGTCAACGTCGCCGCGACCGCCAAGGCCAGCGTCGTCTTGCCCGTCGCAGGGGGGCCCGCGAGCAGATGCAGTTTGCCGCGTGCCAACCAGTCGATCCACAGCCAGGGGACGGTGACGACCGGAATATCGCTCGCGACCTCCAAAACGGGACCGTTATCGCCGGGGCCGCGGCTGCGCAGAATGTTAGAGAACATTTGGCTCGCTCCTAGCATACCGCCCGAGAGGCGATCCAACGGTCGACGTCGGATTCGAGGAAGCCAACCGACCGCGCCGTAAGCTTGATCTTGCGCGGGAAGTTCGGGTCGGTGGACATGAGCACGTAGAGCGTCGCACGCGACAGGTTCGTGCGCTCGATCAGTTGCTTCATCCGCAGGATGCACAGCGCCTTATTGAGCTGGCGTGTAGCCGTGCCCGCATCGGCCGCCACACCACCCTGGGTTGGAATGGGCTGCCGCAAAACGGCATCCGCTGTTTGCTTCATCATGGATTCTCCATCACTAATAGTGGCGGACGGGGCCATTTATCCTCGTCCGTCATGTCCCGGCTAGCGCCGTGAGTGACGAAGAATCCAGTCAGAACTGCAGTTCCGAGCAAGTGTCTTTTTCAGAAATCGTGTCTGCCTTGACCCAGCAGGGTCTGCGGACTTCCGCTCGGAACCAGTCGGAACTACTGACGCTTCCCTGCCAGCACCTTGTCGATTTGAATAGCGACGTCTTGTCGGTTTTGTTCTTGCGTTTTTGCCTTTTTCACCAAGTTATACACGGTTTTCTCGCTAACGCCATACTCCTCCGCCACTATCTTGCGAAAAGCCTTCACTCCTTGCCTGTCCAAATCCGTGGAACGCTTGATCATCTCTTGGCGTTCTTTCTTGGTTAGTTTGGGCTTGCCCACCAGGCTTTGCTTGCTGTCAACCTCGGGAGCCTGCGTTTCAGCCTGTTTCGGCGCTCCGTCCGGCGAACCACCGCTGGCGCATTCATCACAATGCGAAACGCCAATCCGGTCGAGATACTCGATGGCCTGTGTTCTGGAAATGAAGCATCCCGAGGTAAGACGTGCGACCGGGGCGTGATCGGCGTCAACAGCAGCGATCCGGCCACGATCAAGCTCGCTCTGAAGCTGCTGCTGATGCGTTACCGCGACCGCGTCTTGCTGCTTTTCCCGCGATTCGATCGTTGATGCAGTAATCAGAACGGGTTGCCACTGAGGTCTATCCGGCAGGTTGGACCAAGCCTCCATGAAAGCCCCAGCCTCGGCTCCCGAGATCGGGTGACGCAGCGAAGGCAAACGCGGCAACACCGATTCCAGCAACGACCTGTCATCGTCGGTTAGACGATATTGCAAAGAGAGTTCGGTGACCTGAGGCTGATCCTGTTCGTACATATCATCCGCCAGCGTCATCTGCAAGGAATCGTCCCACGGGGCCAAGAACAGCCCGTTGGGCCTCGACGGCACCATCAGGTGTCCGAGCTGGCCGTCTAGCAGATCAGGTTGAATGCCACGTGAGGGCTGCTTTACCGGCGCAACGCCGTTGCGTTGCGCCGGTAAGCAGGTTACGCGTTTTCCTACTATGCAAGCGATCCCGAATACGCCTTCTTCGACGGACGGAACAAGAGCTTGCGCGATCCATCTGCAGAAGCTTGAGCACTCGAACAACGTATCGTCAGGCAGAACAACACAAGCTTGCATAGATGCTCTCTGTCAGATGAGAAGGACGGGACGAATTGGGCTTTCGAGCATACGCGGCATTTGCGCATGGGGAAAAACTGCTGGCATTCGGATCTGGTGTTGCCGGAATGTGAACAACGTGCGCAGCTTGTCGGCTGCGCATCACCGGACCCCGCCATGAAGCCGACTCGATCGCAAGCTTCAACCCTAGATCGCAACTGACCCGACAGGCTTGTATTGTAATGCCCCAATCTCTGCATCTGCCAAACCACGCCGGGGCGGGCGAATCCCGGACTATATCGAGCGCCGAAGGTCTTGCCTGGCCCTGCGATGACGTTCCTCGACATGGACGGCACGCGAGAATGCGACCTGCCCAGAGTGTGGTTGATCAACCGACGGCGGTATCATTCGACTTCGGCGGGGTGGAGGCAGTATAGCCACCGGACAGTTGAGACCGACTAAAGCTAAATATGAAATCTCCAGAGCAGCACGAAATCGACTCCTTCATGGCTGATGCTGACCTCTTGGCTATGATCGAGCAGTCGAAAATTTCCGACGATATTTTCGACGTGGTGAACCTGAGCGAGACGCAGCATTCGAACATGCTGGCGTGGTGTCTCAATCCGAACGAAGGACATGGGCAAGGGGATGCAGTTATCAAGGACTTCCTCTTGGCAGCGTGGGAGAGCTCGGACGGCAGCATCTGGGATAACAAGGCTTTCTTTGAGAAGTGGAGGCCCGGTAAGATCCGCACAGCGAGCTTTGGCACTGCCTTCGTGACGCGAGAGATGGGGGTCGAACATGAAGCCGGTCAAAAAGGGCGCTTGGACTTATTCTTGGTAGACCCTTTCAACGAGATCGTTGTGACCATTGAGAACAAACTTAACGGCCACTTCAACCCGGAACAGTTGGCGCGGTACAGAACCGCCGTAAATGAGCAAATCGCGAAGCGCCCGTTCTTCAGCAACTATGCCTTTGCCTACGTCGTCATCGATCGCGGACTCTCTGAGGTCGAATACCCTCTTTCAGGGGACAAGCGCTGGATCGTCATGAACTATGGATGGCTCGCGCCGGCCGCCGAGCGGGCGAGTCACCACCTCGCCCGTTCAAACCAAAGCGCTCGCCTCCTGATGGCGTATTGTCAACGCCATTCCGACGACTGGCAGTCCGAAGACGAGAGGCGCCTCATCGAGATCGCGGGCGTACTCTCGGAGCGGCACGCCACTGTAGTAGATCATTTTTCGGTGCTGAGCAAAGAGAAGATCAAGTCGTGGACTCCAGCGCTCAAAGAAGCCCCAGAAGCAGACTTGCGATACTTCTACCACCAGCACAAACACGCGTGTAACGCTCTGGTTGAAGCACGCGGTATCGCTGCAGTCGCAACTGGCATTCGCAAGTTGCAGTCCGGATTGCCCGTCGAACTGCTCACCGTATTCCGTAAGCGCTTGGCCTTGAGTAACGAGGCAGCGCTTTCGTGCCAGGACGATAAGTCCGAAGACAGGTTGCTCCCCATCTACATCATCGTAAGAGAGAAGTCGCAGTCAAGCGGCAGCGAGCGGACGTTCTCGATTCTACTACTGTGGATTTCCTCGGCGTTCTCTGTTCACGCCGAGTCCGATATCCTGCGAAACAAAATGGCGATGAAGTTTCGCGAGCTGAGCACACACGCGAGCAGGGATCGTCGACGGGTTCCCATCGCCTCCGGTCTGAACGCATCCGACGCCGCTCGTAGGGCCGTGGAAGTGAGCACCGAAGTCGAAGCGATAATCATGAAACATCTCGAAGAAATCGCCGCAACGGCCTAACCTCCAAATCCATGAGCCACACGGGACGTTTCTGATGAAAGCGTTTCCGTGTGTTGCGTCTGGCGTGCAGCCCAAGCGCTTCGCGTGGAAGTCGCATCGTCGCGGTCTAGGCGGAAAATCGCTTTAATGGGCACGGCGAACATACCTTGGCGAAGAGGCGCTATTTGACGCAGCGGTCGCACCGGGGTACAGGTACTCGGTGTTTTGCCGATAACCAGAGGGAAGAGCAACCCGATGGTTCGGTCGGCGTCTGGAAGGTTTGCCGCATACGGGCGGCATGCAGGTTCTTTTTCATTTGGCGGCATGTAGGCCGTGAATAGATGACCGTTGGGAGGCCACGACGACCTCTGCCGTGGCTCTGTAGGACTAGAGCATCAACGACATCGACGATGGAATTTGCGGAGAGACAGTTTGGAGTACAACCCTTACACGGTGCGATACGCTGCGCTTGAAGCTTCGTTGTCGGCAGCTAAAGACGAACTGAGCAAGTACATGGATCAGCTTGAGAGACACAGCAAATTCGATGTGGACAAGGCGTTTGCCGCGCATATCGATGCCGTGCGAGAATCGGAGGCGCTCAAGCTGGATCTTGAAAAGATATCTAACAGTATCGCGGAACAGGGGGAATGGGTAACTAGGCTCTATCGCGAAAAGCGGCCGGGACTCGATCCGAGATCGTGGTTCTCTGGAGAGCGACTGGCCAGGAAGCGCGAGTTCACTGAACAGGACCGTATATTCAACCAACTCCGCGGCGAACGTGATGAGCTTCGGGAGAGGATCGATGCTGCTGACGCTCGGATCTCAAGCCTAAGGTCCGACTTGGAGCGGCATCGCTGCTTCGATGTGCTTGAGGCCGAAGCGGCGATTAAGGCGCTGAATACTCACGTTTTGCAGTTGACGTTCGATCGTGCACGACTGCAACCCATGAAGATCGAGGTCGATCGGCAGCTCTTGGCGCTGTTGGGGGTATTGGCCAACCTTAAGTTGCGCAAGAGCGAGCTGCTAGGAGAAATCGCCGACGCTTGGGCTCTAGATCGGCGATTGAATGCTGCAGTCGACGACCACGAGCGAGAGACCGTACGTGAGGCGTGCCGTATGTCTTTTCTTGATGCTCGACCGGATCTAGCAGCTTCGCGGAAACAAGCAAAACTTGCGGCGACCGATCGCAACATAGGGAAGTTGGAAGCCCGATTGAAGCTTATTGCCCACCGCGCTAATCGTAGTATTACGTCGATCGTGATTGATGGCAATAACCTCTGCTATCAGTATCAGGCGTTCATTGGAATCGAAGCGCTGAAAGCGTTGGTCCGGGAGCTGTCCCGCAACTATTCGGTGATCGTCGTGTTTGACGCGAGCATCAGGAGGCTATTGGGGGCGGGCGATCAGGAAATCTCGGCAAGCTTTAGCGATACGGCCAAAGTGCATGTTGTCGCACCTCGGCAACAGGCCGATGAAACAATCCTTGGGAGCGCTTCTGCGTCGAATGTCTACGTCATCAGTAACGACCAATTTGTTGAGTTTCCCGATAAACTGGCCGTTCGCGAGCATCGTATTATTAGGCACGCAATCGTAAACAATCGAGTTATGGTCAACGATCTGAACGTGGAAGCCGACTTTGCACTCGCAGGGCAATCGAAGGAGGGTCACAGGCGGCCTCATGTACGACGGTTTTCGCGCCATCGTGATATTGGTCTCGGACGCGACAGCATAGGAATCTGAACGATGGATTACGTCGAGCAGAGAAAGGGTAATCGCATTGAAAGCAATTTTCCGCTCGCGGAAAAAGCTTTAGGTGCTGATGCTTTGGTCAGCGTTTCGCTCAGACGGGCCCCTAAAGATAGATACAGTCTCCCGCACGCTGGGGCGCCGGCCGTACCGGACGTCTTCGGGCATGCACCATCAACTCAACGCGGAGATCCGCCTCGGATAATGGCTTGTCGCGTACCGACGAGCCTCCCCGCCCAGCACGACTCGCGAGACACGATGGCGTGGATACAGGGCTAGCCATAACTGTATTCGGCAATCTGGACCTGCGAACCATGCACCCCATGAAACACGAGCTCCATCGGCTCGATGGGGGGCGCGACAACCATTTCAAGCTGCGACAAGTCCATTCCTTTAATGAACGGTGCGAATGCTGCGGTTCTACACTGTACAGCAGGTACTGGCGCAGAAAAGATGGTGGGAATGCCTTTATCCTTGTGTTTCTGCGAATATGTTTGCGCGAACACCTCAGGTAACGTCACGGCCAGAGAGTACGAGTTCAGGTAGTTCAGTTCCGTCATCGGACTTATAGGCTGCGTTGGCATGTATACGCCACGTCGCACATACGTGCTGTTGATCGAGCCAGCTCGAGGGCCATGATAAACCTGGAGATATTCGGCGATGCAAATTTCTAGCATTGTCGAATTCGCGTCGAATACGCACTGCATTTCCCATGGGGTTAGTAGTGGATCGGCGCCGTCTACATCTGAGTGAAACACATATCGCCCAGCTTGTGACTTGTGGAAAAAATCATCATGCTGCTTTATCGAGGCCTTGATGGACTGCATTTCTTTGGATGTTTGTCGCCGTTTTGCTCCATCGATCCAGAGACTGGAGAATGCATAGATGTAGGCGTCAACCTTTGTCTCGTCTACTCCTCCCTCGCACAGCTTTTCTTGGAACCATTCACTCCAATCCGACTGCTTTTTTTGAAAAAAATCCAGTGCGCCCAATGCAAGCTCGTCAATAGCAATCTGCTTTTGCCCCTGAGCATAAGGTGCGCGCTCAACCTCCGCTCCTCCATCTGCGGCGCTCTCGAGCAATCTTTGCTGAACTAAAGGTTCGAATAAGTTCGGCTCGATAGTGGCGTAATTTAGCGCCGGCACCGCTTCCTCGTCGAACGTTGTGAGAAACTTATCGTAGTCATCCAATTCTTGCTCGCTGCTCATTTCGGGTGAACTTGGCCAGTATGCTGAGGGGATGGAGAGGGTTACGCATCTTAACAGACGATAAGTCACATAGAGGATGGTGATAGTCGTTAAAGGATGGCGACGCAGCGGTGGTGTGCATACGGTCATTGCGTTTGGAACACGGTCGTTCGCGTAACGAGGTGTTGATTGCACACTGGGTGTCCACTGTTGGCGGTTGTGCAAAAAAAAGTTCCGAGTGTTCCGGAAGCACCCCGCCATTGGCGAGATGCCAGAGCGGTTGCTTTGCCGAATGCCAAGGATCAGCTACTAGTTGCCCGATGCAGGCATCGCGTCTATAGGTTATGAGCCGCTTTCGCCGAGGCTCGCGCTGCTGCGATGTTGACATCGTTACCGTAGCCAGTTTTGTCGATCGGTTTTCCATTGCTTTGGTATTCCCCCCCGCGAGCGACACTGTTTGGCATTCGTATGGTGGGCATAGCCCGTCATTATGCCAGTGTGCGGATCGAACGATTCTTCGATGCCGGCAATCTGACCATCCTGAAAGTTCGCTCGGTAGACGACCTGCTGTTCGTAGGGCGCAAAACGTGTGAATTCACCTCGGCCCGCCAGCATCGCGTGAACGACGCGATTGCGGGTCGTTTTTCCCCGCATCGCTTATGGGCCACGAGCTGGTCGTTCGAACTCATTTGCCGAGCTGGAGACCAGATGGAACCTTCTTGCCATTTCCAAACTCGTCTCCTATAAAAGTGGATGCTTCGATGCAGTTCGATCAGGAGAACACAACCATCGGCAATTTCGAAGGGGAGAAGATAATGGCGAATAAACCCAGCGGGTCGTCGTCCGAGCATAGCGTTCGCCCTCTGAATGGCGTTTGCACGGTAGGTTTAACAAATAACCTGCCTTCCGATTGGAACTCGGTGATCGTGGCAGCTACGATTCAATTTCGCTACGCGGAGGGTGCACCTTACAACGACTCGGACACCAATCTTCACGTGACTACCGGGCAGACCGCTACTTTTCGAAGCAATGACGCCGCCAATTGTGTAGTTGGCGTGCATATGGCTTGTTCGGTCCAGTTGCCGGGGCAGCCCGGGCCGGTCATCGCCGAAAGCGATGGGACAGCTCCTCCAGGGGAATGCGCTAGTGATTGGCCGTTCGAAATCTCTGCCAAGTCATCGTCTACTCGTGAATTTCTCATCAAGGGCTCAAACCCGAATGTTCATACATAGGCTGGGCTATGCGACTCGCTTTCATGTGCTCGTGAATGGGGCCGCCGCCGCTTGGGGGACTGCGTCAAGTCCCTAAGAAACCTGCCTGCCATCGTCTCGGCTACGCTAACACGAGCATTCTGACGTGCTGGCGCCAGGTTTCAAATACGTCGGGAACGCCGGGAGCCGCCGAGTGCTGACCCACCAACAGCCAGCCGCCCGAAGGCGTTTGCGCTGTGCGCTGCGTGCCTGATAGGCGCTAAGGTTGTATGTGGCGATGCAACGAGGCGCATCTCGCGGCGCGCCTCGCTATGTCGGTTTGGTCGTGCTCCGCGGGTGTGCCGTGACCTATACCGGCGGACGAATCAGCGATCCGCCTGCCAGCCGTTGTCCGTTTTCGTCATCGCCATTTTGCCGTTGAAGGTTTCTTCGATTCCGTCCGCATACTGCTCGACCGGCTCATTCCCGTTGAAGAAGTTATTGAGCAGTGATGCGTTGACGCCAGGGCAGCTTTGCCGCATGGCGCGCTCCATCGCCGCCTTGGCTGTTCGAGGTGCATTGCTTACGAGCTGGTCGCCGCCGAGAAGCAGCGGCATGACCTTCTGGTAGACGGCCCAACCGTCCTGATGGGCGACTTCATACGCGGTTGCATCCTGCCCGGGATTGGCCTGCATCCAGGCATGTTGATCAGCTTTCCAGGCGTTCTCGACTTCATGCGCATGCGCGAGTTGCTTTTTCAAGTTGTCGACCTCCTCTGCGTACTTCTCACTGGCATATACCTTGATGTCGGGCGTTGGCTTCATCGACACTGTGTACTTCACGTCGACGAGATAGTGGCCGTCGCCCTGGGGCGTACCGTTGACTTTCTCGAAGTGGTCGATCGAAAGGTATTCGCAGCCTCCCAGGGACGCCTGGATGGCCGCCTTGGCGTCGCTCGCCGACGGGCCGCTCGAGCAGGCGGAAAACGCCGTGGCGGTCACGATTGCGAGGGTAGTCGCGGAAAGTCGGGTGAACTGTTTCATGATGTCTGGTAGGAAAGAAATCGCTCCCGGGGAAGTCCGCCGGGAGCGAAAGAGGAAGGGCGTGCGCCCTTTATGGGTTTTGCTGGATGCCCAGGCTGGCGGCCGCGGCATGCATCGATGTTGCGATGGTGTCGGTCGTCGCTGCCGGGAATTGAGCGACCGTTTGCGGCTGGCTGGCCGGTAGCATGTAACCACCCATGAGCTTGCCGTTCATCAGACCGACGACGAGCGAACCGCCAGCGTTGATCACATTCTTGATGTCATCATCGATTGGCACGGTCGGCGCACCAACGGATTTCGGCAGGCTGATCGTGATGACGTTGGCATTGCGCGAATAGACCGACCAACTGCCAGTAACCGGGAACGAGAGCGGTGCATTGCTGTAGTTGCATCCCGACTTGCCGCTTTCGATCACTTGCGCGACACCGCCTGCCTGAATGCTCAGCAGCAGGCACCCACCGGCGATGTCCGTCTTCGTTCCAACGGCCTGTTGCACCGTCGTGTAGGTCGTGCTCGGGTCGCCGAGGCTGTACAGAACCGAGCCATTGACGATCGTCGACGAGTTCACGTCCGCGCCGTTGATCCAAGGCATACCGAGCCCTTGGTTGACGAGCATCAGGCGATCGTTCGAGTAGGCGGTTGTAGCAAGGTAGGCGGTCGTTCCAGACGGAAAGGTGCCCGTCATGGCTCCGCGCACGGGGTTCCGGTAGTCGATCTGCAGCGCGCTCGAGAGCGGCTGGCCGCTGACATCGATCATCCGGTAGGCGACCGTGAGCGCGTCGCCCGTATTCGGATCGGTGCCGACGAGCGTGGAGCCGACCGTGGATAGGCTGTACGACGGATGCAACTGCGCGGCCGTCAGCCAGCTGGTCCATGTGCCGTCCGCTTTCATGAGGTACGCGCCAACGCCAGCGTCATTGGACACCCAAGAACCGCTGAAACCCGCGTCGTAACTGCCGGCCGGCGAAGCCGGCGACCAGGCGCCGTTGCTCTGAACTTCTTGCGTAACCGAAAGCGTCGAACCTGAGAGCGTGAAGTTTTCGCGTACCGGCGAGAGCGCTGCCGAAATGCTGCTTCCGACGATGAACTGCGAAAGGTCTCCATCAACCGTATAAAGCGGACTGGCGAGCGCCGTCGTCGCATCGACCGTTGAGCTATAGGCTGGATTGGCGAGCTGTGCATCGACATCGGATTGCTGCACGCCGATGACCGACCCTTTTGCTGCGTACGCATTCATGGTTGCCTGCACTTGCGACCACGATATCGGCCCCTGGCCGGCGAGCGCCGTCATGTGACTGACCATGCTAGCGGCAGTAGTTGCCGTGCTGGTGTCGCCGTTGCCGACGTAGTCCGCATTCGGATCAATGTTGCTGCCGACGAGGGTCTGCACCGCTGTGATCGCATCCGCTTGCGACTTTCCCGCCTTGAGCTGTGCGACCACCATCGTCGTCAGCGGCGTGACGTTTTGCGAGTTGCCGGAAACGATCGCCGACATCGCGAACGTGCTGGTGAACTTGCTGCCGCCATCGGTCGTGTCCGAGGTGACGAGCACGTCAAGCTGCTTGCCGGCTGCGCTGCCGGAAACGTTGAGCGTGTAATTGCCGTTGGCATCGGTTGTAGTCGACGGGAGGCTCGTGTCGCATGCGCCCTGGCCGTTGTCGAAACAAACTTTAGCTCCTGAGAGATATCCGTCGATCGCCTTACCGGTGAGTTGGGTGTATGTAGTGGATGTCGTGGTGCTGGTACCTGATCCTCCACCGCCCCCGCATGCGGTGAGCACCGCTCCGACTGCGACGACCGATGCCAATCTGGCAAACCCCTTTGTATGGCTCTTTTTCACTTTTTCATTTCCTTCAAACGACGCTCCGCTGAAGCGGGAGCAATGCTTTGAATGCCCAAACGACATGTGCGCCTCACCCGTGAACGCGCAAGACGGCTATCGATTGCGCAAACCCGGAAACCGTTCTTCGTCCTCGAGCTGCTCCCAGCAGGCGAGAAAGACTCGTCTGCTAATGACGCCCGTGTGGCGTAACGCCAGCAGTCGCTGTCGCCGCTCATGCATCGGATGCGACTTGTCGCCGACGGCTTGCCACACCGCATTGATGAGTGACCGCCAAGCGGCCCGCCGCCGATACATGTAGACGCCGGCGGCAAGCGGTCCGGCACACGCGCAGACCAGCAGCCAACCGGTGCGCGATGTTCCGATGCGATTGACCCTCAGGTATTGCATATCCAACGCGATGCCCAGTGCCGTCGCGGCAGACGCCGCTAACCACAGACTTACAAACATGGTTTCTCCTGAAATATAACGTATACGGATCTGGAATATCCTAGATGCGGATTTAGTATTTTCGGATGGCCCATCCCCTTCACGATCCCCGTTACCAGCGCATCGCAGTGCTCCTGACGGAGCTGCGCAAAGCACGCGGACTGCTTCAGCAGGAAGTGGCCGACCGAATCGGTCGGCCGCAAGGTTTCGTATCGAAGGTGGAAAGCGGCAGTCGTCGCTTGGACGTGATCGAACTGCTTGCTTTCCTGGCTGCGCTAGAAGCAGACCCGCACGACTTCATCGACCGGCTCCTTGAGCAGCCGATGTCCTCGCTGCCTCGTTGATGTGCCCTGTCAGTACTCGCCGGGCAGCAAAAAAGTCGTCGCGTAGCGATCGGCTTCGGTGATCAGCCAGACCGTATATCCGCCAGAAAGGGTGTAGCTCGATAGAATCCGCTCGCCGGCCGTAATTGCCGCGTCGTTTTGTTGCCGATCGGAATCGGGCAGGTCGCCCCAGTCTCCGCTCATGTGCCGGATCAGCAGATCGACGATCGAAACGCGGGCGTCAGCGATGACCTGCAGCGCGCCGGGCGTGGCGAGAATGCGGCCGAGCTTGAAGCGCGGGCCGACGCGATGAACGGAAGAAGAGTCCAAGATAAGTTTTCTCCTGAAAATAGTCGAACACGTGCCTCCGGTCGTCCCGGATGCTTGCAGGTTGAAAGAGAAGGGAAAAAGCTGAGACGGGATGCGCGTCCGAGGAATGCGTGGGAAGTCGCGGGCTACCGTGCTTCCGAGGCGAGTGCGTTCGGATAGTGCTTCGCGAGGATCAGGTTCATCCTGTCGACTAGATCGGGCCGCTTGAAGGTCAAATGACCGTTGCCGTTCTTGAACCAGCGCAGGTGAAAGTAGACATGCTCGGCTTCGCTCAGTCGGGCTTGCCGGGTGTCGGAGACGAGACAGTACGCACTGTTACGGTGATCCGGCTCAGGCTTCCGGTCGAGGACGCAGAACGCGCGGATCAAATCGTCCAGTTCGTTGGTAACGCGGAAGTTCGGCGAACCGGAACTGAGCAAGTAGCGCACGATGATGCGCTTGCCAAATTTGAAGGGCAGGTTCGTTTTGTAGTCCCAGGACAACCGTTTGAAGCACTGGAGCACGCCGCGTTCGAACATATCGCCCCGTGCGCCGTAGAGTTGCGCGAACGTGGCTTCGATGTTGGCGGCTGTCAGTTCGGGCACGTCGCCTTCGGCAACCTGGCTACTCCATTGTTCACGGGCCTTGGCGTCCATGAAGGTACGCAGGCCCGATTCCGACAGCAGGTAATCCCAGCCGCGAATGTCGACGATGCGAACCATGGCGGCTTCGGCTTCGTCCCGCTTGGCATACTCGCCGGTAATGGTCGGTCGCCCCCGACAGCCGTAGCTTTCATCAAGTACGAGCCGGGGGAAGCCGAGATGGGCCGCCTTGGCGAGCGCCTGGGCTTCGCCGAGCAGATCGAGGGCGGCGCGCAGCCGCTCGACGACGGCGACGCGCTGATTGGCGAGGTTGGTGACGCTGATGCTTTTGACGAGATCGGTCGAGTCCATGAGTCATGGTGGAAAAGAAGGGGGTTGGAGACGAACAGAAAAACAGCCGGATACGAGGCCCGGCTGTTTATGCCGTCACGTCGTGATCGATGAGCCGACGACGTAGCTCGGCCGCGCGAGCTTGAGAGCAGCCCAAATGACGGCGTATGTCGGCGACGGTGGGACGGACGAGGCCGGCCGCCACATCCCGAACCAGTTGCGACAGGTGGTCGTCAATGGGAGTGGTGGCCGGTAGTGATGCGATCGGGTCGTCGCGCGGCGCGTGACTGCCAGTCACACGGTCGTGACTCGGCGTCACGGGATTGCGACTAACGGTCTCGTCGTCGTGACTCGCCGTGACCGGCATGACGACCCGCTGAGTCATATCGGCCGCATCCGCGACTGCCGCGCCTACGGGCTCAGTCACTGCACGAGTCACCGTGACTGCTGGCGACACATCGCCCGTCACGAGCGGTAACGGCTTAGGTAACGGCGACCGAAGGGCTATGCTCCACAACAGACAAGCGACGCCCTCCAGGACGGCGGCGAACAGGAGACCCGTCAGCAGATCGACCCGCGACGTCGTCGTGCCGAGTAACGCTGCCAGTTGCGCCGTGACTGGATCGACGAGTAGCGCGTCACGCTGCACCGTGACTTGATCCGTCGCGGCCTGTTGCCGCCGCACGTCATCGGCTTCGGCGTCTAGCGCATCGAGCCTCGCCGTGAGCGTCGCGCGACGGGATTCGAGCGTGACGCAGTTCCCGACGCAGTAACGGGCGTTTGCGGAGGCCAATTGCGCCGTGACGACTGCGCGTTCCGCCATGACGGTCGTGAGACTGCGAGCGGGCGACGGCACCCGGATTGCCTGTACCGTCGACGCCCGTTGTTCCCCGGCATGCTGTTGGGCGAAAGCAAAGAACACCGCGTGGCCGTAACACGCTGTGACCAGACATGCGCCCCATAACAGGCTACCCACGCAACGGACGATGATCGCTGCATCCCGGATCAGCGCCGGCAACAGGTGCGCGCTCATAACGAGCACCACCCCGATCGCGATCCAGACGACCCGTTCCGGCCACGTCCCTCCGCGCTGCCAGCCGGCCAGCACCGACAAGCAAAGCGCGGTGGCCGTGGCCGAGACCGCCAGAACGGTTGCCCAGCGGGAAGCGGCCGTCATGCCGCCTTCCCGCCGAGCAGCACAGCCTTGCGTTCGAGCTTGTCGCGCAGCGTTGCAGGCGGGCCGGTAGGGCTGTCATCTCCCGTCTCGGGATGATCCGCGGCCGTTGCTTCGGGATAGAACTCCTCGGCCACAGCGGCGCGCTCGTCCGGACTATCCTCGAACGCGCCGTTCGCGAAACCGATTTGAGCCGCAGCATCGAGCGCGGCCTGATCGAACCCGGCGGCACGTCGGCGCGTATCGAGTTCGCGTGCCTGCACCAGCGCGTCCTCCAGCGTGCTTCCAGATCGCACGCTGAGATCGACGTAGTAGATCGCCGACCGGTAACTTTGCGTCGTCGACTTCCCGCGCAGCTTCAGTTCCAACGGCAGGCAGGCGAGCAGATTGCCGGACACAGCCCGGAAGTAGTGCAGCCGCGCTGCGAGCGTTCGAATACTGTTGTAGGACGTCGTCCGGAAAATGAATGAGCCCATCTCGTCATCGTCGGAAACGATGACGTTAAGTCGCGCGTAGGGTTTGCAGCCGCCGCGTTGCCCGAACGCGCAGCCGTCCGGTGACGGGCAGGGAAGCGACTCGATCCCGGCGTCCGATACGCGTCGGCACGTTTCTCCGTTGCCGACACAGACTGGGCGTCCGGTGTCGCGGTCGAACAGCGAGTAATCGGCGCGGAGGCTAAGGTCCGGGTCGTTGAACAGCACTCGGACCGGGATCGTCCTGAGCTTGCCGGGCGTCGCTTTGCGCAGCGTCTCGTTGAGCGGATGGAGTATCCAGCCGTCGCGGTTGACCACTTGTGTCGTCAGTGTGAATTGATCGTCCTTTTCGGGCAGACGCTTGCCGTTTTTCTCGACGACACGACCGATGGAGATGCGCCCAACGACGGGCGGCGTGATCGAAAGGCCTTTCAACATGGCGTTGTCCTTTAGATTTAACGAAGATCAGACGGAGATGAGGAAGCGCCGGGAGCCGGGCCTCGATGTGGCGTACTGGGTTTCGTACTCGGGGTGATCGGCGAGCAGCCGTTTGAGATCGACGGCCGAGGAGTCCTTGCTGCGCTTGAACGACACTTCGCCGGTTTCGAATACGGCTCGCGTCGCGTCGCCCATTGCCTGTGCAATTGTCTGCTTGAGCTGTGCTTCGATGGTCTGACGCGATTCAATCTCGGCCCGTACCGCGACCAGATCTGCGAATGCCGACGACAGGCTCCGGTCGTCCGTGAAATCGACGGTACCGCCGTTGCCCGGATAGAGGTGGCGCAAGGCTCGGTCCGCCGATTCCGACCCATCCGGTGGCGGCGGTGTGTCCGATTCCACGAACCGCCAGAAGCGAGCTTCGAGCTCGACGAGCCGGCCGATCAGAGCGTCGTCGCGTTCGATGCGGTGTACTTCTAGTGCCTGACCGCACAGCAATACCGCAACGTGAGCCGCTGTCTTGCCCGTCACGGCGAGCTGATGTTGAACCTGGATCTGCACATACTCGGGCACGCCTGCGTGCCACAGTCGGGCGCCGAACTCACCGGCCGTCTTGCATTCGAGAATTGACACGTCACGTGCACCGACGACCTCGCGGTCAATGTTGGCAAGCATGAACGGTATGCTCGGATGCCTGAGAACCGCGTTGACGCGCCGGACGCGGTTACCTGTCTGCTTCGTGTAGACCGCCGCGACAATCGGCTCCAGCAGCGTGCCCCAATACGTCGGTGACGCTGTGTCGTCGGGATCGGGCCGGGGTAGGCCGTCTGCCCGACCGGTCTTTTCGAGCCAGAGCTCGAGCGGACTAATGTACGGACTGAGCCCTACGGCCGCAGCGGCGTCCGATCCACCGATGCCAGTGCGACGCACGGCGAGCCAATCATCGCGGCTAAGATGCTGTGTCTTGACGAGTTTCAGCGCCGGTCGTCGGGTGCGCCGCCCGTTGGGTTGGACTGCACTCATAACGCCTCCAAAACGAAGCGGCCCGGCAGGCGAACCTGACCGGGCCGAGGATGAGGGGAAAGCGGAGAAGCCTCGCTCAAACGACAAGCTTGAGCGCTTCGTCCCACGCTTTCTGTTTAATTGCTGCGCCTTGCCCGAACCATGCGGCATCGCGCCGGTGGTCGTCGCTGCGTGCGCGGCGGTGATGGTCCACGTATTCGGTCACGGCGTTGAGCAGTCCCCACGCGGTGTTGCTTGCAGACGCGAGGTCGGCTCCCTTGCCGCGACCGCCATAGAGCTGGCCGACCGCCTTGATCGCTCGCTCGTTCACGGCCAGAGCGTCGCGCTCCGCGACATTTGAGGTCGGGTACGTGAGCACGCGGCGCAGGAACGCTTCAGCCGCCGTATCCGACACTTTGCGATCGGCGAGTGCCTTCGTTCTTGCGATGAACGCGTCCCACGACGAAATGGCGATGCCGAGCTGGCGCTTGACGGCCTGGGCGTCGAATTGCGAACGGTGCTGCACCTTGATCGCACCTACGTTGTCGCCCGCCAACGCGATCTGCAAGGTGTTGTTGCACACGACACGGATCGCGGTGAACTGTGCTGTGGTGGCGAGGGTTCCATCGCAGGCGGTCGCCAGCAGCAGATACCCTTTGACCTGATCCTTGCCCTTGAGCGTGGCGCTCTGACCGGTGCGCGCGAGCGCCCAAAGCTTCCTACCTTCCTTGAGCACGCCTGCGGTTTCGAGCTGAAATCCACCAATCTCGGTGAGATCGCGATAAAACTCCAATATCTCGGCGGGCTGCACGACCTGATAGCGGGACGAAACGACGGATAGCGGCGCTTTCGTATCGCTTCGGTAGAGCACCTTCTGTTCGGGGAAGGCGTGGATCGAGCCGAGGTTCCGGTTGCCCGCAGCGACGAAGCGCACTTCGGCTTCTTCGATGCTCCAGTCCATGCCCGCGGCGCGAGCCCAGACTTCGAGTGGCTGTTTCGGGGCGAGTTGAGTGCCGAGGCTATGCCAGGGCTGTTCTCCTACGTACGCCATGGTTTGAACGAGATGCACTTTTAAACTCCTTGCGAGAAAGAAGGCATAAAGCCCGGCAAAAGCCGAGCTCGACAAAGAAGTCGAAATGGAACAGCGATGGAACAAAGAAGCCTCGTCGATTAACTCGGGCGGACAGTGAAGGTGCGTCCGCAGGCGAGGCATCGCCAGTTGTTAAGGACCTTGTGATCGAGTGCTTCGCCGAACGCCGCGCCGGTCGCGCAGCCCGCGGCACCGGCTACTAGCCCAGCGAGAACTGCGCCGGCTACGCCGCCGCATACCGCACCGAAGGGACCGCCGAGCGCGCCGGCGACGGCGCCGGTTTCCGCGCCGGACAGTACTGCAGCAGCGCCGCTCGTAGCACCGGCAGCGGCGCCGATGGCGCTCCAAATGCGCCGTGCGATGTGACGTTGTTCGGTGCGAAACGACTCACAGGACGGACACGGCCAAATCAGATCGCCTTTACCGGGACGGAAGCGCGGCGATTCGCCTTCGTCCGGCTCTGGCGGTTGATGCACGTGACGAAGTCGATTCAGCGCCGATTGCCATGCCGGGTCCTCATCCTCGTCACCGTCACCGTATGGAAAGAGCGAGGGACGGTCATGCATGACACGCAGCCTCGCGCCGGACTTTACCGACGTACTTGCAGAGGCAGATCGACCACAGCACGCCGCAGAGGTAAGCGAGTGCAAATGCGATCAGGTATTCAAGTGGGGAGATGGGAAGCATCACTGTCCTCCTGGAGCGGGTTCGTCCGAGCGGGATTGCCCAGACGGAGCGGCCGTGGCTGGCCGTGCTCGAAGAAGTGATATAGGTTCGAAAAGATCTGGGATCAGTGCGATGCCAGGGCAGGTGCGGAGGTGCGACGGAGTCGGTGTCGAGGCTGGCGCCTGTCAGATTTGACAGTTGCGCCCTTGTTGTATTCAGGCACTGTTTTGCGCTGGCGAGATCGGCATTGGCGGCTAAGATGTGTGCAACAGAGCGCGAATGGCATCTGGAACGAGCAGCTTGATTGCGCGAACGGCGGCGATTCGCTCAACGGGGGAAGGCGGCCGGTGAATCGCCGGCTTTCACAAATAAAAAATCGATCGAGTTAGTAAGCTTTACGACAGGAAGCCAAGTTGAAAAAAGGAAAAACTATCCGTTCTCAGTGCTTCAGGGAAAATTGGTGGCACGCGCTATTGTGTGGTCGCCGTCCAACCGAGCTAGACGTGCAGCTCTCGCACCCGTACCAGATCGCCGGCGTGCGATCTGAATTAATCCCCTCGGAGACGGTTGTTTCGGCCGAGATAGATAGTGGGCCGTTCTGGCTTCGTTGGCTGGGCCTTGCGAGGCTAGACCTGATCGTGCAGTGCCCGGGTCGCCAATTGTTTCCGAGCGTTTACATTGCCTCGAGATCGGCAGTTCTTGCATTGCGTAAGAGCATTGTCGAAGCAATCGAAGCAGCCCTGACTGACGAGCGGATTCGGATCGATGATGTGATGGCCGAGTTTGAGCATGAGCGGAACGCGCTCTTTGCGGCATCGCGCTATGTGCGCTACAGCGGGGTCGAGCAACTCGTTGCCCTTCATGCCGACTTGGGTTCGCAGGCATTCCGTGACCGATTCAACGCGTGGATCACGCATCCTTTCCTTGCTTCAGGGCCAATCAATGAGGCATTGAAGCGACGCTTCGAAGTGGTAAAACAGTTCTTCGCAAAGCCTCACCTACTGCGCGTGGACCATAACGAGCAATTCGTTTTGCGAGAGGCCAAAGCGCAGGCGGCGTATTTTTCAGGCATCGAAGCTACCGCTTTGACCGAGGAGCAGGTGGACGCTTCGTTGCGCTTCGACGATGCCAACGTTACCGTCGCGGCAGCCGGATCGGGCAAGACATCCGTCATGGTCAGCAAAGTGGGGTATGCGCTCAAGGCGGGCCACTTTGCGGATGACGAGATTTTGGTGCTCGCTTATAACAAAGCAGCAGCCAAGGAGATTCGTGAACGGATCGAGGAAAATGTTGGTCGCGAGTTGAATCGCCCGATTAGTGTCGAGGCGCGTACGTTCCACTCGCTCGGCTTGAAGCTATGGATGCGACAGCAGCGCGAGCGCGGTAAGTCGGGTCGGCCGAGAGTGATTGATTTTGCAAACCCTGCGGGAAAGCGGTTGTTGCGATCGACACTGCTTGATCTTGTACAGGACAACGCTAGCTCCGGGTTTGCCGATGCCCTTTTGAATTGGGCAAGTGCCTATCGCTTCCCCGTTCCCGAGCTTGAACCGTTCGATGAAGCTTCGCTCGCCGAACGCGAATTCCGCTACGAGGCGATGTGCAAGCGCATCGCGCGCAACGCACGACGCAATGCTAGGCCGTTTGAGGCCACTGTGCCGACGTTTGCCCCCAACATATTCGTCCGCTCTAGCGAAGAGGCGCGAATCGTCAATTGGTTGCATTTGCGCGGTATCGATTTCCAGTACGAGCAGGCTGCACCGCCTTGGATCACAGAGGAAATTAACCGTGGCCTCCCGGAGCGTGAACAGGTTCGCTTTTATCGGCCCGATTTTTCGTATGCCAACCCAGTTGACCCGCGCAAGCGAATACTTCACGAACACTTTGGGCTGGACGCGGAAGGGCGCGCTCCCGCGTTCCTGGGGGCCCCTTACGAGGCGCGAGCCCGGCATAAGCGGGAGGTACTCCAAGGTGTTGTTCGGCGTGAGAGGGGGACTGTTTCTCGCTTTTTCGAGACGCGAAGCGCGCAATTTGCCAACGGTAGTCTTTTTGCCAATCTTGAGCGGGAATTAGCCGCAAGAGGCATTCAGGTACCCGCCGTGGACGAGAATCGCCGCGTGCGCGCCCTGCGCGAATTGGCGCAGGACGACTCGATTACCGAGCTCATTTCCGAGTTCGTGTCGAAGTACCGGGATTCCGGACTGACCTATGAAGACATTCAGGCTCGCGCGACTCGGCTCGACGTCGCTAACCAAGCGCGGGCGATCTCGTTCCTGCGCTGGATGCGCCAGTTGCTTCGCGCGTTAGATCTTCGCATGGAGGCGGCTGAGCGCGAGGGCGGGAGACCGATCATCGACTACGCCGGAATGATTAGCGAAGCGGTCGCCGCTCTGCGCACGGCCACTATGCCTTTGACGTCGTACAAGCTGATTCTTGTGGACGAATTTCAAGATATCTCGCGGCTGCGAGCACAGTTCGTACAGGGCTTGCTCGATCAACACGCCAAGGACTCAGTGCTGTTCTGTGTCGGTGATGACTGGCAGTCGATTAACCGCTTTGCTGGTTCGGACGTGGGAATTTTCCGATGCACTTACGATGGCCTCGCGAAGGCGCTTGCGAACTCCAGCGCTTCGCCGATACGGCCCAGGTGGACCGCGCCTTCGATGCTGAATAAGACGTTCCGCTGCGCACAAGGCATCGCGGACGTAGCGCGCTGGTTTGTAATGCGGGGCAGTTCCGGGGCGCTTATTGACAAGCCGGTGCGAGCGCATGATCCCTCGAAGCAGTCGGTGGTGCGAGTCGTTGAGCACGCGGATTCGGCTATCGCTCGCGTCGATGCGTTAGAGCAAGAATTGGAACGCATCGCAAAGGTCAACGCAGCCCGTGGCAAGACGGCCACGGTGTTTATTTTGACGCGCAACCGGCAGGAAAAGTATCTTCCTGAAGGGCTGACCCAAGCTGTGCTTGACGACCTGGCGGCGCGATTCGAGCCACGTGGTTTGCTGCTTTCGCACTATTCTCTACACGGCTCGAAGGGGCTTGGTGCCGACTTCGTACTCATGGTAGGGCTTGACGTGGGGCGCGGTGGCTATCCCCGTGATGGCGTTCCCGAACCTTTGATAGAACTCCTATTGCCGACGCAGAAGAGCCCGCACGAAGAAGAGCGTCGACTCTTCTATGTGGGACTTACGCGTGCGAAGCGGGAAGTGACCTTGTTGTGTGTCGGCACGCGTCCGAGCATGTTTGTACATGAACTGGAGCAGTACCCGGTACCGGGCGTCGTGCATTTCGAGCGGCTGACCGGCGTGGTGCGTCATCTCTGTCCGCATTGTAATTCCGGGTGGCTTCGTCGGCGCAGAAACAGGTTGACCGAGGTCGCCTGCTCTCGCGCTCCTTTCTGCGGTTTCGTCGGGAAAGAAAACCGCTTTCCGGGATTACCGCTACCAGTGGAGGCAGCGGCAATCGTCTAGCCGTTCGACGTCGGGCGAAACGCGGCGATTGGTTCTGAAGGATGGCGATGAAAGAAAACGGGAATCGCTGCGTGCAGGGTCGGGCCGGTTTGCGCCGCTTGGTCGCAAGGATGTACCATGATCCGCGTCCAGCGCATATGGCTTACTAATGAGCCCATCGATATCCGTGCCCGCGTCAATGCTGTCTTCGCGCGTGTCGCGAAGGAATTCGGAGGGTGCATTCGCAGCAGGTGCTACGCGCAAAACAAAGCGCCAGCTTGTTTGTTGGGTGCTGGAATCACTCCGGCATCGACCCGGCGCGGTACGGTC
Organism: Burkholderia sp. MSMB1498; assembly: GCF_001526245.1. Taxonomy (NCBI): domain Bacteria; kingdom Pseudomonadati; phylum Pseudomonadota; class Betaproteobacteria; order Burkholderiales; family Burkholderiaceae; genus Burkholderia; species Burkholderia sp. MSMB1498. The sequence continues at coordinate 333,806 of NZ_LOYJ01000101.1, forward strand.
CAAACCGGTCGCGGAAGAACCGCTGTGTCCACGAGCGTACGGACGAGCGCGAAATTCGGCGGTCCCATCTATGTCTGAGAGCACTGCGCTGGCAGCGCTGCTTGTGTCGTGATTGGGCTACCTTTGTGGCATTGAATAACGGCAAGAATTCAGGGTATGCTGATCTATAGGGCAAATGAAGAGAGTGGGAGTGGTCGGCAGTCATCTCCAGAAAAGCTGTAGCCGCATTCGGTGCGTGAACCGGTAGGGCTAAGGGCTATTGCGAGAGGAAACAGGAGGAGCAATGAGAAGCCACACGGCGGGCCGGCCGTTCAACACGGCATCGACATTCGACTACTTCCGGCACCGAGAGGCCGAACTTATAGCGGAAGTGGAATCGCTGACGAATGACTACGTTCTCAAAGCGTCCTCGACTGAGCTGGAGGACTACTTCTTGACTAAGTATCGTTTGGAACCGCTTACGCTTAATCCAGATGGCCATTTCATGGATGAGCCGCGTAGCGTAGATATGACCGTCCGTAGTGACTTCGATTTCGGCTTTCCGGGCTCGCAGCAGCGGATCGCGAAGGGTACGCAGCTTTCAATTTCAGTCCCGTACACAGGGTCTCGCGACCTTTGGCAACTCCAACCATCGACATTCACGATGCATGCATATCCAGAGCTGAATGTCGGGGACGCCGAAGTGACGTTTTATTGCACCTTCCGGGACGATCAAGCCAACCCGCAGCAAATCAAGCAGCAGATCGACGATAACATCAGGAAGTTGAGCGAAGCAGTGACCCAAATCCGCAGCGATGTTATCGGCCATAACCGCAGCGTCGAGAACGTCGTTCGTACAGTTTTGCAACAGAAGATTGCCAAAGCTAAGGCCGCCAGCGGGGCAATCTCAGCGTTGGGCATACCGATGAAGCCACGCGATAAGCCCATGACGTATGTCGCGCCCGATGTGCGCCGCAAGCCTCCGATGAGCCGGCCCGCAGTTGCCACCACAAAGTTCGTGCCGGAGCCGGCTCTCGATCAAAGGGAGTACGAGCACATTCTTGGCGTTATCCGGAGCATGTCGCTGGTCATTGAACGTAGCCCAAGCACCTTCGCGTCGCTGGACGAGGAAGCGATCCGAACGCATTTCTTACTCCAGCTTAACGGACACTATGAAGGGACAGCGACTGGGGAGACCTTCAACGCCGTAGGTAAAACCGACATCCTGATCCGTGTCGATAACCGAAACATATTCATCGCCGAGTGCAAATTCTGGCGCGGCGAAAAGAGCTTTGGCGAGGCCGTAGATCAGCTGCTCGGCTACCTGTCGTGGCGTGATTCGAAATGCGCGCTGCTCATTTTTAATCGAAATAAGGACTCGACCGCCGTCCGGCAAAAGATGCACGACGTAATGATCGCACGCCCCGAGCACCGCAGGACAACCAACCATGCGCTGGACGGCGACTCGCGCTACGTGTTCGTCAAAGAGTCCGATCCAGGGCGTGAGATCCACGTGTGTACGATGCTATTCGACATCCCGGCGTGAGCTGCGTAGACGTTCGGCGCGTCCGCCGGGAGTTCGCAATGCGTTGAACGACTCGTTACTCGTGGTCTATAGCAAGGATCTGAAGATCAACATGTCGCTTTCCTTGAGCTCGCGCTTGAGCACGTTGAGCGCGCACGCGCTCAAGGAGCATCGATGCCGGTTCGTCCTTTGGGTCTTGAGGGACCAGCTCGCCACTAAATGCTTTAAAGAGTAGTAGGGCATTCAGCGCGCCGTGTCTGTACTTCAATGTGCCTGTTCGCGCGGAGATGCGGTCCAAGGCAATGAGGAGCGCTGAGACGCGCCGGCAGATTTCGGCCTGTTCATTTATCGGTGGCAGTGTGATTGGCAGCGCTCGGACTTCATCGCTGTTGATGTTGTTGACCCCGCTGGTCGAGCGAGCGGTCAGCTCAATTTGTGCCCGGAGAAGGGGAGATGCCAGCCAGACATGGAGGAACTCCGGAAGGATCAACTCGGGATTGACGCGCAGCCGCATTAGATAGCCGGCGAAGAGCATACCTGCTTCGCGTTCGGTGACTACGCCTGTTCTACCTACAAGTTCGACGCTTCCGTTTGATCGAATCATTAGCAGGTCACCTGCTCGCAGACAGAGCCTTTCGCGTTCCTTCGCATCAAACTCAGCATACTTCAGATCGCTAATATCCAATCCTCGCGAAGTAACATTAGGGATGCGAAGAACTGCCGTGCCGTGCGCCAGTTCGGAGCATCGCTTCGCGGTGCCGTAACGCGTGTCCAGCAGGACTTTTCCAATTGTCGTCCGGTGCCAAGTGTCGGTGCTTCCGCCGTTGATATGTCGTGTCAAATCGCCCCGGACGGCTCTGACGAGTACCGAATTGCGCAGTGTATCGAGCAGTACGGGAATATGGTCGAGCTTTTCGCGGATACCGCGCGTGCGTTCCAATAGCGCGTCGAGCTTTGCAATAATGCGGCGTTGCTCGTTCAGTGGCGCAAGAGGGATGCTCGATTGGCGAATGTCTGCGGAGCGCACGGCTGGATATAACGCACCTTGCACCTTGGCAGTCATGGATTCGATGAATTCCCTGCTGCGGACGTAATAGAAGAGCCAATATGGCTCAACTGCATTAGCCCGCAAAACATCAAAGCCGGTCGAGGCTATCTGATCGTTTAGCTCGGGCGGGACAATGGCCACAGCATTCAAATTTGGGCGTGTCATCGAAACGAGCACATCGCCGCTGCGCACGACTTTTCGCGCTCGACTTGGCGCGTCATTTCCTAACAGGCGTTGAGGCCTGGAGATGACCTTCCATTCCCGATCAATGCTCGAAATGTCAATGTACAAAAACGTTTCTTGGCTTCCCGGGATACGTTGCACCGTCTCGCATGAGATTTCTCCTATTAGGGCGACAGTCCAAGAGGTAGGGTGGTTTTGCGTAGCAGACACCGTCATGCCTTTTCTCCATCACCCAATATTTCCTCAAGCTCTTCCAGCTCACCCAACGCTTCCTGAAGCAACTCCCGAATCTCGGCCAATAGCTCATCCGGCTCCAGCAACTCCTCGGTACGAGTACCGTTCTCGTTTCGGAGCCAGGAGATGTCGAGCTTGTCGCTTCGCTTCGAAATCTCCTCGCGTGTGAACCGGCGAAACCGTCCTTTCTCGCCTTCGTCGATGCGTTGGCTTTTACCATTGGGATCGTCGCCAAAAGCCTTGACGAACGAGCGTAGATGCTCCAGCGTAAAGGGGGTACGTTTTCCGAAGCTCGGCATGTTGGTGCGCAAGTCATAGAACCACACTTCCTTCGTGTTTCCCGAGTCGGTCCGCCCGCGCTGGAAGAAAAGTACGTTTGTGTTGACTGTCTGAGCGTAGAAGATGCCGGTCGGCAGTCGCAGGATCGTATGAAGGTTGCACTTGTCCATTAGATCGGTGCGCACCTGCTGGCCGACACCTGCTTCAAACAGCACATTGTCGGGTAGCACCACGGCCGCACGTCCACCCGGCTTAAGGCCCCGATAAATGTGTTGGAGGAAGGCGAGCTGCTTATTGCTCGTCGGAAACGTGAAGTCGTCGCGCGTCGGTAAGCCGCCCCCTTTCTTGGTACCGAAAGGCGGATTGGTCAGGATCACGTCTGCCTTAGGCAGGCGCTGTCCTTCGCTTGATAGCGTATTTCCGAGCCATATCGCGCCGGAACCGGGGCCTTCGATGTCATGTAGCATGCAATTCATGAGAGCGAGGCGCTGCGTGTCCGGCACGAGTTCCATGCCAACAAATGCCTTTCTTTTCTGGAATTCCTGTTCCTCGGCCGACAGATCAAACAGGTCGTCCGTGTGGACCTTGATGTAGCGATCGGCCACAAACAAGAAGCCGCCGGTGCCGGCAGCGGGGTCCTGGATGATTTCCCCAGGCTGAGGCTTCACACACTCGACCATCGCGTGAATTAACGGACGCGGGGTGAAGTATTGACCGGCACCGCTCTTCAACTCCGCTGCATTCTTTTCAAGTAGCCCCTCGTAGAGGTCGCCGAGGCCATCCCGGCGGGCGCTGTACCAGTCCAGTCCATCGATGTCCTCGATGAGTTGCGCGAGGTGGCGCGGTTCCTTGATACTCGTGCTGGCGTTGGCATAGATAGCAGAGACAAGCGGATCGCGTGCGTTGCCAAGCTCGATCAACAGTTCTCGATAGAAGATGTGCTGCTCGACTCCGTTCTTGCTTTCGAGATCGGCCCAGCGCTTGCCCTTCGGCAGGCGCGATTCGGTCCCTGTTTCGTGTGCCATTTTCAAGAACAACAGGAGCGTGAGTTCCGTGACGTATTGATGGAAAGTGATGCCGTCGTCACGAAGGATGTCGCATAGCGACCATAGTTTCTGGACAAGCTGTTGCGTGTCGCTCATGGAAGGAACTTCTCTTTTGCGATGAATGAAGCGGGAAGCAATTATGCCGCGTCGTCCCACACTGCGTCTTCAAGTTCCGCGACAACTTCGTGAACCTGACCCTGAAAAACGTGCTGAAGTGTCTTCAGGCCACCGGCAGATTTGAACGCGCCGGATTCGAACGTCGTGTCGTCGACGATGATGCTATGCTTAACTTCTTTCGCGATGCGCTCGAGCCATTTGCGCTGGGGCAGCGGCCAGGTGCGGCTCGCGAGGGTTTTTTTGAGTGCCCGATCAACTCGCGCCTCAAACGGCAACAGCGGTGAACCAAGAGCCATCTGCCGGATATAGCCGATTACGCTGGCGGCAATATCCTCGTTTTTCGTTTCTCGCCACGCCGTGCGGAGTGCCGCCTCGGAGAACTCGGCTTCGGCCAATGCCAGCCGGAGCTGGCGCAGGTCTTCACGGGTGAGATCGCGTGGGCGCGTAAGTACCACGTTCAGGGCCACGATCCTGTTCCGGTTTTCTTCGATGAAGAGGCGGAAGGCATCCAAATAGTCTTCGGGACGCTTGGCTTTTCCGTAGCCGGTTTCAACTGCCACCAGCTCGTCGTCGTGTTCGGAGATGATCTGTGCAGAACCGGCGCCGCTGCCCAGTTGCAGCGACTGAAGCAGCGAAGCGAGCTGAGGGAGGCTTCGAATGAAGCCCTGAGCTTCCGTGGCGGAGAGTTTGCGCAGATGTTCGGGCAGTTCAATGGCGGAAACGCCCGTTGCGGCTTCAACGGCTTCGATCGCCTGCCCGATCTCGGGCCGGCTTTTTGCCTCCACTTCGGCGCGCATCATCAGACGGCGTAGGCGCACCACGAGCTGATCCTTCACCTCGTCGGCGTAGCTGCGTCCTAGGTCTGGGCCAGGGAGCGTGTGCGACTTGTCCGACGCGAGCTCAGCCAGAAGCTGAGCAAGGGAAACCGTCACACGTTGAACGACTGGCTTCATGGTGTTGACCGGCTCAAGCGCGGAATAAATCTCGACGGCGTCGAAGATGCGAAACACGTCTTTACCGATTTCAGGGCAAAGCCGCGTGGCTCGACCCAACATTTGCTCGTAGAGAATCCGGCTACGCACGCGGCGCAGGAAAACTAGATTGCTAATCTGCGGCACGTCGATACCTGTCGTTAGAAGATCGACGGTAACGGCGATGTTAGGAAGTCGTTCGTTCCTGTAGCGGCGAATCAAGTCATCGGGACGATCGGCGCGGGCTGTTATTTTGCGAACCGTCTTGTCGTCAAGCGCTCCCCAGCAAATCTCGAGGGCATCCTTGAGCAGCGTAACGACCAGATTCGCGTGCGCGTCATTCGCACAAAAGATCAGTGTTTTTTGATCACCCGAGGGGTCGATTTGCTTTGCGAGCTCTGCGCAGACGACGCGATTGAAATTCTCAGTAATGACCAGTCGATTGAAGGCGTCGATCTCAAAGTCGAGTTCGTCCGGGAGCACGGTAGTGTCTAGCGTGCCTGTGGTGTTACGGACGATTTTTACCGCGTCGCCTTTATCAAAATGAATGCCGCTCTCTGCAAGCTTGGTGACGAAGCGAACTGGCGGTTCGTGGTCAACGAGCCATCCATCGATTACTGCTTCACTGTAGCTGTAGGTGTAAATCGGGGCGCCGAAGATCTCGCACGTGTGCTGGGCCGGCGTAGCGGTGAGCCCGATCTTCACCGCATCGAAGTGGTCAAGGACGCGCCGATACGAGGAGATGTAGTCGGCCTCGGAGCGGAACTCCAGCTCACCTTCTCCCATTTCCCGATCGAGGATGTAGCCGCGGTGGGCCTCGTCTACGACGATGCAATCGTAGCGGTCGATGGGGATCGGATCGTCTGTGGCACCAAAGAGCCGACGTACCATGCCTTGCACCGTTGCGACGTGAACCTTCGTGGCGCTATCTGGTTTGATGTCGGCCAGTTCTTTGACATCATAGATATCCGTAAACACCTGGTTCTGCTCGAGGCGCATGTCCTTGAAGGTGTTTTGGGCCTGCTCGCCGAGCGCGTTTCGGTCGACGAGAAAAAGTACGCGGTTAAAACGCCGCGACTTGATGATGCGGTAGATGAGGCCGATGATAGTGCGGGTCTTCCCCGTGCCGGTTGCCATTGCAACCAAGCATTCTCGTCGGCCAGCAGCCAGTGCTTCCTCGATCTTGCGAACCGCGCGGACTTGGTAGTCGCGCAGATTGAGGTAATCGTAAGGTTCTTGCGTAAGTTTGCCTGTCGCCGCGCCGATGTCGTTTTCGAACAGCTTTTGCAGACCTTCCGGAGAGTGCCAGCCGGTCAGGGCGCGGGCGTGTGCGGTCGACTCGCGGACGTCGCGAAACCAAATGCCGCTCTTTGTTTGGAGCTGCCGCAAGAAGGGCCGGCCGTTGGTCGCGTAGACAAACGGGAGTCGGTAATACCGGACTGTTCCATCGCTCGAGACCTCAGCTGGCCATCCGGGAAAATGATCTACATGATTTGCTGCCGCCGGCAGCACTTCGTCTGCTTTGACTTGATAGGCCTCGTTGTAGCGCTCGGCTTGTTCGATTACCACAGGCACGTCGGAGCCGTAGCGCTTTGCTTCAACGATCGCGAGCGGTGTCAAGCCGTGGAACAGTACATAGTCGGCCGGACCCTTCGCGGTCGGCCACTCGGCAATGGCTTTGTATTTTCCAGCCTCCGGGCGAGCTCCCTTGCCATAGGTAAGGTTTTCGGTGTCGGCCTCCCAGCCAGCATCGTTGAGTTGGCTGTCGATGATGGCGCGGGTTTCCGCTTCGTCCAACGCGATCGCAACGCTCGCGCGAGCAAGTCGCAATTCCATCGCGCGCGCTTCTTCGGGAGCTCGCTGAGCTGCTTCGGCCCGGAGCTGGGCCAGCGCCTTTTCGAACTCTTCGCTAAGCCGAAGGCGCTCGCGTTCTTCGTCCTGCGCGAGCTGCTCCCAGATTGCCTTCTCGGTCAGAGCCGTGGCCGCCTGGGCTTCCGCACTCGCACGCTTGCCGCGTTCCGTTTCGATCAGCTGCTGTGCCGCGCGGGCTCTTTCCGCAGTCACGCTGAGTTGGTCGTGGAGGGCTTCCAGCGTGCTCTCGGGGGCCACGAATGGCCCCGGCTTGAAGGAGTGGGGGTCGGCCTTACCGGAGCTACGATGTAACCAGATCGCCAGTTCGCGGGCGACTCCCAATGCCCTTTTTGCGCGCCCGACGGTGGTATGGAATTCGTGAGCGGCGATGTTGCCTTCTCGCCGCAGGAAGTGTAGTAGTTCGGCGACGTTGCGATCGAGGAGGCGCTGAACTTGAAGCGCCTTAAGAAGCTCGGCTTGGCTATCGGCTCCGGTTGAAGCGACGCCGAAATCGGCGGCCAAATGCTTTACCACCGCTTCGCCAAATTGGCGCAGCTTAATGACGGCTGTATTGGGATCGTCAACACAGTAACGCTCAGCGGTGACACAGAGTTGAAGGAAGAGCGGATCATGCGCTTCCAAGAACCAGAAATTTTTGCTTTTTTCCGTGCGGTCCATGGTCTGTGGGTCGGATTTTTCTGATTTTTTGGAGTCTAGCGCAAGTGGACGCGCCGCGAGTGGAATTCTCGTATCGATTAAAAAACAGACCCTGTTCTGTCACTTTTTGTCTGGGGCCAGTAACCGTCAAGGGCGCACTTGCCGCATACTGACGAAATCAGAGCGATGCTGAAAACTGTCCGCTGACGAGCGATTCGATAGCTGCTAGGATGCTGCCCGGAGGATTTATGCCCAGAGCCGACCTGATCGTCAGCCTCGTGCGGGCGGGTACCCAGGGCGATCAGAGCCTCTTCCGATCGACCGTAGAAGCCCTGGCCGCAGAAGAGCGCGCAAAGCACCACAACCATCTGGCCGACAGGCTGGAGGCGAACTTGCGTTCGGCGACGGCCCGCCCAAAGGCCGCCGAGGTGGTTCGTAGTTACGACGGTGGACACGGCGGGCTGCTTTACGAAATCGAGCCCCGTCGAACACTGAGTTCGATGCTGCTGCCTGCGGATGTCACAAAAGCATCATTGGAACTGATCGAGGAACAGCAACGGCGCGACCTCCTCCGCTCGTACGGCTTGGAGCCGCGGCATCGTGTCCTGCTGTCGGGGCCTCCGGGTAATGGCAAGACGACTCTTGCCGAGGCCATCGCGCAAGAATTGATGGTCCCGCTGTTCGTCGTGCGGTATGAGGCAGTCGTTGGCAGCTTTCTCGGGGAAACTAGCGGGCGCCTGAAGCGGTTGTTCGACTTTGTCCGGACGCATCAGTGTGTGTTGTTTTTTGACGAGTTCGATACGCTTGGGAAAGAGCGCGGCGACACCCATGAAACGGGCGAAATTAAGCGTGTTGTGAGTTCTTTGCTTCTGCAGATCGACGCGCTTCCAAGTCACGTTGTGGTCGTGACGGCCACCAATCATTCGGAGCTTCTCGACAGAGCGGTTTGGCGTCGTTTCCAACTGCGCCTGAGTCTGCCGGGACCAACGCTTGAGCAGCGGACGGCCTGGTTCGAGAGGTTCCAACAACGCTTAGAAACATCGCTCGGTGTCTCGCCTCGGACGCTTGCCACGAAGCTCAAGGTGAATAGCTTTTCAGACCTCGAGCAGTTTTGCGAAGACGTGCATCGACGGTATGTACTGTCGCTACCGAATTCGGACCTTCATGCGGTTATAAGCGACCGCCTGGAGCAATGGAAAAGCAGGGTGTCCTCAGAGACGTGATCCGGCAATACGGCGGGTGATGGATGGACGAACAACAACAACGGCCTCTTCTTCTTTTTCCTCAGCCTGCTGCCTCCGAACGAGAAGGGCTTCCTAAGGGATGGCCGCGAGTCCATTTCCCGGCAGCGCCGCGCCAAGTCGAGAGGCTTGGGCCGAAATTCGGAACGCTGCAGTCAGCGTTTGACGGGCGAAGGATGCAATTACAACCGTCCGCGCCGACAGATGATCCGGAGCTAGTGGTCGTTTTCGAGACAGTTGGGGCGGTTGAGGATTTTATCGGTGCCGTGCGGCGGATACCGGGGCTTGAATGGCTGCTTGAGGCTGATGAGTTAGACATTGAGCCAGATAGCGACTTCTACGATTTGGATGACCATAACAAGGCCCTCGCAGGCCGGCTCTACCTCTTAGGCAGTAATCGACAAGCGCTAGCAGAGGTTGTGAGTCTCTGGGATCGCTACAAGACAGATCCGCAAGTCAAATTCGATTACGGTCTTGGTAAGTGGAAGGATGTTTTCAAACATCTGCACGACGTCCGATTCTGGGGTAATCAAGATCGAATTGGGGCGGACATTCGGGAGTACTGGGAAAGCCTACTCGGCTCCGGCGAGGAGGTTATTCGGTTCGAAGTCGAAGCGTGGTGCTATTCGTTGCACGAGAAGAACGTTCGCACAGCAATCGAACTCGCACGTCTTGTAAATGAAATCGGTGGGCGCGTTCTTAGTTCGGCGTTGAACGAGGATATTGCTTATCACGGTTTTTTGGTCGAAGCGCCGCCGGAAAGCGTGCGCAGCATGTTGAGTGAAGCGCCGCCTGCTCTGGTTCGTTGCGAGCGGGTGATGTTCTTTCGGCCACGCGGGCAGGCGCTGGCGTTGCCCGAGGACGATGACGTTCGGTCCCCTCCCGTCGACGAGTCGTCTCTAGTACCTGTCGGCGAGCCTATCGTTGCACTGCTGGATGGTCTTCCCCTTCAAAACCATCCGCTGCTTGCCGGGCGTCTTACTGTTGACGATCCAGACGGGTGGGAAGCCGAATATTCTGCTCGTGATCGGGTTCACGGGACGGCGATGGCGTCGTTGATTCTGTACGGAGAACTCGACGGCCCGAGGGCAGCTTTAAGCACAGCTCTCTACGTCAGGCCTATCCTTCGCCCAGATCCGGCTGACTGGCAAGTGCCGCGGCGCGAGACAACGCCCGATGACGCACTCCTAGTGGATTTGGTGCACAGGGCTGTGAAACGGATGTTCGACGGCGAGGGAAATACCCCTCCCGCAGCGCCTACCGTTAAGGTGATTAATTTATCCGTCGGTGATGTGCTCAAGCCGTTCGACACGGAGCTATCTCCTTGGGCGCGACTTCTGGATTGGCTCTCTTGGAAGTATCGAGTGCTCTTCGTTGTCAGTGCGGGCAACGTATCGGCGAGACTTTCTTTGCCGACGCCTCGAGGGACATTCTCTGGCTTGTCCTCGGACGAACAGCGGCGACTAGCTGCGTCCGCACTCGTTGCGGATTCTGTTGATCGACGATTGCTGACGCCAGGAGAATCAATAAATGCGCTTACGGTCGGTGCTGCACATGTCGACAGCTCCCCGACTCCTAGTGTCCCTGGCAGGTTCGACGTATTCCCCGAACGCGGAATATCGCCATACTCCTGTATCGGACACGGTTTTCGGCGTTCCGTGAAACCGGACTTCGTAATGCCCGGAGGTCGTGCTCTTCACCGTGAGCGGCTTTTGGGTGATCCAACTATCACGGAGCTCGAACTGGTCAACACCGGCGCAGCTCCAGGACATCGCGTTGCGGCTCCGCCCGATTCGAGTGGCGGCAACACGAAATATGCGCGTGGCACGAGCAATTCGACGGCGCTCGCTACGCGCGGAGCGGCTCAGGCCCATTCAGTTGTTGAGGTGCTGCGCGCCGGCGATCCAGGGCGACTACCTGACCGTCTGGAAGCGGTTCTGCTGAAGGCTCTGCTCGTCCACGGGGCCGAGTGGGGCGGTCTCGAGGCTCAGATCATCGATGCTCGGCCGGACATCGACGATTGGAGGCGCAGACAGGGGCTGGTTGCGCGCTTTGTCGGCTATGGGTTGGCGGATGTCGACAAGGCGATTACTTGCACGGAGCGACGGGCGACACTCATTGGAACCGGCGAGCTGACGGACGGCAAAGCCCTCGAATTCAGAGCCCCGTTGCCGCCGAGCCTGCGAGCGCGGGTTGTTAAGCGTCGTCTGACTATTACACTTGCGTGGATGTCGCCCGTCAATCCGCGTCACGCAAAGTATCGGGCTGCGCGTCTCTGGGTTGATCCGCCAAGTGACCTTTTCAGCGTGTCGCGGATGAACTGTAACTGGCAACATGTGAGGCGCGGCACTGTGCAGCACGAGATTCTCGAGGGAGAGAGCGCCATTGCATTCGCGGATGGCGACGAGCTCGTATTCAAGGTTAATTGCGCGGAGGACGGCGGCAAGCTACTGGGGCCAGTTCCGTTTGCCCTATGTGCGACGCTGGAGGTTGGCGAGGGCGTCGACCTGCCGATTTACCAAGAGGTCCGGCAAAGGGTTCAGCCGCGGGTAGGCGTCCGAGGCTGAGCGCGAGTGTGATGTGTCGTTTTTTTTCGACGTCGACTCAGGGCAGCAAGGGCAAAGACCGCGTTCCCGACAGGTACGTCGCAGCACGCGATGGCTGGGGGCATCTTTCGGGGCATGTTTTCAAGCGAGCTGCGATTGATCCTTGATGCTATTGGGGTTCAGCCGTTAGTTTGATAGTCCTCCGCCCACCAAACGGATTCAAGGGCTTAGCCGTAAGGCTAGTTGAGCAGCACGCCCACGAGCAGCGCCGCCATCGAAACGAGAATCGCCCTGCGCGGTACGCCGCTTGCCGTCGTCTCGCCGAACTCGCGCGGCGCGTGGCCTTGCTGCGCGAGGTTGTACAGCATGCGCCCGGTGCTGAAGATGCCGCCGTTGCACGACGAAAGCGCCGCCGTCAGCACGACGAAGTTGATGATGCCCGCGGCCGTCCTGATGCCGAGCCGCTCGAACGTCATCACGAACGGGCTGCCTTGCGTGCCGATCTCGTTCCACGGGTAGATCGACAGAATCACGAAGAGCGCGCCGCCGTAGAACAGCAGGATGCGCCAGAACACCGAATTGATCGCGCCCGGAATCGTCTTCTGCGGATTCTCCGCTTCGCCCGCCGTCAGCCCGATCATCTCGACGCCGAGGTACGCGAACATCACCATCTGCATCGACATCAGCACGCCTTGCGCGCCGTTCGGGAAGCGGCGCACGCACGCCTTCGCTCAGCCGATCCACATCTGTTCGCCGTCGTCGCGACGATGCGAGACGCGTGCGCGCGCCGCACGATGCCGACGCGTGCGTGATCGATTTCATCACAAACCCCCAAAGGAGACATCACGATGCAGAAACGAAGTCACGAAGCCGACCTACACCGAGGGCTCGGGCAACGGCAGATGCGCCTGATCGCGCTCGGCGCGGCGATCGGCGTCGGCCTTTTCCTCGGTTCGGCCAACGCGATCAAGATGGCGGGCCCCGGCATCATCCTGTCATACATCATCGGCGGCGCCGTGATCTTCGTGATCATGCGCGCGCTCGGCGAGATGGCCGTGCACGAACCGGTCGCCGGCTCGTTCAGCCGCTACGCGCGCAACTACCTCGGGCCGCTCGCCGGCTACCTGACGGGCTGGAACTACTGGTTCCTCTGGCTCGTCACCTGCATCGCCGAAATCACGGCGGTCGGCATCTACATGGGCATCTGGTTTCCGGACGTGCCGCGCTGGATCTGGGCGCTCGCGGCGCTGGCCGCGATGGGCTCCGTGAATCTGCTCACCGTGAAGGCGTACGGCGAGTTCGAATTCTGGTTCGCGCTGATCAAGGTGGTGACGATCGTCCTGATGATCGCGGCGGGCATCGCGATGATCGCATTCGGCATCGGCAATCACGGCGTGCCGATGGGCGTCTCGAACCTCTGGGCGCACGGCGGCTTCTTCAGGCGCGCGCGGTGCCCGCGTCTCGCTTGCGTGAGCCGGCGTGACTCAAATGGAAGAGGGAACGGACGACGCGGGGCGCATCGCAGCGCGATGCCGGCGGGCGCGATCGGCGCTCGGGCGCGAGGGTGGGCGTGATGCGCGCGTCTCGGTTCGCGCGGCAAATCGTCGGATGCATCGAGCGGTGTCTCCAGCATGCATGAACAGATGCTCCTCGGTCGGAGTCTGGTATTTGGCGCTATGCTAGTGGCTGTTCGCGAGTGGATGTTCCTGTATTTGTCTTAATTTTAGAAAAAGAAACTATGGCCGCGTGACCGCGCATCGCCGTGCACGATGCGCCCCGGTCGCGTGTCCCGTTCGAACGACGACATTCACGGAGTCCGATCATGCCGATCGACAGCGGTTGGGTTGCGTCTACAGGAGTGCCCGCGGCCATCTACCTGTTCTGTCTGGGCTATGCGCTTTTTCGCGCGTTCGGGCCGCGCCGCTCGCGTTATCCGAAACTGATGCGCTTCTATTCGATTGTTTGTGCGTGCGCGATGCTTTTCGGAATGCTCGTGACGATCGGCGTCACGATTCGTGCGAGCGACGCATCCGCGCTTGCGTCGCTCGGAGCCACGATTACGTTCATCGGGATCGTCGGCGTGTTGATCGGCGGCATGTGCGAAGCGACCGTGTCGTTCGGCAAGCGTTGGGAGCGCTGAGCCGGCCGCGCGTTTCACGCGCGTTCGACGGAGCGGGCGGGGCTGGATGTCGTTTGTTCTGGCCAGTCGAGAAACGAATGTCGGCCAACATTCGCAACTAACGAGCAGGGCATTTAAGACCCGCCCAGTGTCGCGATTTCCCCGTTGTCGCTACCTGCAAACGTCATTCGTCCGCAAAGGCATGCCGCATGTTCAACAGAAGACGATTCGATTGAATCGAACTTGCAACACGGGAAGCGGCGGGCCTGCGCCGAAAGAGTTATCCACCCCAAGCTCTGGAAATCCTCGGGATAACTCGTCACCCTGCCTGTGGACCATATCTTGATAAGGCGAGCCGTGCTTAAAAGCGCGTCGAAGTTATCCTTCGCTCGTGGCGGATATTCACGCTCAGTCGATACGGTTATGGAATCGATGTCGCTCTGATGTATCAGGGAAAACCCCGGTTTTCCACAGGAATGAGTCGCCTTTGTTAACTCTTACTACGTATACATACATAAATTAAAAGAATTGAAGACGCAATGCACAGCGAAGCCCGTGTCGATCTCGAAAGCAGTCCACAAGCCACGTTGAACAAGCGCATGAAGGAAGGCATGCAAAAGACTGTGCCCAAGCGAATCCGCGAATCAAGGAAAGTGAATCGACGCGTCGTGGCGCGGCGCGCGGAATTCAGGCGAGTTCGCCCCGCTTTGCGGCTGGGTTTGGGAAAACCGCGAGCCGGAGCGGTGGTTTTGTGCGATGGCTTGCGCTGCCCCGGTCCGCCGCCGCGACTTACGCGCGGACCGGCGCAAATTCGGAAGAGGGAGAATTCGACGCGAACGGACCCGGCATGCGCGAGCACGTACGCCGGGCGCATGGCGATCGACATCGCGTCGTGAACGGAAATTGCGCTTATCGGTGCGCCATCCGGGCGCCGGCATCCGGAACGGCCCGCTCGACGAGCACGATGTGTTCGCCGTCGGCCGTGCGTTCGACTCGCGCATCGACTCCATACGCGCGCCGCAGGCTCGCCGGCTCCAGCACGTCGGACGGCAAGCCGTCCGCCAGCACGCCGTCGGGCCCGAGCAGCACCATACGATCGCAGAAGCGCGACGCGAGATTCAGGTCGTGCATCGCGACGACGACGATCGCCGCCCGGCGGCCAGCCGCGTCGCGCATCGCTTCGAGCGCGAGCAATTGCCAGCGCAGATCGAGCGCGCTCGTTGGCTCGTCGAGCAGCAGAAGCGGCGTGTGCCGCACCAGCACCTGCGCGAGGCCGACCATCTGGCGCTGACCGCCCGACAGGCTGTCGAGCGGCTTCATCGCAAGCGGATGCAGCCGCAGTTGCTCGAACACCGCGTGCAGCCGCGCATCGTGCTCGGCGCTCGACAGCCCGCCGCACGTCGCGCGCAGCGCGCCGCTCACCGCCTCGTAGACGAGGAGCGTCGACGCTTGCGGCAGCGTCTGCGGCAGATAGCCGACGCGCCGCATGTGCTCTCGGCGCGAGCCGCGCAGCAGATCGACGCGGCCGAGCGACACCGCGCCGCGCGCCCGCACGAGCCGCGCGATCGCGCGCAGCAGCGTCGATTTCCCGACGCCGTTCGGCCCGAGCACGGCCACCATGCAGCCCGGCTCGATCGGCCGCAGCGCGAGCGAATCGAGGATCTCGCGGCGGCCGTACGCGACGCTCAGGTTGTCGATGCGCAGCTCAGCCATCGCGTCTGCGCCGACTGATCAGCGTCATGAAAAGCGGCACCCCGACGAGCGCGGTGATGATGCCGATCGGCAGCACGAGGCCGCTGACGAGCGTCTTGCTGAGGATCGACGCGCCCGAGAGCATGATCGCGCCTGCGAGCATGCCGCCCGGCAGGTAATAGCGGTGATCGTCGCCGACGAGCAGCCGCGCGATGTGCGGCCCGACGAGCCCGACGAAGCCGATCGTGCCGACGAACGACAGCGCGGTGGCCGACAGCAGGCTGATGCGCACGAGCGTGACGAGCCGCAGCCGCTCGACGGCGATGCCCATGCTGCGCGCCTGCTCTTCGCCCGCACGCAGCGCGGTCATCGACCACACGTGCGTGCTCGCCCACAGCGCGCACGCGGCGAGCACGCACGCGAGGAGCGCGATCTTGCTCCAGCTCGCGCGCGCGAGGCTGCCCATGCTCCAGAACACGATCTGCTCGAGCGCGTTGCTGTCGGCGATGAATTGCAGCAGCCACAGCAGCGCCTCGAAGCTGAACATCAGGCCGATGCCGAACAGCACGACCGTTTCGGTCGTCGCGCCGTGTCGCCACGCGAGCCAGACGATGAGCAGCGTCGCGGCCGTCGCGCTCGCGAACGCCCCGAGCGACAGCGCGAGGTTCTCGTTCCACACGACGAGCTGCCAGCCGGCGAGCACGACGACCGACGCGCCCACGCTCGCGGCGGCCGACAGGCCGAGCGTGAACGGGCTGGCGAGCGGATTGTTGAGCACGGTCTGCATTTCGGCGCCGGCGAGGCCGAGCGCGGCGCCGACGAGGATCGCCATCAACGCGTACGGCAGGCGTACGTTCCAGAGGATCACGCGCTGCTCGAGCGGCAGGCTGTCGGGCGACAGGAGGCCGGCGACGATGTCGGCGGGCGCGAACGTCGACGGGCCGGTGGCGACGTCGATCACGACGAGCGTCGCGAGCAGGCCTGCGAGCAGCATGAGCGCGACGAGGCGGCGCGCGGCGATCGCGCGGTAGCGCGTCCTGAGCGAGAGCCGGGAGGCGGGCAGCGTGCTCATCCGCGCGAGCCGTCCGAGGCTGCCGTGGCGGGCGCGGTCGACGTTTCGGGCGCCGACGCGATGCGCACCGCGAGCGCCGCGCTCGGCAGCACGACGCTGCCGTGATCCTCGCCGGCGATCACGCGGCATTCGGCGTGCAAGCCGCGCACCGGCTGCACGCCGTGCACGAACTCGCGCGCGGAGCTGACCTGCTTGCGCGCCTGCTGACGGCGCGCGCGTTCGGGATCGGGATTCGGCGCGCCTTCCTCGAGGCTGCCCACGGTGACGAGCAGGTCGACGGGCGTATCGAGCGCCGCCGTGCGTTCGACGAAGCGGTCGCGAAACGGCACGAGCGCGCGATCGCCCCACCAGATCGACGGGCTTGCCGCGACGTAGCGCCGGAACACGTGCGTGCGCGTGAGCATCGCGTACAGCGTGAGCAGCCCGCCGTACGAATGGCCGAACAGCGTTTGGCGGCGCGCGTCGACGGCGAATTGCCCTGCGAGCCACGGCTGCAGGTCGTGCTCGACGAAATCGAGGAAGCGGTCGGCGCCGGTGCGGATCGCGCCCGCCGATGGAAGCGCATCCGCGTCGTTCGCTCGATCGTCCGCGTTGCCTTCCGACGCGTGCGCGTCGTGCGCGCTGCGCGGGATCGGCGCCGACGCTTCGCCCGCGAGCGGCGCGAGCGTGTAATCGGCGGCGCGCGCCTGCATGTCGTACGACGCGTCGGTTGCATAGCCGAGCGCGACGATCGCCGGCACGTCCGCCGGATCGACGCCGGGCCGCGCTGCGTGATTGCGCGCGAGCTGCGCGAACAGATGGAATGCCGCGTTGCCGTCGAGCGCGTACAGCACGGGATGGCCAGCGGGCGGCGCGGGCGGCGGCGGCAGCGCGACGAAAATGCGCCGCCGTTGACCCGCGATCGATACGTCGATCCGGCGGCTTCGCGGCGTCTCGACCGCGGGCGCGTCGGCGAGGCCGGGCAACGCAACGGTGCCGCGGGTGCCGCCGCGAGCCGCGTTCGCCGGCGCCGCGCAACAAGGCAGCGGGGACAGCGAAGACAGCGCTGTGCCGAGCCCGGCGGCCAGCAGCGAGCGGCGCGCCGCGAAAGCGGGTCCGGGCATGTCAGCGCGCCTCGCTGATCCAGTACTCGCCGTTCAACGCGACCGGCTGAAAGCGCGCATACAGTTGCTCGAGCGTGCGCCGCGGATCGAGATCGGCGAACAGTTCGGGATGCAGCCATTTGGCCATCGCCTGCACCGCGACGACGTTGAACGGCGAGTTGTAGAAGTGATGCCAGATCGCGTGCGCGCGGCCTTGCCGGACCGCACGCAGCGGCGCGAACTGGGGGCGCCGCAGCGCTCGCTCGAGCGAGCGCCGCGCAACGTCGGCCGGCACGCCCGCGCCGAGCGCGATCCGTTGCGGCGTGCTTTGCAGCGTTTGCGCCGAGCCGATCGCCGTGCCGATGTAGACGGACGGCTGGCGGCTCAGCAGGTATTCGGGATTGAGCATCCCATGCTCGCCGGGGACGATGCCCTTCGCGACGTTGGCGCCGCCCGCCGCGTCGAGCAGGCGGCCCATCATGCCTGTCATCGTGTCGCAGCAGTCGGTCGCGAGCCCGACGCGGCTTTCGAGAAACACGGTCGGCGCGGCGGGCCGCGCGGCCTTCAGCCGCTGCCGGACGACGTCGAGCTGCCGCTGCCACTCGGCGTTGAACGCGGCCGCGCGCTCGGGCGAGCCGAACACCTGGCCGAGCACCGCGATGCTGCGCGGCGTGTTGCCGAGCGGATCGTGACGGAAATCGACGAACACGATCGCGACGCCGGCCGCTTCGAGCCGCGCGAGCGTTTCGCGATCGCGCTCGCCGGGGCCGTGGCCGCCGCCCAGTCCGAAGATCGCGACTTGCGGGCGCAGCGCGAGCGCGCGCTCGTTGCTGAAGCTGCCTGCCTGCGACCGGCCGATGCGCGGCACGTCGTCCAGATGCGGAAATTTGCCGCGCCACTGCGCGTAGCTCGCCGGATCGAGCTGCTCGAAGTCGCCCATCATGCCGACGAGCCGGCGGCTCGGATCGCCTTGCTCGGCGATCGCGACCGCGGGCAGCAGGCGTCCTTCGCCGAGCAGCACGCGCTCGACGTTCGCCGGCAGGCGGACGGTGCGGCCCGCAAGATCGGTGACGGTCTGCTGCGCGTGCGCGGAATGAATCAACGAAACGGTCAACCATGCGCAAAGCAGTGACCAAAATCTGCTTGTGTTTCTCACGCTATTCCCGATACGATATAAATGATAATTATTCTCATTTGATTCTAACCGAGATTGCGCCCCCGTAGCCGCGCCCGATGTTTGGCCGAGCAACGGATTGGTTTGCGTGAGCGGCGACGTGCGTCGCCGGGCCGCGGCGTCGAGGGCGCGCGAAGTGCGGGCGGGGCTGAAGAAATTGGATGCGCGCGTAGAAAACCTGTTTCCTTCCGGTCGCCGGGACCATGCGGCGCACATCGCCAAGGTCCGCGAAGTGCGGCCGGGCCTGCGCGTTCATGCGGACGACGCAATCGACGAATTCGACGCGGTCATGTCCGGACAATGCACGGCGGGGCTGCATCTCGTGCTGTTGCTCGAAGGTGAGCTCGACGTGTCGTACGGCGATCGCCGCATCGTGCTGACGACCGCTGCCCGGCCGCACGTGCGCCCGGCGCCGCCGAGCGGCGGCCGCAAGCCGGCCGGCGAGATGCAGGCGTTCCTCGTCAATGCGGTCGAGCCGGACACGTTCAGCCGGCGCGTCAGCAAGGGCGGCTACGCACGCCGCTTGAGCCTCGGTATCTCGGGCGAATGGCTGCGTCATCTGCAGGCGGCGAGTCGCGCGGCGATGCCCGAGCGGCTCGATTCGCTGCTGTCCGCGCATCTGTCGGTGCGCTTCTGGCAGCCGACGCCGCGCGCGATCGCGCTCGCCGAGCAGATCGTGCGGCCGCCCGCGTATCAGCCGATGCTGCAGGCGATCTATCTCGAAAGCCGCGTGCTCGACCTGCTCGCCGAGGCGCTCGCGCCGCTGCAGACCGAGCAGCCTGCGATGGCGGCGGGCGCGGCGCAGGAGGCCGCGAATCTCGGTTCGCGCGGCTATCGCCGGATGGCCGAATTGCACGCGTTCCTCGGCAGCGAGGCGGCGCAACAGCTTTCGCTCGACGACATCGCCCGCCAGATGGGCATGAACGCGAACGCGATGCAGCGCCAGTTCCGCAGCGTCTACGGCACCACGATCTTCGATTTCCTGCGCGAAAGCTGCTTGCAGCGTGCGCGGCTCGCGCTCGAGCGCGACGCGATCAGCGTCAAGCAGGCGGCCGCGCTCGCCGGTTACACGAGCGCGGCGAACTTCGCGACCGCATACAAGCGCCGCTTCGGCTTGACGCCGAAGCTCGCGCGCCGCAGCGGTCAGCACTGAGCGTCGCGCCGCGCCCCGCGGCCGGCACGCGGAGTGCGGCGTGCGAGGTACGAAGTGCGGTGACGCATGCACTCGCGTCACGCAAACAACTTCGTACCTTTCACAAATCTATCAACGCCTTTCGTCATTGATAATGGAAATGAGAATCAATTCCATTTGTCGATCAAGAAAGCCGTTATGTCGAGTCATGTTCCAGGCCTTGCGTTGAAGCCGGCGGTCGCCGCCGCCTTGTATTTGATGGGGACGTCCGCCGGATGGGCGCAGCCGGCCGCCGAGCCCGCGCCCGCCGAGGATGCGGCCGCGCTGAAGGCGATCGTCGTCACCGCCAGCCAGCGCGAGCAGGCGATCAAAGAGGCGCCCGCCAGCATCTCCGTCATCACCCGCGAAGACATCGAGGCGAAGCCGTACACGTCGTTCGCCGACATCGTCGGCAAAGTGGAGGGCGTGAGCGTCGTCGGCGCGTCGCCGAACGATCAGGACATCTCGATTCGCGGCATGCCCGGCGAATACACGCTGATCCTCGTCGACGGCCGCCGCCAGAACACGCGCGAGACGATGAACCGGGGTACGGGCGGCGTGCAGAGCAATCTGCTGCCGCCGCTTTCCGCGATCGAGCGGATCGAGGTCGTGCGCGGGCCGATGTCGTCGCTGTACGGCGCCGACGCGATGGGCGGCGTGATCAACGTGATCACGCGCAAGGTGCCGAAGCGCTGGGGCGGCACCGTCACCGCGAGCGGCGTGTTCCAGCTCGAATCGAATCAGGGCGACACGCAAAGCGTCGATTTCTGGATCGGCGGCCCGCTGAAGAGCGACGTGCTCGGCTTGCAGGTGTCGGGGCGAGGGCTGCATCGGAGCGAGGACGACATCTACTATCCGAAAAGCGCAACGAGCGGCGCGAACGGGCAGCGCGCCGCGAGCTTCGACGTGAAGCTGACCGCGAAGCCCGCGAGCAACCAGGACCTCACGCTGAACGCGGGCCACGATCAGTTCAGCTACCTGAGCACGCCGGGCAAGAGCCTCGCGCCTGCGAAGCCGGGCACGGCCGGGACGACGATCGTCGAGACGCGGCACGTGCGCGACTACTGGGGCATTACGCACAACGGCCGCTGGGGCTTCGGCAACTCGACGCTGTCGCTGTATGGCGAGCGCGGCACGCAGGAACAGTGGACGGCCGTCGCGCCGTCGCCCGTGAAACCCGCGATCACCGACACCGTGCTCGAAGGCAAGGTCGAGGTGCCGTGGTGGGGTGAGCGCAACATCCTGACGGCGGGCGCGCAGCACATCTGGTCGCGGCTGTCCGGCGCGGGGCGGCAGGATGCGGTGCCGAAGGGCTACGCCGTCAACTCGGACAGCATCCAGCGCAATTCGTGGGCGCTCTTCGCCGAGAACGATTACTTCTTCAACAGCCGTTTCACGCTGACGACGGGCGTGCGGCTCGATCACGACGAGCGCTACGGCAGCCACGTGAGCCCGCGCGCGTACGGCGTCTACAAGCTGAGCCCGACGCTCACGCTGCGAGGCGGCGTGTCCGCCGGCTTCAAGCCGCCGTCGCTGCGTCAGAGCACGGCGGGCTACTGCATGACGTCGGGCGGGGCGGCGGGCGCGGTGCCCGGCACGCTCTGCGGCAACCCGAGCCTGAAGCCCGAGACGAGCCTCAGCGAAGAGCTCGGCATCCGCTATGACCGCGGCGAGAGCCATGTGAGCCTCACGTTGTTCAACAACCTGTTCAAGAACAAGGTCGCGAGCTACGACTCCGGCGTGGCCGACCCGCGTTCGCCCGGCCGCAACATCTACGTGTACGACAACGTCGACCGCGTGAAGCTGTACGGGCTCGAAATCGGCGCGGGCGCGCGCGTGGCCAAGCAAGTGAAGATTTCGGGCGCGTACACGTTCACGCAATCTCGCCGCGAGGGCAGCGGCGAGAAAGCGTTCGACGGCAGTTCGCTCGACGGCTTCCCGCTCGACAAGACGCCGAAGCACAAATTCAACGTGCAGGTCGACTGGACGCCGACGCCGCGTCTCGATCTCTACGCGAACGTCAACTACACCGGCACCGAATACTGGGCCGCGTTCCGCAACGGCGCGCAAGGCGTGCGCGAACGGCCGTCGACGACGACCTTCGACATCGGCGGCCGCTACCGGATCGACAAGCATTTCTCGGTCAATTTCGCGGTGCTGAACCTGACGAACCGGATGGTGCCGATCGACGACCGCACGCGGGCGACCGGCCTGAGCGGCAACTGGCTCGTCGACCAGGGCCGCCGCGTCGCGGTGAGCCTGACCGCGGAGATGTAACGCGCACGCGCCGCGCGACGCGGCGCGTCGATCCAGACGATTCGAATTCGGAGGTCACAACGTGAACGCGATTCCCAAGCCGGAATTTTTATCAGTTATCCAAAATGTGCTCGACGCGTACGAGCCCGACGCGCCGTTTCTCTTCGCGACGCCAAGCCATACGCTGCTCGCGCGAGACGTCGTCGAACGCGTGCCGCATGGCGACGAGCCGCTCGGCGCGCGCGTGCAGCGTGCGCTCGCGCGCGCCCACGAGCAAGGGCATGGCGATGCGGCGGTTGTCGGTGCGGTGCCGTTCGATGTCGAGCGGCCCGCCGCGCTCAGCGTCGTGCGCGCGATGCGGCGCGGCGGCCCGCTCGCCGACGTAGCGCCGCCGCTCGCCGCGCATCGTGGCGGCCACGACGCCTACGACTACGACGCGCGCGCGGTGCCGCCGGGCGCCGAATATGCGGCGGCCGTCGCGCAAGCAGTCGCGAGCATCCGCGCCGGGCATCTCGACAAGGTCGTGCTCGCGCGTACGCTCGAGCTGACGGGCGCGCGACCGGTCGACGTGCGCGCGCTGATCGAACGGCTCGCCGCGCGCAATCCGCATGGCTATACGTTCTCGGTCGACGTCGGCGATGGGCGCACGCTGCTCGGCGCGAGCCCCGAGCTGCTCGTCAGCCGCTTTCAGGGCGTGCTGCGTGCGAATCCGCTCGCCGGGTCCGCGCCGCGCAGCAGCGATCCCGTCGAAGACCGCAGGCGAGCGGACGCACTGCTCGAATCGGCGAAGGATCTCGACGAACATCGCGTCGTCGTCGATGCGGTGAAGGAAAGCCTCGCGCCGTTCTGCAAGAAACTCGCCGTGCCCGCGCGGCCGTCGCTCGTCCATACGCAGACGATGTGGCATCTGTCGACCGAAGTCGCCGGCGAGACGAGCGCCGACGCGCTGACGCTCGCCCTCGCGCTGCATCCGACGCCCGCCGTCTGCGGTTATCCGCGCAGCGAAGCGCGCGAGGCGATCCTGCGCGCCGAGCCGTTCGATCGCGGCTTCTATGCGGGCACGCTCGGCTGGGTCGATGCGCGCGGCGACGGCGAGTGGATCGTCACGATCCGCTGTGCGCAAGCGCGCGGCGCGACGCTGCGGCTTTTCGCGGGCGCGGGCATCGTCGGCGATTCGGTGCCCGAAGCGGAACTCGCCGAAACGGCCGCGAAGTTCCGCACGATGCTCGATGCGATGGGCGTCGATCGCTCGGCGGCGACCGACGCGATCGCGAGGGCCGCCGCATGACGCTCGCGCATTGGACGCCGTGGCCCGACGACGTCGCGGCCGAGTACCGGCGCAAGGGCTATTGGCAGGGGCAATCGTTCGGACAACTGCTCGACGCGCTTGCGCAACGACACGGCGAGCGCATCGCGCTCGTCGAAGGCGAGACGCGCTGGTCGTACGGCCGGCTCGCCAGCGAAGCGACGCGCGTCGCGCGTGGGCTCGTCGCGCTCGGCATTCGTCCGCGCGACCGCGTCGTCGTGCAACTGCCGAATTGCGTCGAATTCTTCGCGGTCGTCTTCGCGCTGTTCAGGATCGGCGCGCTGCCCGTCTTCGCGTTGCCCGCGCATCGCAAGCAGGAGATCGGGCACTTCTGCCGGCACGCGGAAGCGGTTGCGTATGTCGCGGCGGATCGGCGCGGCGGGTTCGACTACTGCGCGCTCGCGAAAACCGTGCGGGCGGAAGCGCCGACGCTCGAGCACGTATTGATCGTCGGCGACGCGGGCGAGCACGTCGCGCTCGCGGATCTGCGCGACGACGAAACGATCGCGCTGCCCGAAGGCCCCGCCGCGCACGATGTCGCGTTTTTACAGCTATCGGGCGGCAGCACCGGCACGCCGAAGCTGATTCCGCGCACGCACGACGATTACCTGTACAGCATCCGCGAGAGCGCGCGCATTTGCGGGCTCGACGAAACCGGCGTCTATCTCTGCGCGCTTCCCGTCGCGCACAACTACGCGCTGAGCTCGCCCGGCACGTTCGGCGTGCTGTACGCGGGCGGCACCGTCGTGTTGTGCGACGGCGGCAGCCCCGACATCGCGTTTGCGCTGATCGAGCGCGAGCGCGCGACAATCGCCGCGCTCGTGCCGTCGCTCGTTCCCGTGTGGCTCGCCGCGGCGGCGGCGCGACGCGCGGCGCTCGCGAGCCTGCGCGTCGTGCAGGTCGGCGGCGCGCGATTCGACGTGACGCTCGCGCGGCGCATCGAGCCGGAACTCGGCGCGAAGCTGCAACAGGTGTTCGGGATGGCTGAAGGTCTCGTCAACTACACGCGTCTCGACGATCCGCTCGACGTCGTCGTGCAGACGCAGGGCCGGCCGATTTCGCCGGACGACGAGATCCGCATCGTCGACGACGACGATCGTCCCGTCGCGCCGGGCGAAGTGGGCCATCTGCTGACGCGCGGGCCGTACACGATTCGCGGCTACTACAACGCCGATGCGCACAACGCGCGCGCGTTCACGCCGGACGGCTTCTACCGGACGGGCGACCGCGTGCGGATGACGGCTGCGGGGCATCTCGTCGTCGAAGGGCGCGCGAAGGATCAGATCAACCGAGGCGGCGAGAAGATCGCGGCCGAGGAGGTCGAGCATCTGCTGCTCGCGCATCCGGGCGTCGTCGACGCGGCGCTCGTCGCGATGCCCGATCCGTACCTCGGCGAAAGGAGCTGCGCGTACGTGATCGGCGGCGAGCCCGCGCCGCGCGCGGCGGATCTGCTGCGCTTCCTTCGCGAGCAAGGCATCGCCGCCTACAAGGTTCCCGACCGGATCGAATTCGTCGACGCGTTTCCGAAGACGCCTGTCGGCAAGACCGACAAGAAAGCGCTGCGCAGCGACATCGCGAACCGGCTGGCCGCGGCCGAAGCGGCCGTCGGCTGACTGCGCGCGCCGAATTCCTCGACGTTCCCAAACAACTTCACCAGCGACATGGCCATTCCGAAAATCCCTTCCTATCCGATGCCGGCGGACATTCCCGAGAGTCGCGCCGCATGGCGTTTCGACGCCGCGCGCGCGGCGCTCCTCGTGCACGACATGCAGGACTACTTTCTCGACTTCTACGATCGCGACGCGGCGCCGATTCCCGATGCGATCGCAAACGTGCGCCGCCTGATCGGTTTCGCGCGCGCGAACGGCATGCCGGTGTACTACACCGCGCAGCTGCCGCGACAGGCGGCCGCCGAACGCGGGCTGCTGACCGACATGTGGGGGCCGGGGCTCACCGCGCAGCCCGAGCGCGCGTCGATCTGCGCGGCGCTCGCGCCCGCGCCGGGCGACATCGTGCTCGACAAGTGGCGCTATAGCGCCTTTCAACGTTCGGATTTCGAATCGATGCTGCGCGGCGCGCGGCGCGACCAGCTCGTGATCTGCGGCGTCTATGCGCACATCGGCTGCCTGATGACGGCGTGCGAAGCATTCATGAAGGATATCGAACCGTTCTTCGTCGCCGATGCGCTCGCCGATTTCTCCGCGCGCGAGCATCGAATGGCGCTCGATTACGTCGCGCGGCGCTGCGGCAAGGTCGCGCTCGCGCGTGAGATCGCCGACGACCGGCGAGCCGAGGCCGAGCCGGATTCGATCGAGGCCGTCTCGACGCAGGTTGCGCGGATGCTGCGGATCGCCGCGGCGGACCTTCAGCCGCACGACAATCTGCTCGACCACGGGCTCGACTCGGTGCGGATCATGACGCTTGTCGAGACGTGGCGTCAGGCGGGGCGCGACGTATCGTTCGTGCAGCTCGCCGAAGCGCCGACGCTCGCCGCATGGTCGCAACTGCTGCAACGCGCGGACCGAGTGGCCGCATGACGAGGAGAACGACGATGCGACAACCCGATACGAACGCGCCGTCGGACGCGCTGCTCGTCAGCACCGCCGAAGTCTCGGTGCCGCAGGCCGATCGCGTGCTGTTCAAGATGTGCAAGCACTACGCGATCAAGATTCCGGTCGCGTTCGACGAACATCGCGCGGCGATCGATTTTCCGTACGGCAAGTGCCACGTGCTGCGCACGGACGACGTGCTCAGCATCCGCTGCGAGGCCGATTCGATCGAGAAGCTCGAACAGATCCAGTACGTGATGGACGAGCATCTCGCGTTGATGGCGCGCAACAAGCAACTGGCCGTCGACTGGCGGCGCGCCTGACGCGCGCCGCGTTCCTTTTCTCTTTCCGCACAACGCTCCATGCAGCAAACGAGTCAACGGATGCGCGCGACGTCCGCGCAATACGGCATTTGGGTCGCGCAGCAGGTCGACCCGGAAGACCCCGGCTATCTGACGGCCGAGACGATCGAGCTCGTCGGCGCGCTCGACGTCGACGCGCTCGCCGCCAGCGTCGAAGCCGTGCTCGATCGCGCGGATACGCTGCACATGCGCTTCGAGTGGGCCGACGACGCGCTGTGGCAGCACCGTCGCCCCGAGCGCGCGCAACTGCGCGTCGTCGATTTCGCCGCGCACGACGACCCCGAGGCGGCCGCGCGCGTGTGGATGCAGGCGTCGCTGTCCGTGTGCTGCGACGTGACGTCGGACGCGCTGTATCGCACCGCGCTGCTTCGGCTGTCGCCGCAGCGCCATTGGTGGTATCTGCAGATCCATCACATCGCGATCGACGGGTTCGGCTTCAGCCTGATCGAGCAGGCGGTCGCGGCGCGCTACAACGCGCGCGTTGCGGGAGCGCCGCCGCCCGCGCTGCCCGATTGGAACGTCGAGCGCGTCGTCGCGGCCGAAGCGGCGTATCGAGAGACAGGCGGCTTCGAGCGCGACCAGACATTCTGGATCGAACATCTGCGCAATGTGCCCGCGCCCGCCGAGATCGCGCCGAAGCGGGATGTCGGCGCTACGGCGCTGCGCCGCGTGCTGACGCTTGCGCCGGAGCAGGTCCGCGCGCTTTGCGCGGCCGCCGAGCGTGCGGGCGCCGAATGGACCGCGTGGATGCTGGCCGCGATCGGCGTGTGGCTCGGCAAGCAGAGCGGGCAGCGCGATTTGACCTTCGGCCTGCCGGTGATGAACCGGCTCGGCACGCCCGCGCTCAACGTGCCGTGCATGGCGATGAACATCGTGCCGTTCGGCGTGCACGTGCGCGCGGATGCGACGCCGCGCACGCTCGCGGCCGACGCCGTTCGCCGTCTGCGCGCGATCCGGCCGCACCTGTACTACCGCTATGGCTGGATTCGCGGCGATCTCGGGCTGCTCGAGCACAACACGTTCCTGTTCAATCAGGCGGTGAATCTGATGCCGTTCGAGCGGCGGATCGCGTTCGCCGGATTGAAGAGCGATACGCAGGCGGTCAGCGGCGGTCCCGTCAAGGATCTGAACGTGACGCTCGTCGTGCGCGACGGCGCATGGCGCGTCACGCTCGAAGCGAATCCGAACGCGTATGACGACGCGCGCATGTCGGCGCTCGCCGACAGCCTCTCCGCCTGGCTCTTCGCGTTCGCCGCGCACGAGCCCGATGCGCCGCTCATGCCGCTGCTGCACGATTTGCCGCCGCCGTCGATCTGTCGCGGCGAGCCGCTCGCCGAGCCCGTCGCCGACGTGCTCGCGCTCGTGCGGCGAGCGGCCGAGCGCGCGCCGAGCCAGCTTGCGATCGAAGCGGGCGACGCGCGAATCGATTACCGGATGCTGCTCGCGCGCGTCGATGCGATCGCCGCCGCGCTCGTGCGGCACGGCGCGAACGCGCGCAGCCGGATCGCGATACTCGCGCCGCGCTCGCCGGATGCGATCGCGTCGATGCTCGCGGTGTTGCAGACCGGCGGTGCGTTCGTTCCGATCGATCCCGACGGCCCCGCGCGACGCACGGCGAGCGTGCTCGCGGACGCCGCGCCCGATCTCGTGCTGACGCATGCGCGATGGCGGCAAGACGCCGGTGCGGCGACGGCGGTCGATCTCGACGAGATCGATGCAGCCGATGCAGCCGGCGCATGCGAAGCATCCGCGGCGTCGGACGCCGACGCCGACGCCGCGCGCATCGCGCATTCGGCCGCGGCATCGGGCGTCGAACCCGATCCGCGGCATCCGGCCTATCTGCTCTATACGTCCGGCTCGACCGGCAAGCCGAACGGCGTGCTGGTCGGCCGCCGCGCGCTCGCGCAGTTCGTCGCGAGCACGCGCGCGCTGTACGGCGTCGGCCCGGCCGATCGCGTGCTGCAGTTCGCGCCGCTGCATTTCGACGCGAGCCTCGAAGAAATCTTCGTCACGCTCTGTCGCGGCGCGACGCTCGTGTTGCGCGACGACGCGATGCTTGATTCGGTCGCGACGTTCGCCGCCGCGGTCGAGCGTCTCGGCGTGACCGTGCTCGATTTGCCGACCGCGTACTGGCACGTGCTCGCGCACGCGCTCGACGCCGAATCCGCGCGCCGGCTGGGCGGCGTGCGGCTGACGATCGTCGGCGGCGAGGCCGCGCTGCCCGAGCGGATCGCGCGCTGGCGCGAGCTGCTGCCGCGGCAAATCCTGCTGAATACGTACGGGCCGACCGAGGCGACGATCATCGCGACGGCCGCGCGCGTCGGCGGCCCGGGAGCGGTCTGGCGCGCGGGCGAGGCCGTGCCGATCGGCCTGCCGCGTCCGGGCGTCGACGCGCGCATCGTCGACGCGCGGCTGTATCCGGTCGCGGTGGGGCGCGTCGGCGAGCTGGTGCTCGTCGGCGATGCGCTCGCGCTCGGCTATCTGAACGATTCCGAGCTGACCGCCGCGCGTTTCGTCGCGCTGCCGGATACGGGCGAGCGAGCATATCGAACGGGCGATCTCGCGCAATGGCGCGACGCTCAGTTGCGCTTCGCAGGCCGCGTCGATCATCAAGTGAAGATCAGCGGCTTGCGCATCGAGCCGCTCGAAATCGAAAACCTGTTGCTTCGGATGCCGAACGTGCGCGAGGCGGCTGTCGTGCCTGTCGCGCGCGGCGCGGGCGTCTGCACGCTGACGGCGTTCGTCGTCGGCGAACGCGACGTGGACGCATTGCGCGCGCTGCTCGCGCAATCGCTGCCCGCGCCGGCGATTCCCGATGGGTGGCATGTGCTCGACGCGCTGCCGCGCAATCCGAACGGCAAGACCGATCGCAAGGCGCTGCTGGCGCGTGCGGCGCAGCGCCGCGCGGATGCCGCCGGCGGCGATGCCGGCGCGAGCGAGCTGGAGCGGCAGGTGATGCAGGTCTGGCGGCAAGTGCTCGGCGACGTGTCGCTCACGGGCGCGTCGAACTTCTTCGATCTGGGCGGCAAGTCGCTGCAGGCGATCCAGGCGGCCGCGCAGCTCGCGATCGAGCTGCGCCGCGACGTGCCGGTGTCGATGCTGTTCCGCCACGCGACCGTGCGTTCGCTCGCGCAGGCGCTGACGGCGCCGCTCGCCTACCACCGCCCGCAAACCGCTCATGATGCGTTCGCGCCTTCGCTTGCGATCCAGGCAGGGCGGGCCGACGCGCCGGCGTTGATCTGCTTGCATCCGGCCGACGGCCTCGCATGGGGTTATCTGCGCGTCGCGCGCCATCTGCCGGACGTGACCGTGCACGGCTTGCAATTGTCGGTCGACGAGACGCGCGGCGCGCAGGACTTCGATGCGCTGATCGAGCGCTACGCGGCCCGCGTGCGCGCGCTGCAACCCGACGGGCCGTATCACCTGCTCGGCTGGTCGCTGGGCGGCGCGCTCGCGCACGGCGTGGCCGCGAAGCTGCGCGGCACCGGGCACGCGGTCGGCCTGCTCGCGCTGATGGACAGCTATCCCGCGTCCGCGTGGGCCGCGCATCCGATGCCGACGCTGCGCGACGCACTGCAGATCCTGCTCACGGTGAACGGCGATTTCGACACCGAAGGCGTCGCGCACGACGTGCTGCGCCAGCGGCTGCTGCGCGCGAACAGCGCGTTCGCCGCGCTCGGCGCGCCTGGGCTCGACGCGCATGCAGATCAGGTGTTGCGGCAGATGCGGCTCTTCCGCGCAAGCGAGACGCCGCGCTACGACGGCGACGTGCTGCTGTTTCGCGCCGCGCGCAATCCGGCGCACGTGCCGACTCCCGCCGCGTGGAGCGCGCATCTGCGGCCGGGCGCGCTCGCATGCCGCGTGCTCGCGTGCTCGCACGAGGGGATGTCCGATCCCGCGCCGATGGCCGAGATCGGCGCGGCGCTTGCCGAGCGCCTTCACGCGAACGCGCACAAATTCGACGATTTTTCAGGAGCTTGATCCGATGAGCAGCACCTTCACCGAATTTCCCGGGGGCGTCGCCGTCGTGAGCGGCGCCGCGCAAGGAATCGGCGCGGCGGTCGCCCGCGCGCTCGCCGCGCGCGGCATCGTCGTCGCGGCGCTCGACGTGCGCGCGGACGCGCTCGCGCAACTCGCGTCCGACGCGGAATCGGCCGGCGCACGCATTCATCCGTTCGACGTCGACGTTGCGAATGCCGACGCGGTGCGCGCGGCCGTCGATCGCATCGACGCGACGCTCGGCCCCATCGGCATGCTCGCGAACGTCGCGGGCATCCTGCGTCTTGCCGATTTCCGCACGCTCGGCGACGACGACTGGGCGCACAGCTTCGCCGTCAACACGCACGGCGTGTTCCATCTGTCGCGCTCGGTCGCGCAGCGGATGATCCCGCGCCGCGCGGGCAGCATCGTCACGGTCGGCTCGAACGCGGCGCTCGTGCCGCGCATGCGGATGGCGGCCTATGCGGCGTCGAAGGCGGCCGCGCATCAGTTCACGAAATGCCTCGGGCTCGAGCTCGCCGAATACGGGATTCGCTGCAACGTCGTCGCGCCCGGCTCGACCGATACGCAGATGCAGCGTCAGCTCTGGACCGACGAGCGCAGCGTCGACGCGGTGATCGACGGCTCGCTGCCCGCGTATCGCACGGGCATTCCGCTGCGCCGGATCGCCGATCCGGACGATGTCGCGTCGGCCGTGCTGTTCCTGCTGTCGAACGCGTCGCGCCACGTGACGCTGCACAGCCTGTGCGTCGACGGCGGCGCGACGCTCGGCGCGTGATGCGCGAGGCGCCGCGCGGCGAACACGCGCGCGACGGCTCCTTCACTTCTCTGGCTATCCGCTTATGAAAAACATCACCCTGTACCCGAACGGCGGCGTGGCCGGATCGCTCGCGGGCGTCGCGCGGCAGCGGGTCGGCATGCGGCTGCCGACGCCCGCCGCGCTGCGCCGCCGCTATCCGCTTTCGCCGACGATCCAGACGACCGTCGACGCGGGCCGGCGGCAAGTGCAGGCGATTCTCGAGCAGCGCGATCCGCGCTGGCTCGCGATCGTCGGGCCGTGCTCGATCCACGATCCGCAGGCGGCGCTCGATTACGCGCTGCGTCTCGCGCGTCTCGCGGACGCGGTGCGCGACGTGTTTTGCGTCGTCATGCGCGTGTACTTCGAGAAGCCGCGCACGACGGTCGGCTGGAAAGGGCTCATCAACGATCCGCGCCTCGACGGCAGCCACCGCATCGACGAAGGGCTCGCGACCGCGCGCCGGCTGCTGTGCGAGGTGAACGCGCTCGGGCTGCCGGCCGCGATCGAGGCGCTCGATCTCGTCACGCCGCACTACCTCGGCGACCTCGTGAGCTGGGCCGCGATCGGCGCGCGCACGACCGAATCGCAGGTGCACCGCGAGATGGCGTCGGGGCTGCTGATGCCGGTCGGATTCAAGAACGGCACGGACGGCGGCGTCGAGATCGCGATTCACGCGATGCAAAGCAGCATGCGGCCGCATGCGTTCATCGGCATGCACGACGAAGGTTATCCCGTCGTGCTGCACACCGACGGCAATCCGTATGCGCACCTCGTGCTGCGCGGCGGCCGCGACGGGCCGAACTACGACGCCGCGAGCGTCGCGGCGGCCGAGCGTGCGTTGCGCGTGAGCCGGCTGCCGACGAACGTCGTCGTCGATTGCTCGCATGCGAACTGCGACAAGCGGCATGCGCGGCAGGTTGCGGTGCTCGACGACGTCGTCGAGCAGATCTGCGCGGGCAACCGCTCGATTCGCGGCGTGATGCTCGAGAGCTTTCTCGAGGAAGGCCGGCAGTCGCTCGACAACGGCGTCGACGCGCTGCGCTACGGCTGCTCGATCACCGATCCCTGCCTCGGCTGGAACGCGACGGAAGCGGCGCTCCTCGCCGCGCGCGCGCGTCTTGCCGCTCACGTCGCACGCCGCTGACGCATTCGGCGCGCGTTGCGCATTCATTCATCGAACCAACAGGAGCCACATGTCCACGACTTCCGCTGAAACTCCGGCCGCCGCCGCCGATCGCGCCGGCTTGCCGCTGATGCCGCTTCTTGTCGCGAACTTCACGATGATGGCGGGCAACTACGCGTTCGTCGCGATCGCGGCGCCGCTCGCGCGGATGCTGCATCTGCAGGCGTCGCACATCGGCGCGGCGATCGCCGTCGTCGGTGTCGTCTGGATCGCGACCGCGCGCCGCTGGGGGCGCGCCGCCGACGTTCGCGGCCGCGTGCCGGTGATGCGCGCGGCGATCACGGGCTTCGTCGCGTTTTATCTGCTGCTCGCGTGCTACGTGTGGTGGGCGTTGCGCGACGGCGCGCACGCGGTGCCGGCGCTCGCGCTGAACCTGGCCGCGCTCTTCGTCGCGCGCGCGGCGATGGGCGGGTGCTTCGCGGGGCTGCCCGTCGCGGCGACCGCGTGGATCGCGGACCGCACCGCGCCGCAGCGGCGCGCCGCGACGATGGCGCGCTTCGGCGCGGCGGGCGCGATCGGCATGGTGATCGCGCCGCCGCTCGCCGGCTGGATCGGACGTTTCGATCTTGCCGCGATGCTCGCCGTGTTCGCGCTGTTGCCGCTCATGGGCTTGCCGGGGCTGGGCCGCCTCGACGACGCACGTCCGCGCGAGGTGCGCGGTGCGCCGCCGCGGCTCAGGATGACCGACGCGCGAATCCGGATGCCGTGGCTCAGCGCGATGGCGCTGTACAGCGTCATCGCGATCGCGAACAGCGCGCTCGGGTTTTACGTGATCGATCAGTTGCGCGTCGATGCGCAGCGCGCGGCCGTCGTCGTCGGCTATGCGCTCGGCTGCGCGGGGCTCGGCCTGATCGCGATGCAATCGGCGGTCGCACGGCTGCCGCGCGTCGCGCCGCTGCAATGGCTGCGCTGGGGCGCGCTCGCGAGCGCGGCGGGATTCGCGTCGGTGCTGCTCGTCGAGCCTGCGCAGCCGATGGTCGTCTGCGCGGGGTATCTCGTTGCGGCGTTCGGGATGGGGGCGTCGTTTCCGGCGGTCTCCGCGCTCGCGAGCGCGGCCGTCGACGCGCGCGAACAGGGCGCGTGCGCGGGCACGATGTCGGCCGCGCAGGGGCTCAGCATGATCGTCGCGCCGCTCGTCGGCACGGCGCTGTACGACTGGCGCCCGCAGGCGCCGTTCGCGCTGATCGGCGTGCTGCTGCTGCTCGTGTTCTGCGCGACGTGGCGGCGCGCGGCTGCGAAGCGATGAAGCGGTGAGGACGTGGATCGCGCGGTGCGAGGCTGCGGCGGCGCGCGATCGATGATTCATGATGCGCTTACGCGCAAGACGCGCAAGACGCGCAAGACGCGCAAGACGCGAAAGACGCGTTGCGCGCCGCGCGTCAGACCGCGCAGCGCGCGATATGGAAGCGCAATTCGGACTCTTCCGGATCGCCGTCGCCGCTGCGCGGGCGATAGACGCCGATGTTCGTGCCGGCCGACGCGGTCGGCGAGAGCGTGACGGTCCAATCGGCATCGGCCGAGTACGGACCGATCAGAACGGTGGTCGGGTTCTGCTGCGCGACGCGCGCCTGCGGCACGCGGCTCGTCAGGCAGCGCTCGACGTCGCGCGGGCTGCGCGGCGACGCGACGTAGATGATCCGGCCGCTCGGCGATTCGGCTTGCGGGCCGTTCGCGGGCGAGCCGGCGCAACCGGCGAGCGCCGCCACGGCGCCGACGAGCGCGCAACTGGCGAGAATCTGAGTCGATTTCATGGGCGATCCAAGGTGAGTCATTCGGCAAGAACGCGTCCGGATTCTATGCGTTTCGCGTCGGTCCGATGCGCGACATCGCGCGAGCGGCGGCGCGCCGAAGAGATTGAGGAAAATCCGATCGTGTGGCGAGCCTAACAAGGCAGGCGCATCGATTGTGTTAAAAATTGTTTTCGGTCGAACGTCTCGTGCCGGTTCGAGCGTTCGCGGCGGCGTGCTCGTGGCCGCATGCATCGAATGCGAATCGAACGTCGAGCGAACGCAGCCGCGTTGCGCGGCGGCCCGCCGGCGCGCGCGTTCGGGCCGATTTCGAGCGCGCCGATGCGCGAGCGCGGGATGGCGCTGCGCGATATTCGGTGACGACCGATTCGTTTGTCCGAGCGCGCGTGCGTGTCCGATGCGCGCGCCGAACGAATCGCAAAGCGCGCAGCGATTCACGTCACGCGATCGCCGCGCATTTGCCTGTCGACGCGAATCATTTTCGAGCGATCGCGCCGCGTCGCGATGTTCGTCGATTGCGCGGCGCTCTGCCGCATTGCATCGCACGTACCGCACTGCGCTCGCCCGCCGCCCGCCATTCGACGCAATGCCATGCGCGCGCCGTCCGCGATGCGGCTCGCTCGCCTGCCGAATGCGCCGCGATGCAACGCAATGCCTCCACTCGTCGAATCGAGTCGAATTCGTCCGGAACTTGATCGAACCGATTGAATCGCGAGATTCGCATGTCGCGAGAAATCCCGGCGCGCCGCATTTGATCGAGATCCACGCATTTCTCGACGATCGTGCTATCTATTCGATCCTTCGGGCCGGATTCGAATCGGCGCGAAAACATGCGCGGCGTGTCAACGCGGCGTGCATTCGCTGCGTTATACAACCGGCGCACGAGCGTTCACGCCGACGGAAACCTTGCGTTTCGTAAGGTGTGCGTCGTGAATCTCGACTGATACCGGCGCCGGATGCGCTCCAACGCATCGTGATTAACCGGATATTTCCGTTTGGATATTCAAGGAAAAACAATGAAGAAGATCATCGCTTCGGTGGCAACCGCCGCTATCGCATTCGCTTCGGCTTCCGTGTTCGCACAAGCGTCGGCACCGGCAGCTTCGGCGCCGGCGGCGGCTTCCGCCGTCAAGCACGACAAGAGCAAGCCGAAGCACGAGCTGAAGAAGCACGGCTCGGCGAAGGCCAAGGCGAAGGCGGACGCCGCGTCGGCAGCCGGCACGAACGACAAGGGCGCGCAGCAGTAAGCGCTTGCCCGGGGCGGCGCATGCGCCGCCGTCGGCGTGTCACGACGAACCCCGCGTTCTCGCGAACGCGGGGTTTGTTTTTCGTGCGCGCTTCATGCGCGCATCAGGCGTGCGGCGGCTTCGGCTGCGACACGTGATCGATCAGCGTGCGCATGCGTTGCCAGTGCGAGCCTTCCCAGAACACGCGGCGGCAGACGTCGCAGGTGACGAAGCGCGTGTGGCGCTGAAGCACGCCTTGCGGCGCGCGGCCTTCGGCTTCGGCGGGCGCGATGCGCCGCAGCGGCGCGTTGCACGACAGGCACAGCCGGAACGGCTGCGCGCTGCCCGCGAGATCGAGCCGGTCGAACAGTTCGCGCAATTGCGCCTGCGGCTTGAGCGCGCGCACGTAGCAGCCGTGCGTGATCGTGCGGCGCTTGAGCAGCTCGCGATCGCGCGTGAGCACGATCCGCGCGTCGCGCGCGGCGATCGCCTCGATCAGTTCGTCCGGGTAGTGGTTGTCGTACAGCGTGTCGAAGCCCGCGAGCCGCAGCAATTGCGCGAGCCCGCCGAGATGCGCGTCCGCGATGAAGCGCGTGATGCGCAGCGGCGCGGCGCGCACGCGCAGGAGCGGGCGGATGTCGATCGTCTCGAAGGTCGGGTAGACGGCGACGCGGTCGCCGTGCTCGAGCATGCGGCTGAACGGCGACGATTCGCCGTTCACGAGAATCAGCTCGACTTCGGTGTGCGGGACGCCGAGCGCCTCGATCACATGCTTGACGCTCGCGCCGCGCATGCAGGCGTGCTCGAATTCGCGGCGGCGCAGCGGCCGCGCGAGGAAATCGTTCAGCTCCTCGTAGAAGCGGAAAGTCACGGTGACCATCGGGCCAGTATCGCACCGCCGCGCGCTTCCCGCACATCGCGCCGCGTGCCGCGTGCCGCGTGCCGCGTGCCGCGAGACGCGAGACGCGAGACGCGAGACGCGAGACGCGAGACGCGAGACGCGAGACGCGAGACGCGAGACGGCAAATGTCGCGCGCCTGTGCTTTACTCGTGGTTTCGACGGATATGACGAATACAAGGAGCGCGACATGGACATCGGCTTTATCGGCGTGGGCGAGATGGGCAGCGCCATTGCGGGCAATCTGCTGAAGGCGGGGCATCGCGTGCGGGTGTGGAACCGCTCGGCCGAACGCGTCGCGTCGCTCGTCGCGCTGGGCGCGCAGCACGTCGCGACGCTCGCCGAGGCGTTCGCGGGCGACGCGGTGTTCTCGATGCTCGCCGACGACGCGGCCGCGCGCGGCGTGTTCGACGCGGCGCTCCTCGAGCATGCGCCGCGCGGCCTCATTCACGTGAACATGGCGACGATCTCGGTCGCGCTCGCCGAGCAGCTCGCGCACGCGCACGCGGAGCGCGGGATTCACTACGTCGCGGCGCCCGTGATGGGGCGCCCGCACGTTGCCGCCGCCGCGCGGCTCACGATCATCGCGGCCGGGCCCGCGGAGGCGATCGACCGGATGCAGCCCGCGTTCGACGCGATCGGGCAGAAGACCTGGCGGCTCGGCTCGCTACCGCAACACGCGAACGTGGTGAAGATCGCGGCGAACTTCGCGCTTGCGTCGGCGATCGAGACGATGGGCGAGGCGGCGGCGCTGCTCGCCGCGCACGGCGTCGCGATGAACGACTATCTCGACGTGATCACCAACAGCGTGTTCCCCGGCCCGGTCTATCAGGGCTACGGCGCGATGATCGCCGAGGCGCGCTACGAGCCGGCGCTCTTCAAGGCGCGGCTCGGCCTGAAGGATGTGCGGCTCGCGCTCGAGGCGGGCGATGCGCAGTCGGTGCCGCTGCCCATCGCGAGCGTGGTGCGCGACAGCCTGATCGAAGCGATCGCGCACGGCGACGGCGACAAGGATTTCGCGGTGCTCGGGCAGGTCGCGGCGCGCCGGGCGGGGCAGTGACGCGCCCGCGAGCGCCGGGCGCACCGCGCGCTGCCGCCTGCCGCCTGCCGCCTGCCATCGGACGATCGCCCGGCGGCAGGCAACTTCGCACGATCCCCGGCATAATCAACGTTTCCATTTCAGTTTCGAAAGTGGGGCGGCAATGAATCTGCATACGTGGTGGCTGTTCGTCGCGACGGTGTTCGTCGTGTCGGCGATTCCCGGTCCGAACATGCTGCTCGTGATGACGCACGGCGCGCGTCACGGGCTGCGGCGTTCGACGGCGACGATGGCGGGCTGCATGACGGCGCTCGTCGCGATGCTGTCGGTGTCCGCCGCGGGGCTCGGTGTGTTCCTCGAGGCTTGGCCCGCGATGTTCGATGCGCTGCGCTTCGCGGGCGCCGCGTATCTGATCTATCTGGGCGTGAAGGCGTGGCGCGCGCGCGTCGACGCGGAATCGGCGGCGGATGTCGCCGACGCCGCGCCGCCCTCGGGCCGCACGGCCGCCCCCGCGTCGCGCTGGGCGCTGTTTCGCAACGGCTTTCTCGTCGCGGGCAGCAATCCGAAGGCGATCCTGTTCGCCGCCGCGCTGCTGCCTCAGTTCATCGACGCGTCCGCACCGACGCTGCCGCAGTTCGGCATCCTCGTCGCGACGTTCGCGGTGATCGAGGTGAGCTGGTATCTCGTCTATGCGTCGTTCGGCACGCGGATCGGCGTGACGCTGCGCAGCGCGAACGTCGCAAAGGCGTTCAACCGGCTGACGGGCGGCCTGTTCGTCGGCTTCGGCGCGATGATGGCGCTCGTGCGGCACTGAGCGGGCGCATACACCGGCGAAACACGGCGCGCCGCTCACGCGCCGCATGAAAGAACGAAACGCTCCGCATCGGCGACGACGCGGGGCGTTGTCGTTTCAGCGCACCGCCTGCCCGCGCGCGCCGATCCGGTCGAGCGCGAGCGCGAACGCGGCGCCCGCGAACGCGAGGCCCACCGCGCACACCGCGCACACCGCGCCCCAGCCGGCCCACGCTCATGCCGCGCCCGCAAGCATCGCGCCGAGCGATCCGCCGACGAAGAACAAGCCCACGAACAGGCCGTTGAGCCGCCCGTGCGTGGCGGGATTCAGCAGGTTGACCGCGCGGCGGCCGAGCGTTTGGTCGGCGACGACGCCTGCATCGAGCGCCGCCGCGCCGGCGACGAGCAGCGCGAGCGCAAGCGTCGGATGCGCGGCCGCGTCGAAGCCGCCCCAGCCCGCGCCCGCCATGCCGAGCACCATCCCCGCGGCGAGCATTGCCGCATGCGCGCCGCGCAATGCGCCGCGCTCCCAGCCGCGGTCGCCGGCCAGGCCCGCGAACGGCGTGACGATCGCGCCCGTCGCGCCCGCGAACGCGAACGCGAACATCGCGATGCCGTGCAGCCCGAGATCGGCTCGTGTCGACGCTGCTCGGCGTGCAGCCGACGGCGCTTGTCGTCGCGCGCGATTTCGCGCTACCGCCGGGGCCGCTGCCGCTCGACGCGCTCGCGCGCTACCCATGGGTGCCGAGCCAGGACGGCTGCGGAATGCGCTCGGCGCTGAGCCGCGCGTTCAGCGCGGCGGGGCTGCCGTTCGACGTCGCGGTCGAGGCGTTCGGCTCGGACCTGCAACTGTCGCTCGTCGCGCGCGGCGCGGCGCTCGGCGTCGCGTCGGCGGCGGCGCTCGCGCGCAGCCCGCATCGCGGCGCGCTGCGGGTCGTCGAAACGGAGGACGTCGAGCCGGGAATCAACGTGTGGCTCGTGCGCGGCGTGCTGCCGGGGCGGCTGATGCGGCCGGTCGAGCTGCTGCGCGAGCAGCTCGGCGCGGTGCTGGAGGAGGAAAGAAGCAGGCGATGGGGCGGCGAAGCGACAATGCCGGCAAATTAGAACCGGCATTCAAGGGAAAATCCGTATTTTCTGGATGGAAATGTTGCATTGCGTCAAACAAACGGGTATAGTTCGAACCGTCTCCTCCATGTCTCCTCTGATATGGATTCAGCCCGCCTCTTCAGGCGGGCTTTTTTTTGCCCGCTTTTTACCCGCGTGTTGTTTGCGTGTTGCCCGCGCGAACCCGAGGCCGCGTCCGCGCGGGCGGCCCCCCCGACTCAGAACTTGTAGGTCACGGCGACGAAGCTGACGATCGGGTCCGCCTTCAGCTCGTTTTTCGATTCCGCCAGCACCGTGCCGTCGGCGGCCTTGATCGTCACGGTCGACGTCGTCTTCAGCGGAATGTACGTGACCGACGCGAGCAGGCCCCAGTGGTCGGTGAAGTTGTACGTGATGCCCGCGTTGAACACCGGCTGCCATGACGACGACGCCTTCGCCGACACCTGCGTCGGCCCCGGCTTGCCTGCGCCCGCGGCGAGCACCGCGCCGAGATTGTCCTGCGTCGACTTCACGAAGTTGCGGTTCAACTGAAGGTCGCTGAACCAGTTGTACGACACGCCGATGCCGACGAAGGGCCGCACCTTCGACGTCGCCTGCAGGAAGTAGTACTGGAACAGTACGGCCGGGCTCCACTGGCGCACGCTCTTGACGATCGGGTTGATCTGCGGATCGCCGAGGTTCTGCGACGCGAGCGCGCCCGCCGGGCCGGGCGGGCGGATCGTGCCTTGCCCCGTGATCTTGAAGACGGGCGGCACGCCCGCCACCGTCGTGACCGCGATGTTGTCCGTGAGGAAGTGGCTCGTCGTCAGGCCGACCGTGTCCGCGCCGCTCGTGCGCGTGCCGGTGCCCGGCGACGTGAACGACCCCGTCAGCCCGAGCGGCGTGTTGATCGGCGTCGGCGCGACGCTCGTCGTGAGCGGGGTCGTGCTTTGCTGCGGCATCACATGGAACCAGCCGAGCGTGACGACATTGCTGCCCGCGCTTTGCGCGTGAGCGGCGAGCGGCGTCAGCGCGGCGGCGCCGAGCGCCGCGCACAGTGCTTTTTTCATAAGGCCTCCCGAGCGCCGCTTATTGCACGAACGCGCCGACCGTGAAGTACGGCGACGACGAGTTGGACATGTCGAGGAAGCCGAATGCCCCGCCCGCGCCCGTGAAGATGAACTTGCCGGTCGGCGCCGAGCTGCTCGCGCCTACGTGCGACGACGTGATCGTGCCCGGCACCGTCTGCGTGTAGTCGAGATTGAGCGCGGTGGCGAGCGACGCCTGCGACGCATTGAACGGATCGAGAATCGTCGCCTGCTTGTCGACGAGCACCGTCGAGCGGTAGTCGAACTGGCTGTCGACGCCGATGTATTCGCCGTTGACGAACCCGACGTTGATCGCCGTCTGCGGCGCGAGGAGCGAGATGCTCGATTCGTCGTCGGCGGTGAGGCCCGGCACGCCGTTCGCATCGGGCGTCGGGTTCGGGTTCGCGACGCCCGTGCGGATCAACACCGGCACGAGCTGCTTGTTCACCTTGCCGACGATGAGGAAGCCCTTCGCTTGCGGCACCGTCGCGAGCGTCGGCTTCAACTGGCTCTGGAAGTGGTCCGTCTCGAACGCGCCGGTGCCGTTCGACGATTGCGCGAGGTTCGTGCCGGGCTGGCGGCAGGTGCCCGCATAGATGCCCGTCGAATCGCAGCGGGTCCAGGTGCCGTCGGGGTTGATCGTCACCTTCGCGTCGATCGTCGCGGGCGCGAAGCTTTGCGAGGCCACCTGGCCGTAGCCGAGCTCGCTGTACGTGCCGGCGATGTTGGCGATGTTCGTTTCGAGCGACGAGAACGCGATGAACGGATAGTACGGGAACTTGGTGTCCGGAATCGCGCCCTGGCCGAGCAGGCCGCCGTACTGAAGCTCCGCGCCGGGAATCGTGCCGCCGACGATGCCCATGCCGAGGAAGATGCGCGCCGGCCGGTTCGGATCGAGGCTCGCGCCGTTCAGACGGAACGAGCAGTTGTTGAGCTTTTGCGTCGGCAGCAAGGTTTCCTGCGTGAGCGTGCCGCTTTGGGTCGTGCCCGCGCGCGACGGCGCCGCGGTGCCCGTCGTTTGCGGAATCGGCGACGCGACGAAGGTGATCTGCCAGGTCATCTTCGTCGTGTCGATCTGCAGTTTGACGAGTTCGCCGTCGCCGCCGCCGCCCGTGTAGACCGTGCCGTAGTCGACCGTCGACGGGCACAGCGCGGTTTCGACGAGCGGCTGCGAATCGCTGCCGCCGCCACCGCCGCTGCACGCCGAGATGAAGGGCGCGGCGCATGCCATCGCCAGGATCAGATTCCGCTGCTTCATGTTGCTCCTCCAAACTCCAGAATTGTCTTTATCCGGCGGCCGGCTCCCTTGCGGCCGCTCTCGATATCGCCCGCTGCGGCGCGGCCCGGCGCGATGCGTGTCGCCGGGCCGCACGTGTGCGGGTCTCGTTACTTGCTGACTTGCGCGCCGACGCCGAAGTAAGGCGCGGACGGCGTCTGGCCGGCGATCGCCGAGCTCTGCGTGATCCCGCCGTTGACGGTGCCCTGGATCAGCGTCGCGAACAGCCCGCCGTTCGCGATCACGAAGCCCGACGCCGACGTGTCGGTCGTCGTCGCGCCGAGCAGGCCCGGCGTCGACTGGCCGTAGTCGAGGTTGAAGCCGGTTTCCGCCTGCTGCGTGCTCGGATTGACGAACGTGCCCGTCGTCCCCTTGACCACCGTCGCCGTGTACTTGAAGTTCGAGTCCGCGCCCGCGTAGCCGCCGTCGACGCTGCCGAGTGCGAGCGCCGTCGCCGGCCCGAGCACCGCGATGCCCGATTCGTCGTCGACTTGCGCGTCGGTGTGCAGCGGCGGCGTGCCGAGGTTCACGTTGCCCGTGCGCACGACGACGGGCACGGTCGCGCCGTTCAGCTGGCCGAGCACCATGTGCGCGACCGCCGACTTGCCCGTCGCGCCGATGAGCGGCAGCTGCGTCTGCGGCAGGATCTGCGGCGCCTGCGTGCTGTTGAAGTAGCCGCTGCCGCTCGACGCCCACGGGTTGCCCGTCGTCATGCAGCCCGACGCGCTCGTCGACGTGCACGCACCGTTCGAATCGAACGTCTCGTTCGCGTTGACGCCCTTCGTCGCGTAGTTGCTCGACGGCACCGAGTGGTACAGCAGCGCGTTGTACGTGCCCGCGAGCTTCGTCACGTCGGTCGTCGTGTTCGAGAAGGCGAGGAACGGATAGAAATCGAAGTGACGCTGCGGCACCTGGCCGATGTTCTGCAGCACGCCCGGGATGATCGTGAGGCCGCTGTACTGGACCGTCGCGCCCGGGATGCCGCCGCCCGCGACGCCGAAGCCGACGAGGATCATCGGCGGGTTCGCCTGGTTGAAGTCGGCTGCGGTGGAGTAGGTCGAGTTCGTCGCGGGGGAGGTGCCGCTGCCCGGCAGCAGCACGAACGCGCAGCGCGTCTGCTCGGCGGTGGGCAGCGTGCCCGCGGGCGGATGCGCGACGCT
The DNA here is from genome assembly GCF_001526245.1 of Burkholderia sp. MSMB1498. Taxonomy (NCBI): domain Bacteria; kingdom Pseudomonadati; phylum Pseudomonadota; class Betaproteobacteria; order Burkholderiales; family Burkholderiaceae; genus Burkholderia; species Burkholderia sp. MSMB1498. The sequence continues at coordinate 376,557 of NZ_LOYJ01000101.1, forward strand.
GCCCGTGATCGTCGTGCCGGCGCGAGTGGGCGTGACGGTGCCGGTCGCGAGCGGAATCGGGGATTCGAGCCACTTGAGCGTGTACGTCATCGTGGTCGCGTTGATGTTCAGGCTCACGATCTCGCCGCTGCCAGCGCCGCCGAGATACGTGCTGCCGGCGATGTCCGCGGTGGCGGGGCAGAGCGACGTGTTGCCGGCCGCCGAACCGGGCGCGCCTTGGGCGCCGCAGCTTGCGCCCGAGCATTGCGGAACGGCGATGGGGGCAGGGGTGCCGCCGCCCCCTCCACTACAAGCGGCAAACAAAGGGGCGACGGCTATGGCCATTGCCACCCCTTTCGAAAAGGCGTCCGACATGCCTCTGTCTCCAATGTGTTTAATTGTGTGGGCTAATTTGGCCGTGTCGTTTTCAGCTGTCAATCGACGGAACCGTCTAACCAACACGATTTAAACAATTCACCGTATTCGGGATGCCGAAACAACGGGCTGGGGAGGGGGAATTAAAACGAGATTAGCGTTTGAAATTGGTTGCGGCGGATGCGGTGTCCCTTGTTTTTACAGGGTTTTGTTCGCGGGATACGGCGTTGGATCAACCGTTTAAAGCACGCGCATCGGGTGAATCCCTATCCGGGATAATCATGACGTTTTGAAATTTTCGAGATTTATTTTCGAGTGGGAATGAAAGTTTGTAAATATCTGTGAGCGCCGCGACATTATTTAAAGAACTTTCGGTTTCCATTCGATGCAATGAAAAAGCCGGCCACTCGGGCCGGCTTTTCTCGTGTTGCAAGCTTTGCGCCGTTCAGCGCTCGAGTCCCGTGTCCTCGGCTGCGCCGACGTTGAGGTTCATGCACTGGATCGCGGCGCCCGACGCGCCCTTGCCGAGGTTGTCGAGCCGTGCGAGCGTGACGAAGCGCTCCGCCGTGCCGAACACGAAGAGGTCGACGCGGTTCGTGCCGTTGTTCGCCTGCACGTCGAAGAAGCCGTCGTCGAGATTTTCGGCCGCGTCGTACGGCGCGACGCGCACGAACGCCTCGCCCGCGTAATGCTCGGCGAGCACGCGCTGCACGTCCTGCGGCGTCACGCGCTTGGCGAGCTGGCTCGGCGTGAAGTACGTGGTGACGGCGAGCCCCTTGTAGAACGGCCCGACGATCGGCGTGAAGATCGGCGCGCTCGCGAGGCCCGTGTGCGCGGCCATCTCCGGCAGGTGCTTGTGCGCGAGGCCGAGCGCGTATGCACGCGGGGCCGCGAGCTTCGCGCCGCCCGCTTCGTAATCGGCGATCATCTTCTTGCCGCCGCCGCTGTAGCCCGTGATCGAGTAGCTGTGCGCGGCGAAGCCCGGCGCGACGACGCCCGCATCGACGAGCGGGCGCATCGCGAGCACGAACGCCGACGCGTGGCAGCCCGGCACCGCGATGCGCTTCGCGGTGCGGATGCGCTCGCGCTGCGCGCGGTTCAGCTCGGGCAGGCCGTACGCCCAGTCGGCGCTCGTGCGGAACGCGGTGCTCGCGTCGATCAGCGTCGTGTTCGGATTTTCGACGAGCGCCGCCGACTCGCGCGACGCGACGTCGGGCAGGCACAGGAACGTGACGTCCGATGCGTTGATGAGGCGGCGGCGCTCGTCGACGTCCTTGCGCAACGCTTCGTCGATGCGCAGGATTTCGATGTCGTCGCGCGCGGACAGATATTCGAAGATCTTCAGGCCGGTCGTGCCTTCCTGGCCGTCGACAAAAACTTTCGTGCTCATCTCGCTCTCGCTGGATCGGGGCGGGCGGCGCGCTGCCGCCGTGAAAACCGCCATTTTAAGGCGTGATGCGCGGCATCGTAACCGGCCGGCCGAAAAAAGCCGGCCGGGCCGCGCTTGCGATCCGGCCCCTTGGCGGATCGCCGCGCGTCACTTGCCGGCGAGCCAGCGGGCGGTTGCCGCCGCGACGCGCGCGCCGAACGCCTTCGCGGTGTCGAGATCGCCGCTCGCGGGCGCCTCGTCCGGCGACGCGTCGGACGGCGATTGCGCGAGCAGGCCGGTGAAGCCGCCCGCGTAGTTGATGTCGTTGCGCGTCGACGCCTTCGTGTTCGCGGGCAGCAGGCCCGTGCCGACCCACACCATCCCATGCTGCATCGCGAGCGTGACGAAGTATTGAATCGTCGAGAACTTGTCGCCGTTCATCGACGCGGAGTTCGTGAAGCCCGCCGCGATCTTGTCCTTCCATTTCTGGCCGAACCACGCTTTCGACGTCGCGTCGGCGAATTTCTTGAAGTCGGCCGACGGGCCGCCCATGTAGGTCGGCGCGCCGAAGACGATCGCGTCGGCCGCGTCGAGCGCGGCCCAGCCGGCGTCGTCGAGATCGCCGACGGCGACGAGCCGCGCGTTCGCGCCCGCGTCCTGCGCGCCCGCGAGCACCGATTCGGCGAGCTTCTTCGTGTGGCCGTAGCCGCTGTGATAGACGATGACGATGTTCGACATTCCCGTTTCTCCATGATGAGACGACGAAGCCGCGCGCCCCGTGACGGGCCGCGCGGCGGACGATGGCCGACCTCGGCGACGCGCGCGGACGGCCGGCGCAAAAAGTCTAGCGGTGCGAAGCATCTCGCACGATCGCTGTCGCGCACGACTGAATTTCGCGAACGGCGCGAATCGCGCCGCGCTTCGCCGCAGACTAGCGGCCGTATGTGACGACGAGCTGCGCGGAGCCGATCGACTCGGTGCCGATCTCGTGGTCGAACATCTGAGCGGGGCGGCCCGTCGCGACGCGCAGGTCGGTGGCCTTCAGCGCGTGGACGGTGATCACGTAGCGGTGCGGTTTGCCGGGCGGCGGACATGGGCCGCCGTAGCCGTCGATGCCGAAATCGTTGCGCGCCTCGGTCGCGCCGAGCTTGCGCAGGAAGCCGGACGCGCTCGCGTCGGCGGGCAGGCTCGAGACGCTCGCCGGGATGCCGGCGACCGCCCAGTGCCACCAGCCGCGGCCGGGCGCGTCGGGATCGAACATCGTGACGGCGAAGCCCTTCGTGCCGGGCGGCGGATTGCGCCACGCGAGCTGCGGCGAGCGGTTGCCGCCCTTGCAGTCGCCCTGATTGAAGACGTGCGACGCGCCGACGCGGCCGCCGGGGCGCAGGTCGTCGCTCGTGAGCACGAACGCGTCTTCGGCGCGCGCACGCGGGCCGCCGAGGATGCCGAAGAAGGAAGCGCAGGCGAAGGCGAGCGCGAGCAGACGACGGGGCGAACCTGGCGGAACGACTCGGCGACCCACACGCATATGGCCCTTCTCCCGTCACTGGTGCCGGGGCGGCCCGGCGCTGATCGTTGTCGAGATGTGATGCTCGAACCCGAATATGAGGGCAAGTCTAGCATTAGGGGACGCATGGCGGACGTCGTCGCGTCAACTTCGCGTGAGCGGGCCGGCGCGGCGGGTGCAGGCGGGCGCAGGCGGCGGGAAACGCGAAGAGACGGCGCAGGAAGGGCGGCCGTCGCCACCGGCGAGCGCGCGCATAAAAAACGCCGGCCGTCGTCGACGGCCGGCGTTTTTCGGCATCTTCGCGGGCGCGGGCGGACGGGCCGCCGCCGGCGATGCGGGCTCGCGTTACTCCTGCGCGCCCGTCGCGCCGCCGTGCGCGGCCGACCATTCGGCCGGCGAGTGCAGGAATTTCTCGACTTCGTCGAGCGTCTTCGTCTCGAAGTAGCCCGACGCCTTCGCGACGCGCAGCACGTCCCACCAGGTCGCGAGCGCGTGCAGGTCGACGTCGATGTCCTTCAGCACCGACACGCTTTCCTTGAAGATGTTGTAGTGGAACAGCACGAAGCAGTGGTTCACCGTCGCGCCCGCCGTGCGCAGCGCGTTGATGAAGTTGATCTTGCTGCGGCTGTCGGTCGTCAGGTCCTCGACGAGCAGCACGCGCGAGCCTTCCTCCAGATAGCCCTCGATCTGCGCGTTGCGGCCGAAACCCTTCGGCTTTTTACGCACGTACTGCATCGGCAGCATCATCCGGTCGGCGATCCACGCGGCGAACGGGATGCCGGCGGTTTCGCCGCCCGCCACCGCGTCGATCTGCTCGAAGCCGACGTCGCGCAGGATCGTCGCCTCGGCCATCTCCATCAGGCCGCGGCGCACGCGCGGAAACGAGATCAGCTTGCGGCAGTCGATGTAGACCGGGCTCGCCCATCCGGACGTGAAGATGAAGGGCTTGTCGGCGTTGAAGTGCACCGCTTGCACTTCGAGCAGCATTTTGGCGGTCGTGTCGGAGATCGTCTGACGATCGAAGCCTGTCATGGGCGTTCCTTGGTGATGAGCGAGGGGCGGGCGCGGGCCCGGTGGCGCAGCTCGCGTGATTCCTGCCGTGAGGGCCGGGCTGCGGGCCGACGTGGGCGATGGCCGCCGGCGTCGAGCCGCTTCGCTGCGCGCGTAGCCCGCTATTTTACCCGATTTGCGCCCTTTTCGAGACGCCCGGCGGCGGCGGATTATCCGCGCCCGGACGGCGGTCCCGGGCGCGGGGCGGGCGTTGCGGCGCGCGGATGCTCCGCCGCCTTGCGGCATTGAAAGGAAGTACGCCGAAACGATGGCCTTGCGCGGCGCAGCAACTGGCGCGCGTGCGCGAGGTGTACACTAAGCGACCCTCTAAGTATTTGCTCGGTGCTTTGTACTCCCCGCTTGCCACCCGCCAAGGTTCGAAGCCGCGCCGATCCGGCGCGCGACGGACGCCGCAGTCGACCATCCCCTCGATTTCCGCATCCGCGGCTCCCGGTGCTCGGTACTGAGTCTTCAAAATTTCGCATGTCTCTCGCAGGTCAACCATGGACGAACAACTGAAGCAAAGCGCTCTCGCTTATCACCAGAATCCGAAACCCGGCAAGATTTCGGTCACGCCCACGAAGCCGCTGTCGAACCAGCTCGATCTGTCGCTCGCATATTCGCCCGGCGTCGCGGCCGCGTGCGAGGCGATCCACGCGGACCCGCTCGACGCGCAGAAGTACACGTCGCGCGGCAACCTCGTCGGCGTCGTGACGAACGGCACCGCGGTGCTCGGCCTCGGCAACATCGGCCCGCTCGCCGCGAAGCCGGTGATGGAGGGCAAGGGGTGCCTGTTCAAGAAATTCGCGGGCATCGACGTGTTCGACATCGAACTCTCCGAGTCCGATCCGGACAAGCTCGTCGATGCGATCGCGATGCTCGAGCCGACGCTCGGCGGCATCAATCTCGAAGACATCAAGGCGCCCGAGTGCTTCTACATCGAGCAGAAGCTGCGCGAGCGGATGAAGATTCCCGTCTTCCACGACGATCAGCACGGCACCGCGATCATCGCGTCGGCGGCGATCCTGAACGGCCTGAAGGTGGTCGGCAAGGATCTGTCGAGCGTGAAGCTCGTGTGCTCGGGCGCGGGCGCGGCGGCGATCGCGTGTCTCGACCTGCTCGTGAAGCTCGGCCTGTCCAAGTCGAACGTGCTCGTTTGCGACTCGAAAGGCGTGATCTACGAAGGCCGCGGCAATCTCGATCCGTCGAAGCAGCGCTACGCGGTGACGACCGACGCGCGCACGCTCGCCGACGCGATTCGCGATGCGGACGTGTTCCTCGGCTGCTCGAGCGCGGGCGTGCTGAAGCAGGACATGGTGAAGACGATGGCGGACAAGCCGCTCATCCTCGCGCTCGCGAACCCGGAGCCGGAAATCCGCCCGGAAGACGCGAAGGCGGTGCGCCCGGACGCGATCGTCGCGACGGGTCGCTCCGATTATCCGAACCAGGTCAACAACGTCCTGTGCTTCCCGTTCATCTTCCGCGGCGCGCTCGACGTCGGCGCGACGACGATCACCGAGGAGATGAAGCTCGCGTGCGTGCGCGCGATCGCCGAGCTCGCGCAGGAAACCGATCAGAGCGAGGAAGTCGCGAAGGCGTATGAAGGCCATTCGCTCGAATTCGGCCCGGAATACCTGATTCCGAAGCCGTTCGATCCGCGCCTCATCATCAAGATCGCGCCCGCCGTCGCGCAGGCCGCGATGGATTCGGGCGTGGCCACCCGCCCGATCGCCGACATGGACGCGTACCGCGAGCAACTCGGCGCGACCGTCTACCGCACCGGCATGGTGATGCGCCCCGTGTTCGCCACCGCGAAGACGAAGACCGCGCGCATCGTGTTCGCCGAGGGCGAGGACGAGCGCGTGCTGCGCGCCGCGCAGTTCGTGCTGCAGGAGAAGATCGCGAAGCCGATCATCGTCGGCCGTCCGTCCGTCGTCGAGATGCGTCTGAAGAAGATCGGCTCGAAGCTCGTGGGCGGAGCCGATTTCGAGATCGTCAATCCGGAAGACGATCCGCGCTACCAGCAATGCTGGCAGGCGTACCACGAGATGGGCGCGCGCGACGGCGTGACGCCGGAAGTCGCGAAGGCCGCGCTGCGCAAGTTCAACACGCTGATCGGCGCGATCCTCGTGCACCTCGGCGACGCGGACGGCATGATCTGCGGGATGATCGACACGTACCACAGCCACCTGAAGTTCATCGAGCAGGTGCTCGGCCGCGCGAAGGGCGCCGAGCACTTCGCGGCGATGAACCTGCTGATGCTGCCGGGCCGCAACCTGTTCATGTGCGATACCTACGTGAACGAGCAGCCGAGCGCGGAGCAGCTCGCCGACATGACGATCCAGGCGGCGGCCGAGATCGAGCGTTTCGGCATCACGCCGAAGGCGGCGCTGCTGTCGAACTCGAACTTCGGCAGCGCGCCGTCGGCGTCGTCGCGCCGAATGGCGGACGCGCGCAAGCTGATTGTCGAGCGCGCGCCGAACCTTGAGGTCGACGGCGAAATGCACGGCGACGCGGCGCTGTCCGAAGTGGTTCGCAAGGCCGCGTTCCCCGGCACGACGCTCACGGGCGAGGCGAACCTCCTGATCATGCCGAACGTCGAGGCGGCGAACATCGCGTACAACCTGCTGAAGATGGTGGGCGGCGAAGGCGTGACGGTCGGCCCGTTCCTGCTCGGCGCGGCGAAGCCCGTGCACATCCTGACGCCGGCTGCGACGGTGCGCCGGATCATCAACATGACGGCCGTCGCGGCGGCGAACGTGCAGGTGAAGTAACGCGCGCGGAGGCGAGCGCCGCGAGCCGTGACGGCCTGCGGCGCGCCGAGACGAACAGGAAGGCGGCCGCCCGGCCGCACCGCACCTCGGAAGGTGTGCATCCAGCTTTGAGGTCGGTTCAGTCGGGCGGCCGCCTTTTTCTTTGCGTCGGCGCGCGGGACGTCATTGCGATGCCGGCGCAACCGCGTCGCGCGCGCGATCCGTCGTCACGCGACGTTGCGCGTCTGCCCGCCCTCCGGCGAGCGCCACCGCGCGAGCAGCCGCGTCCACTTCGCGCGCACCGCGTGCACGTTGTTCTCCTTCACGTGCCCATATCCACGAATGCCGTCGGGCAGGCTCGCGAGCTCGATCGCGAGCGGCAGCGTGTCGCGCGTGAGCCGGCCGTCGATCAGCTCGCTCACGAGCGCCTCGTATTCGCCGATCAGCGCGCGCTCGGTGCGCCGTTCGTCGGTGCGGCCGAACACGTCGAGCGCCGTTCCGCGCAGAAACTTCAGCTTCGCGAGCACGCGGAACGCCTGCATCAACCACGGGCCGTATTGCTGCTTCACGAGACGGCCGTGCGCATCCTTCTTCGCGAACAGCGGCGGCGCGAGGTGGAACCTGAGCTTCCAGTCGCCTTCGAACTGCTCGGCGAGCTTCGCGACGAACGCCGGATCGGCGTGCAGCCGCGCGACTTCGTACTCGTCCTTGTACGCCATCAGCTTGTACAGATTGCGCGCGACGGCCTCGGTGAGCGGCTCCTGCGCGGCCTCGCCGCCGAGCGCCCGCTCGGCTTCGCGCACCTTGTCGACGACGGCCGAGAAGCGCGTCGCGTACGCGGCGTTCTGATACGCGCGCAGATGCTCGGCGCGCGTCGCGATCAGCGCGTCGATCGCCTTTTTCGTGTGCAGCGCGATCACCGTCGCGCCGGCCTGCGCACCGCCCGCCGCCGCCGCGCGCACGCTCGCCGGATCGAACGCGGCGCGGCGGCCCCATTCGAACGCCGCGCGGTTCTGCTCGATCTGCACGCCGTTCAGCTCGATCGCGCGCACGAGCGACGCATGCGTGAGCGGCAGCCAGCCGCGCTGCCACGCGTAGCCGAGCACGAACGGGTTCGTGTAGATCGCGTCGCCGAGCAGCGCGACCGCGAAGTGGTTCGCGTCGACGAGGTCGACCGCGTCGCCCGCCGCCGCGCGAATGTCGAGCTCGGCGCTCGCGCCCGGGAACGACCACAACGGATTCTTGATGAACTCGGCGGTCGGCGTCTTCGCGCTGTTGACGACGACGCGCGTCGCGCCATGGCGCATTCGCGACGTGCATTCGTCGCCGGCCGTGACGATCGCGTCGCAGCCGATCACGAGATCGGCCTCGCCCATCGCGATGCGGGTGGCGTGGATGTCGGCGGGCGCGTGCGAGATCTGGACGTGGCTCATCACAGCGCCGCCCTTTTGCGCGAGGCCCGTCACGTCGAGCACCGTCACGCCCTTGCTTTCGAGGTGCGCGGCCATTCCGAGCAGCGCGCCGATCGTCACGACGCCCGTGCCGCCGACGCCCGTGACGAGCACGCCGTACGCGCGATCGATCGCGGGCAGCGCGGGCTCGGGGATCGGCGGCAGCGCGCTCGCGTCCACCGACACGGCCTTCGGCTTGCGCAGCTTGCCGCCCTCGACGGTCACGAAGCTCGGGCAGAAGCCCTTCACGCACGAGAAGTCCTTGTTGCAGGTCGACTGGTTGATCTGCCGCTTCGTGCCGAATTCGGTGTCGAGCGGCTCGACCGACAGGCAGTTCGACTGCACCGAGCAGTCGCCGCAGCCTTCGCAGACCGCCTCGTTGATCACGACGCGCTTGGCCGGGTCCGGGTACGCGCCGCGCTTGCGGCGCCGGCGCTTCTCGGTCGCGCAGGTCTGGTCGTAGATCAGGATCGTCGTGCCTTCGATCTCGCGCAGCGTGCGCTGGACGTCGTCGAGCTGGTCGCGATGGTGGATCGTCACGCCCGGCGCGAGCAGCGACGCGTGGCCGTCGTATTTCTGCGGCTCGTCGGTGACGATCACGATCTTCCTCGCGCCTTCGGACGCGAGCTGGTGCGTGATCTGCGGCACCGTCAGCACGCCGTCGACGGGCTGGCCGCCCGTCATCGCGACCGCGTCGTTATAGAGAATCTTGTACGTGATGTTCGCCTTCGACGCGATCGCCGCGCGAATCGCGAGGAGGCCGGAGTGGAAGTAGGTGCCGTCGCCCAGATTCGCGAACACGTGCTTTTCGTCGGTAAACGGCGCCTGGCCGATCCACGGCACGCCTTCGCCGCCCATCTGGCTGAACGTGCTCGTGTTGCGGTCCATCCACACGGTCATGTAATGGCAGCCGATGCCCGCGATCGCGCGCGAGCCTTCCGGCACGTTCGTCGACGTGTTGTGCGGGCACCCGGAGCAGAACCACGGCTTGCGCTCGGCGCTCACGTGCGGCTTCGCGAGCGCGGTTTCCTTCGCGTGAATCACCGCGATCCGCGCGGCGACGCGTGCGCGCACGTCGGGCGGCAGCTCGAACTTTTCGAGGCGCGTCGCGATCGCCTTCGCGATGATCGCGGGCGACAGCTCGTAATGCGCGGGCAGCAGCCAGTTGCCCATCGGCACCGACCATTCGCCGCCCGCGCCGTCCTTTTCGTCGAACTTGCCGAACACGCGCGGACGCTGGCCGTCCGGCCAGTTGTACAGTTCTTCCTTGATCGCGTATTCGAGAATCTGGCGCTTTTCCTCGACGACGAGAATTTCGTCGAGCCCGCGCGCGAATGCCTGCGCGCCTTGCGCTTCGAGCGGCCATACGCAGCCGACCTTGTAGAGGCGAATGCCGATCCGCGCGCAGGTTTCGTCGTCGAGGCCGAGGTCGACGAGCGCCTGACGCACGTCGAGATACGCCTTGCCGCCCGTGATGATGCCGAAGCGCGCGTTCGGCGAATCGATCTCGATGCGGTCGAGCTTGTTCGCGCGCACGTACGCGAGCGCCGCGTACCACTTGTAGTCGAGGAGGCGCGCTTCCTGCACGAGAGGCGGATCGGGCCAGCGGATGTTCAGGCCGCCGTCGGGCATCGCGAAGTCGGTGGGCAGCACGATCTCGGTGCGATGCGGGTCGATGTCGACGGAGGCCGACGATTCGACGACGTCCGTCACGCACTTGAGCGCGACCCAAAGGCCCGAATAGCGGCTCATCGCCCAGCCGTGCAACCCGAAGTCCAGATATTCCTGCACGTTCGACGGGAACAGCACGGGCAGCCCGCACGCCTTGAAGATGTGCTCGGATTGATGGGCGAGCGTCGACGACTTCGCCGCGTGATCGTCGCCCGCGAGCACGAGCACGCCGCCGTGCGGTGCGGAGCCGGCCGAGTTCGCGTGCTTGAACACGTCGCCCGTGCGGTCGACGCCCGGGCCCTTGCCGTACCACATCGCGAACACGCCGTCGTGCTTCGCGCCCGGATACAGGTTGACTTGCTGCGATCCCCAGACGGCCGTCGCCGCGAGGTCTTCGTTGAGGCCGGGCTGGAACACGATCCGGTGCGCGGCGAGGTGCTGCTTCGCCTTCCACAACGACAAATCGAGCCCGCCGAGCGGCGAGCCGCGGTAGCCGGAAATGAAGCCGGCGGTGTTCAGGCCCGCGGCGCGATCGCGCTCCTGCTGGAGCATCGGCAGGCGCACGAGCGCCTGGATGCCGCTCATGTACGCGCGGCCGCGTTCGAGCGTGTATTTGTCGTCTAGCGTGACGGATTGCAGCGCGGCTTCGAGCGATGCGCGCTGGCCTGCGTCTAGCGGGGCATTCATGCAGTGTCTCCTCACCCGGTTCGGGATCGCCAAAACTATCGGCGCGTCGGCGTCTTGTGGACGCGTTGGTCGGCCCGAATATTGGCGGGTTTCGTTCGATGGTAGCACTGGGAAAAACCCGCCGCATTGTTTCAATAATGAGTGCCGAGTGACCCGAAATCGAGAGGAATCAATGCGTTACAGGCTGTAAAAGCATGTAAAACGGCGGGCCTCGCGCGGCGATTGCCGTTAGTCTCTAGGGCCCTGTCCGGTTGTGACGGCGGCGCGGGCTCGCGTCGGCGCCGCGAACGCACACGGACGGTTGCAATGGAGGTGCAATGAAGACTCGAAATATCCAGAATTTCCTGATGGTGTCGGCGGCGTTTTTCGCGATGAGCGGCACCGCGCGCTCGGAAGGCGCAAGCGTGCTGGCGACGGCGAGCACCCAGATGCTGCAGCTCGCGGCAGCCGGTGCGCCGGCGCCGGCGCTCGCGAGCGCCGTGACGAACGAACGCGGCGCGGCGCAGAAGTAGGCCGCGGCGGCGCAGCGGCGGGCGATTGCCGGCCTCGTCGCGCGATGATCGGCCATGCAAAAGGGCGGGAATCCCGGGATTCCCGCCCTTTCCATTTAGACGTTCCGATTTGACGCCTCGATGTTTCGAGGCCTCTATGTCTTGACGCCCCGTCGCGAACAGGCCGCGCGCGGCGCCGCCTCGCTTACGCCTTGTCCTGCACGACGCCGCGGCGGATCTGGTCGAGCTCGATCGATTCGAACAGCGCCTTGAAGTTGCCCTCGCCGAAGCCCTGATTGCCCTTGCGCTGGATGATCTCGAAGAAGATCGGCCCGATCTGGTTCTCGGTGAAGATCTGCAGCAGCAGATCGTCGTGCGCGCCGTCGATCAGGATCTTGCGCTTCCTGAGCTCGTCGAGCGGCTCGCCGTGGTTCGGCACGCGGCGATCGACGAGCTCGTAGTACGTGTCGATCGTGTCGAGCAGCGTCACGCCCTTCGCGCGCAGGCCGTCGACCGCCTTGTAGATGTCGGCCGCGCCGAGCGCGATGTGCTGGATGCCTTCGCCGTGATATGCGTCGAGGTATTCCTGGATCTGGCCGGCCGTGTCCGAGCCTTCCTCGTTGATCGGAATCCGGATCTTGCCGCACGGCGACGTCATCGCCTTCGATTTCACGCCCGTCACCTTGCCTTCGATGTCGAAATAGCGCACCTCGCGGAAGTTGAACAGGCGCTCGTAGAACTCCGCCCATTCCTGCATGCGGCCGCGGTGGACGTTGTGCGTCAGGTGGTCGATGTAGGTGAGGCCGTGGCCGGCCGGGTTCGGATCGGCGCCCGGAATCGGCTCGAAGTCGACGTCGTAGATGCTGATGTCGCCGATCGCGCCCGGCTGCGCGCCGTTCTTGCCCTTCCAGCGGTCGACGAAATAGATCAGCGAATCGCCGATGCCCTTGATCGCCGGGATGTTCAGCTCCATCGGGCCCGTCTTGTTGTCGAAGCCCCACGCGCCCAGCTCGAGCGCGTGCTTGTACGCCTTCGCGGCGTCCTGCACGCGGAACGCGATCGCGCAGATCGACGGCCCGTGCAGCCGGGCGAAGCGCTGCGCGAACGAATCGGCTTCGGCGTTGATGATGAAGTTGATGTCGCCCTGGCGGTACAGCGTCACGTTCTTGTGGCGGTGCCGGGCGACGGCGGTGAAGCCCATGCGCTCGAACAGCTGGCCGAGCGCTTTCGGATCGGGCGCGGTGTATTCGATGAATTCGAAGCCGTCGGTGCCGACGGGGTTGTCCCAGGTGGGGATTTGCATGGCGTCTCCTAGCCCTCGACGGGGCACGCGTCTTGGTGAATGTCTGCGGCAAAGTGTAGCGGGCCGGGCCGGGTGGAAACTTGCGAACTTAGTCGCGTAACGCTACGCTTGCGCAATTTCTCGTCCGCACGAACAGGCAGGGAGGCAGGAAATGGCGCACGTAGAATTGGATGCGATCGATCGGCGCATTCTTGCGATTCTTCAGGAGAACGGGCGTTTGTCGAATCAGGACATCGCCGAGCGGGTGAATCTGTCGCCGAGCCCTTGCCTGCGGCGGATTCGCCGGCTCGAGGAGCTGGGCGTGATCACCGGCTACGTCGCGCTGCTCGACCCGCAGAAGCTCGGGCTCGACCTGCTCGCGTACGTGAGCGTGCGGCTGGAAAAGCGCGGCGGCGCCGTGCCGGCGCGCGGCGACGAAACGCCCGCGCGCGCGGGCGCGACGCACGCCGAGCTGTTTCGCGCGGCCGTGCAGGCGTGGCCGGAGGTCGTCGCGTGTCACGCGATGACGGGCGATATGGACTATCTGTTGCGCGTGCAGGTCGAGGACATGGCGCATTTCTCGCGTTTCATGCAGGAGCAACTGCTGCACCATCCGTCGGTGATCGACGTGAAGACGAGTTTCTCGCTCGAGCGCTTCAAGGAGACCACCGCGTTGCCGATCCGCTGAATGCCGGAGCGCGGTCGGCCGAACGGCCGATATCGGCTGAGCGGCGCAAAAAAACGGGCGGCCCATGACGGGCCGCCCGTTTTTGTTCGCGCATCGGCGGATGCGATGCGCCGCGCGTTACGCGGTGAGGCCCGCGGGCAGCAGCGATTCGAAGATCTGCGTCGCGCGGCGCGCCTGGCGCTTGAGCGCGTAGTCGAACACGGCCGCCTGCTCCTGCATCATCTCGGCGATGATCGTCGAGTGGTCGGCGGGCGGCAGCGACAGGTACGCATCGGCTTCGCCGTATGCGTACTCGATGCGCATCCCCGATTTCTTCGCGATGTGCATCATCGTCGCGTTGCGCGACAGGCAGTGCATGTACAGCGTCGTGACGTGCGTGTTGCGGCTGCGGATCGCGGCGCGCTCGAAGAGCTTCGTGCCGACGCCTTGGCCGCGTGCGCTTTCGAGCACCGACACGCCGAACTCGGCGGTGCGCTTGTCGCCTTCGGCGGGCAGGTACGCGAGGTGGCCGACGCCGATCATCGCGAGTTCGTGATCGAACACGCCGAACACGGTGTCGCGGCCGAAGTCGATCGTGCGGACGTAGTTCTCGATCACGTGATCGGGCACCGCTTGGCCGAAGCGCAACAGGCGATCGTCGTCGTCGAGCGCGAGAAAATGGGTGAGCAGTTGCTGACGGTCGCCGGAAGCCAGTTCCCGAACGAGAACTGGCGCGGGACCGGCGATGCCGACCGCATCGGCAGGGCGAAGGTCTGGCTTGTTCATCGTGGGTTCCTCAAAAAAGACCGTACAGCTATTTGTGCAACGCAGCGCAATTTTAGCTGAATGGCCGTGCGGAGATTGGGGAAAACCCGGATGTTCGTGTCGAGCTTGGCCTCTAAATTCACCGATTGGTAAATATAAGCTTTTGTTTTTATTGATATTTTAAGGATTTTTGACGGAGGTGTGGGCAAAGCGTCGCACTGTTACGCTCACGCAACGCTTGCTGCTCCGCAATAAATCAGACGATTCAGCCGCCGAGGCCGTGCTCGATCATGCCGATCACCTGCTCGGCGAAATCGCGATAGCCGAGGCGCCCGCCCGGCTTCAGCCACGTGAACGTCCAGTTGATCATCCCGAACACCATCATCGTCACGGGCGTCTGGTTGTCCGTCGAGATCCGCTCCGGATACGCGCGCGCGAGCTGGCGCGCGAACGCGGCGACGATGTCGCGCTGGCGGTCGAGAATGATCCGGCGTTGCGCTTCCTCGAGATACTTCACGTCGTTCAGCAGCGCGACATGGCGGCTGTGCGACGTCTCGTATTCGGCGAGGAACGCGCGCACGAGTTCGGCGAACGCCTCGCGCTCGGTGAGCCCGCGCCGCTGGCTCGCGCCTTCGACCTCGGCGATGATCAGCATCAGCCGCTTCGTGTAGCGGTCGAGCAGATCGAACAGGATCGCTTCCTTGCCTTCGTAATAGTGATAGAGGCGCGCCTTCGACGTGCCGCTCGCGTTCGCGAGATCGGTCATCGACGTGCTCGGGTAGCTCGTCTGCGCGAACTTGGCGGCGGCGAGATCGAGGATCTGCTCGCGCTGGGATTCGTGATCGGGGGCTCGGGTGCGGGCCATGTGATTCGACGCGTGATGCGGGTTCGGGTTAGCGGGGAACGGCGATGGCGGGCGTGACGCGCAGCGTCGCCGTTTTCAGGTCTTCGATCGAGCGCGCGTCGCCCTGCAGCTCGACGCGGCCGGCTGCCGCGAGCTCGCGGCAGCGCCAGAACGCGATCACGTCGCCGACGAACAGGTGGCCGCGGTCGGCGAACGCCATTACCGCGCCGACCGTGCGCGCGGCGGGCCCCCATTCGTCGGGCGCGTGTTCGAGCACGAGCGCGTCGATGTCGGCGTAATGGCCGCTCTTGAACGTGTTGCAGATCCAGTAGCGCAGCTCGGCGTTCGTCTGCTTCGCTTCCTGCCATTCGAGCGCGAGCCGGCTGATCCGCAGCACCGAGATCGGCGCCGCCTCCGGCAGCTTCGCGGCGAGCTGCGCGGGCGAGAAGATGCCGGCGGCCGTCGCCTGGTCGGCGCGCAGCCGCACCCACGACTGCGGATCGTCGATGTCCGTGCTCGACAGCCGCACCTCGTTCAGGCGCTGCGGCGCGTTGCGCAGATGGTAGGCGACGCGCCGCAGCATCAGCTGATCGGCCACGCTGTGCGCGTGCCACACGACGATCTGGCCCGTGCCGGCCGCGAGCGCCTCGAGCTTCGCGAAATCGTCGCCGAGCCCCGCCGCCCAGTCCTGCTGCACGTCGCCGATCGCGCGTTCCCAGAACGCGGCGCGCACATCCGGCGTATCGTCGGCGCCGCGCAGCGGGCCGACGGACAGATCGTCGAACAGCTCGACGACGCTTTCGTCGCGGCCCGCGTCGGCGAGCGCGATGCGCAGGGAAGCGGCGGCGGAGCCGCCCATGGTCACGTGGATGGTGCTCATTGGCCTGTCGTCAACATGAGAAAAGCCGCCCGGGTGCCGGCGCTTCGCGCGTCCGGCCCGCAGGCGGCCCCTAGTGTAAGCGAGATGGGGGGCGGCGCGTAACCGCGCGGCAAGACGCCGCTTACCGTTCGTCGTAACTGACGACCACCTTGCCGCTGACGGGATGGCACTGGCAGGTGAGCACGAAGCCGTCGGCGATTTCCCGCGGCTCGAGCGTGTAGTTCTTTTCCATCCGCACCTCGCCTTCGAGCACCTTCGCGCGGCACGTGCAGCACACGCCGCCCTTGCACGCGTACGGCAGCGCGAGGCCCGCGCGCAGCCCGACGTCGAGGAGGCTCACGCCTTCGTACGGCAGGCGCAGCTTGCGTTTCTTGCCGTCGAGCACGATTTCGAGATCGGCGGCGGGCGTGTCGTCGGTAATCTCGACGGCGGGCACGCCCGCCTGCGGCAGCGGCGTGCCGAAGCGCTCGACGTGCACCCGCTCGTGCGGCACGCCGGCCGCGGCGAGCGCGGCCTCGGCGGCGTCCATCATCGGCGCGGGGCCGCAGATGAACGCTTCGTCGATCGTCTCGGCCGGCACGAGCGAATCGATGAACGCCGCGCACTTCGCCTGATCGAGCACGCCGTTGAAGAGCTCGACGTCTTGCACGTCGTCCGACAGCACGTGATACAGCGCGAACCGCTGCATGAAGCGGTTCTTCAGATCCTCGAGCTCCTCGGCGAACATGATCGAATCGACGCTGCGGTTGCCGTAGATCAGCGTGAACGCGCTCCGCGGCTCGAGCTCGAGCGTCGTCTTGATGATCGCGAGCACGGGCGTGATCCCCGAGCCGCCCGCGAACGCGACGTACTGCTTGCCGTGCTCGGCGTTCAGGTGCGTGAAGAAGCGGCCGTCCGGCGTCATCACGTCGATCGTGTGGCCGGGCTCGAGCGTATCGAACGCGAAGTTCGAGAAGCGGCCGCCGCGCACGCGCTTGATGCCGATGCGCAACTCGCCGTCGCGGTCGTAGTCGGTCGTGCCGACGCAGATCGAGTACGAGCGGCGGGTCTCCTCGCCGTCGATATGCGCCTTCAGCGTGACGAACTGGCCTTGCGTGAAGCGGTACGCGTCGCGCAGCTCGGGCGGCACCTCGAACGACACCGTGACGGCGTCGGCGGTCTCGGGCCGCACGTCGCGGATGCGCAGCGGATGGAATTGCGGAGTCGCCATATTCAATAAGGTTTGAAGTAGTCGAAGGGTTCGCGGCAGTCGACGCAGCGGTAGAGCGCCTTGCACGCGGTCGACGCGAACTGCGCGAGCCGCTCGGTGTGCGCTGAGCCGCAGCGCGGGCAGACGGGCGCGGCGAGCGGCTTCGGCATGAAGCGGACGGCGCGGCGGTGGGCAGGGCCGCCGCGCGCATCGCCGTCGCCGCCGTCGCCGCCGCCATCGCCGCCGCACTGGCCGGCGGGCGGCGCGATGCCGTACGCGCGGAGTTTTTCGCGGGCGTCGGCGGTGATCCAGTCGGTCGTCCACGCGGGCGCGAGCACGGTCGCGATCCGGTGCGGCGCGACGCCGGCTTGCCGCAGCGCGGCGTCGATGTCCTCGGCGATCTGCTGCATCGCCGGGCAGCCGGAGTAGGTCGGCGTGATCACGACTTCGACGACGCCGTCGGCGGCGCGGCGCACGTCGCGCAGGATGCCGAGCTCGCGGATCGACACGACCGGGATTTCCGGATCGGGCACGGCTTCGAGCGCGTCCCATGCGCGGGCGACGAGCGGATCGTCGCCGCGGGCGGCGGCGCGGCCGTCGCGCGGGCGGTCGACGGCGGCGGCCGTCGAGGCGAGGGCGGATGCGGGGAGGGCGGACATCGTCTGGCTCCGTCGTTCGTCATTCGTCGCGCGCGGCTTCACCAGGTCGCGCCCGGATGCTGGCGCGCGACGCTCTGCAACTCGGCGAGCAGATAACCCATGTGCTCCGAGTGCTCGCCGCGCTTGCCGGTCGACACGTACTGGCCGGCCGCGGGCGGCGCGAGCGTCGCCTCGGCGAGGGTCGCGTCGACGTCCGCGCGCCACGCCGGCTCGATCGACGCGATGGCGGGCCCGATGCCGGCCGCGGCCGCCGCGTCGTCGATCGCGTCCGCCGCGAAGAATTCGCGCGTATACGGCATCAGATAGTCGAGCGCGGCCTGCGCGCGGCGATGCGATTCGTCGGTGCCGTCGCCGAAGCGGATCAGCCATTCGCGCGCGTGGTGCTCGTGGTAGCGCGTCTCCTTCACCGATTTCGCCGCGATCGCCGCGAGCTGAGCGTCGCTCGACGTCTCGAGCGCAGTCCACACGTGCAGCATCAGCGCCGCGTAGAGGAAGTTGCGCACGACGGTCACCGCATAGTCGAGCTCCGCGTGCGCGGTGCCGCTGAGCGGGCCGTAGTGCGGCAGCTCGACGAACGTGTAGTTCGCGAATTCGCGCTCGGTGCGCGAGTACGCATAGTTGTCCTCGGTCCGCGCGGCGCCGCTGAGCTGCCGTTCGAGCTCGGCCGCGTGCGTATACAGCAGGCGCGCCTGGCCGATCAGGTCGAGGCTCATGTTCGTGAGCGCGATGTCTTCCTCGAGGACTGGGCCGTGCCCGCACCATTCGGCGTTGCGCTGACCGAGGATCAGCGCGTTGTCGGCGAGGCGCAGCACGTAGGCGAGATGTTGTGGGGTCGTCGTCATGGCCTGCCGCTCACATGTGGTTGACTTCGTCGGGCAGCGTGTAGAAGGTCGGATGGCGATAGATCTTGTCGCCCGCCGGCTCGAACATCTCGGCCTTCTCGTTCGGATCGGACGCGGTGATCGCCGCCGACGGCACGACCCAGATGCTCACGCCTTCCTGGCGGCGCGTGTAGACGTCGCGCGCCATGTGCAGCGCCATCGACGCGTCGGCCGCGTGCAGGCTTCCGCAGTGCTTGTGGTCGAGCCCTTGCTTGCTGCGCACGAAGACTTCCCAGATTGGCCATTCTTGGTTCATCGCTTTCTCCTGAATCTCCTGAATACGGAAGGCGGCGCCGCGCTTCGCGCGCGTCATGCCGCTTGCTGTTGCGCGCGGCGGCGGCGCTTTTCCTCGTGCGCGAGCGCGGCCTCGCGGACCCACGCGCCGTTCTCGTGCGCCTTCACGCGGGTCGCGAGGCGCTCCTTGTTGCACGGGCCGTCGCCGTTGACGACGCGCCGGAATTCGTCCCAGTCGAGCGCGCCGTAGTCGAAATGGCCGCGCGCGTCGTTCCACTTGAGGTCGGGGTCGGGCAGCGTGACGCCGAGCACTTTCGCCTGCTCGACCGTCGCGTCGACGAACTTCTGCCGCAGATCGTCATTCGAGATGCGCTTGATTCCCCATTTGGCCGACTGGTTGCTGTGGACGGAATCGGCATCGGGCGGACCGAACATCATCAGCACGGGCGCCCACCAGCGGTTCACCGCGTCCTGCACCATCGCGCGCTGCGCATCGGTGCCCTTCATCATCGCGAGCAGCGCGTCGAAGCCTTGCCGCTGATGGAACGATTCCTCCTTGCAGACGCGGATCATCGCGCGCGCGTACGGGCCGTACGTGCAGCGGCAGAGCGGAATCTGGTTCATGATCGCGGCGCCGTCGACGAGCCAGCCGATCACGCCGACGTCCGCCCACGTGAGGGTCGGGTAATTGAAGATGCTCGAATACTTGGCCTTGCCTGCGTGCAGCGCGTCGATCAGCGCGTCGCGCGACACGCCGAGCGTTTCCGCGGCGCTATATAGATAGAGGCCGTGACCGGCTTCGTCCTGGACCTTCGCGAGCAGGATCGCCTTGCGCTTGAGGCTCGGCGCGCGCGTGATCCAGTTGCCTTCCGGCAGCATGCCGACGACCTCCGAGTGCGCGTGCTGCGAAATCTGCCGCACGAGGGTCTTGCGGTACGCGTCGGGCATCCAGTCCTGCGGTTCGATCTTGCCGTCGGCGGCGACGACGGCATCGAATCTGGCCTGTTCGGGCGAATCGGCGGCGGCATCGAGCGGCGCGACGTTGCCGGGGATGTCGAGGGATTGCGTGTACATGGCGATGTTCTCGTCCAGGTGGAATGTTCACGCAGTATAAATCAACCGACCGGTCGGTTAATAGATCATTTTAGCGGATCGCCGAGATTCGCGGACCGGGCGACGGCGATTTGCCGTGGGCGGGCCGCTGCTTCGCGTGTGAACTGCAACGGGCCGCGGCGCGGGTGGTGGATTTTCATTCCAGCGAGGCCGGTCAACCATCGTGCGGGCTCATTGGTCTGCCGAAGTGGCCGAAGTGGCCGAAGTGGCCGAAGTGGCCGAAGTGGCCGAAGTGGCCGAAGTGGCCGAAGTCGCCGAAGTCGCCGAAGTCGCCGAAGTCGCCGAAGTCGCCGAAGTCGCCGAAGTCGCCGAAGTCGCCGAAGTCGCCGAAGTCGCCGAAGTCGCCGAAGTCGCCGAAGTCGCCGAAGTCGCCGAAGTCGCCGAAGTCGCCGAAGTCGCCGAAGTCGCCGAAATCCGGGGTCGGGCTCTACTAAACTGAGTGGTGGATCGATAGACTGCAGACCGGCGACCGGCGACCGGCGACCGGCGACCGGCGACCGGCGACCGGCGACCGGCGACCGGCGACCGGCGACCGGC